>JAVETY010000065.1:0-9921 GCA_034005815.1 Sulfurimonadaceae bacterium | reverse complement strand
TCACGAAAACGACTAAACCACATAACAATAATCGATGCAAGAACTCCAAGTACCATCTCAGCAATAAATACTGATGCATAATATCCCATGCCATAACCATTACGTGATTTGAAAATTGCCTTATCGATGATGCCACCAACAATACGTGCTAAGAAAATCACTAGAGCATTCACAACCCCTTGGATAAGTGAGAGTGTTACCATATCGCCATTTGCCACATGCCCTATCTCATGTGCTAAAACAGCTTCAATCTCATCAGCACTCATCACATCCATCAAACCTGTTGAGACTGCGACCAAAGCATCATTTTTATTCCAACCTGTTGCAAATGCATTGGGCGTACCTTGATAGACTCCAAACTCAGGTGTTTTTATCCCTGCTTTATGACTTATCTCTTCAACCTGTTTATAGAGTACTCTTATACGACTATCACTTATATTATTTGGGTCCACGACCACAACTCCCATAGACTTTTTAGCCATCCATTTAGAGAGTAATAATGAGATAAAACTTCCACCCATACCAATAACCAAAGCAAAAATAAAAAGAGCACTATAATCACTCCCCATCGCTTTATCAAGACCTAAAAGCTTTGTAGTTAAGAGTAAAACTGCCATAATTGCAAAGTTTGTTAGTAAAAAAAGTACGATTCTCATCTGCGATTCCTTTATTTTTTTATAATTGTACTTTGATTTTTTAAACTTTTAACTTTTTCACTTCTATTGCATTTTGTCAACTTTTTCTCTTTATGGCATGTCACAAGTGTATAATTCTTCTAAATAATTAAATGGATCAAAAATGGCAAAGAAAAAAATCCTCTTCGAGTGTCAACATTGTGGAATGACCACTCCAAAATGGATGGGAAAATGTACAAACTGTGGTGGATGGGATTCTTTTATAGAGCTAAATGAGCACCAACAAGAAGTAGTCAAACATACAAAATCAGCTGCACATAGTGATGCAAAAGCGATTAGTATCACACAAATCGTAGAAAATGAGGTCTATCGCTATAGTTCTCTCGATAAAGAGCTTGATATGGTTTTAGGTGGAGGCGTAGTTCCAGGATCTCTTACACTCATCGGTGGAAGCCCTGGGGTTGGAAAATCAACTTTACTTTTAAAAGTAGGCTCCAATATAGCATCTCTTGGTAAAAATGTGCTTTATGTCACTGGTGAAGAATCCGCAGGGCAGATAAAACTCCGCGCAAATCGTTTAAAATCAAACCAAGAAACGCTTTATCTTTTAAGTGAAATCCGCTTAGAACAAGTGTTAGTAGAGTTAAAACATCGCAAATATGAGTTTTTAATCATCGACTCTATCCAAACTCTTTACTCAGAAAACATCACATCAGCCCCTGGTTCTGTGACACAAGTACGTCAAATCACATTTGAGTTAATGCGCATTGCAAAAGAGCAAGATATAGCAATTTTTATCATCGGACATATTACGAAAGAGGGATCGATTGCAGGTCCACGGGTGCTTGAACATATGGTAGATACGGTTTTATATTTTGAGGGGGATTCATCCCAAGAGCTTCGAATTCTGAGAGGATTTAAAAATCGTTTTGGACCTACGAGTGAGATAGGTGTTTTTGAGATGCGAAGTGAAGGGCTTATCTCGGCAACTGATGTGGCATCTCGGTTTTTCAACCGTAATTCTGAGCAAGCGGGTTCTGCTCTTACTGTTGTGATGGAGGGTTCACGCCCTATTATCCTTGAAGTGCAAGCACTTGTTTCACAGTCACACTCCCCTAATTCTAAGCGTCAAGCAACAGGTTTTGATACTAATAGACTTAATATGCTCTTAGCACTTCTAGAGCGTAAACTTGAGATTCCACTTTCTGGATATGATGTGTTTATCAATATCACAGGTGGTATAAAAATCAATGAAACATCAGCGGATTTAGCGATACTTGCTGCAATTATTAGTAGCTTTAGAGATCGCGCCATTTCCAAAGAGACTATTTTTATAGGAGAAGTTTCTCTAGTAGGGGATGTGAGAGAGGTTTACGCACTTGATACGCGTCTTAAAGAAGCGAGAATGCAAAATATTGCAAAAGCACTTGTTCCAAAAAAACCACTCGAAAAAACGGCTATCAAAACATATGTGGTCGATGAAGTAACAAAACTTCTTGAATGGTTCTGAAATAATATGAATTAAAATTACTTTATAGATATTGTAAGTATAATCAAGCATTTACATTTGCACAAAGGGATTTTATGATAGATGCGCAGTTTAGAAGTGAAGAAAAATACTCTAAAATTTCAATAGCTTATGAAGGAAAAGAGGAAGGTGCACTTGTTTGCAAAACCCTCGATGCTATTACAGCAAAATATCCAATCAAGCCACAAAGTTATGTTTGTAGCATCTCAGATACAAAAGATGTAACAGTTCTTGAATATCATGATGATGTAGAGAGAGAAGCAGGTGCAATTTTTGAAGAGATTGTAAAAACTTTAAATATTAAAGTAATTAGTTAACCCGAGGAGACACTATGGCCGAAGAAGAAAATAAAAACGAGAAATCAGAGAAAAAATCGAGTAGTCTTTTACTCATTGTTATTATCGTTGTACTTGCACTTATTATTATTGTAGGAGCTGTGATTACAGTTCTTTTGATGGGTTCAGATGAGCCACAACATCAAGTACAAAATGCTCCTCAAGTAAGAGAAAAAACTACCACACGCCCACTCTCTGCTATGGATGATGGTGAAGATAATAGACGTTTAAGTGAAATTGGTATTCTTTATCCACTTGATACATTTACCGTCAACCTCAAAAGTGATGCAGGACGCAGATACCTTAAAGTAACTATGTCTTTAGAGTTAAATGGAAAACATATAGCAGCAGAATTAGATAATAAAATTCCAGTTGTTCGTGATAAAGTTATCCGTATTTTAACTTCAAAAACACTCGAAGAAATTTCATCTCCAAAAGGGAAACAAAAAGTTTCACTTCAAATTATCGATACACTCAATGCCATCCTTTCCGATGGTCAAATAAAAGGTCTTTATTTTACAGAGTTTGTTATTCAGTAGATGATTGGTGTTGATATTATAAAAATCTCTCGTATGCAGAGGTTAGTGGAGCGCTTTGGTGATAAAGCACTCCTTCGTTTTTTACAACCAGAAGAGATAAAATTAGTCAAAAACCATAAAACTGCTGCTGGATTTTGGGCAGCAAAAGAGGCTTTTTCAAAAGCTTTGGGTGTAGGTATTGGAGCAGAGTGTTCTTTTTATGACATGGTAGTAGAGAAAACTCTAAAAGGAGCACCTCTACTTATTCCATCAGAAAAATTAAGACTCAACTTCTCCATCAAACACACAAGTATCTCCATTACACATGATGGAGAGTATGCTATAGCAGTTGCTGCAGTTGAGACCTCACCCGCCTCCAACAAAGTCGAGTAACTCTAGAGCATCTCCATCACAAAGTTTATGCGTATTCCAATCATTTTGTTTGACGATTTGCATGTTTATGGCAGCTGCCATCACTTTATCTTCTATAGAGAGTAGATTTAGCACTTCTAATAAAGTTATCTCCTCTTTGAACTCTTTTATTTCACCGTTGATTATAATCTTCATCTTTTCTCACTCTCATATAATTTTAAAATCTCAATAATAGAAAGATTGTTTTGCATTACAGCAAAATCAAAAGCTCTATATCCTTGATTTGAACGTAGTGTTGTATCGGCACCAGTATCGAGTAGAAATTCAACTATTACTGGATTTGCACTATACGACGCTTGATGCAGTGGGGTTATCCCCTCATTATTTGGTAAATTTACATCTGCATGGTTTAAAACTAAGAACTTCACTAGCTCTATGTTTTTTTTCTTTACAGCAAGTATGAGTGGGGTATTTTTATTATTATCTTGTGCATTGATATCAGCTCCATGAGCTAAAAGCATAGCTGCCATCTCTAAATCTCTTTTTTTTATCGCTATATGTAAAGGTGTAAGCCCCGCTTTTGTACGTGCTTCTGTATCAGCGCCCTCTTCTAGAAGCTGTTTCGTTAGCTTATACTCTTCATTATAGACACTCTCATGAAGTGCCACACGCCCATTGACGCTATCTGCAAACGCATTTAAAGAGAAAGTAAGAATTAAAGTTATTATTATATTTTTCATACTTGAGATTTTACCCTGATTTGTTAACAATCAAATCAATTTCTACTTTAGAAGAAACTTATTAACTTCTTTTAAACTCTTTTTTTTTAATCTCTCGTAATAAAGTAAAATTATAGTTTAAAACTTTTTAGCTATAATTGCACAATATTTTTTAAGGGTGACTCAGATGAATATCGTAACAGGTTCTTCAACAGCACTCATCACGCCATTTAAAAATGGTAAATTAGATGAGCAAACCTACGCAAAACTAATACAAAGACAAATTGACAATGGCATCAATGCAGTCTGCCCCGTAGGAACAACGGGAGAGAGTGCAACACTCACCTATGATGAGGATAAAAGATGTATGCAAATTGCGGTAGAAGTTTGTAAAGGTACAAATACAAAAGTTCTAGCAGGTGCAGGAAGTAACTCCACAGCAGAAGCTATCCAAATCGCTAAAAATGCAAAAGAGATAGGTGTGGATGCAATTTTTTCCGTCAGTCCATACTACAATAAACCAACGCAAGAGGGTCTTTATCTTCACTATAAAGCGATTGCTGAAGCTGTTAGTGATATTCCATTTATGCTCTACAATGTTCCAGGACGCACGGCTGTTGATATAACTGCTGATACTGTGATTCGTCTTTTTAATGATGTACCGAATATTTATGGAATCAAAGAAGCAACTGGAAGTTTGGAGCGCACTGTAGAACTATTGTCACGTGCTCCAAAACTCAAAGTATTCTCAGGTGATGATGCGATTGATTATCCAATACTTGCAAATGGTGGCGCTGGTATCACCTCTGTTACTTCCAACCTAATGCCTGATTTAAAAAGTGAACTTGTACGCTTAGCGCTTATGGGTGATTTTGCAGGCTCAAAAGCTATCAATGATATGCTTTACCCTTTAAATAAAATAATGTTTTGTGAATCAAATCCAATTCCAATTAAAGCAGCTATGTATATAGCAGGTCTTTTAGAAACTCTAGAATATCGTTTACCCCTTACACCTCCAAGTAAAGAAAATATGCAAAAAATAGAAAATGTAATGAAAAATTATACAATCAAAGGATTTTAATGACAGGAAAAACTCTCTTCATCAGCGGTGGAACACGTGGAATAGGAAAAGCAATCGTATATGCTTTTGCTGCAAAAGGGTGTGATATAGCATTTACTTATGCAACAAAAGCGGATACAGCTTTAGAAATCATTGCTGATATAGAAACAAAGTATGGTGTTAAAGCAAAAGCTTATAAACTAGATATTTTAGAACCTGAAACATACAAAGATGTTTTTATATCATTTGATGAAGATTTTAATCGTTTAGACTTTTTTATCTCTAATGCTATTATCTCTGGACGTGCTGTTGTTGGTGGATTTGGTCCTTTTATGCGTCTTAAACCAAAAGGTCTTAACAATATCTGGACTGCAACAGTAGATGCATTCGTTGTAGGTGCACAAGAAGCAGCGAAAAGAATGGAAAAAACTGGTGGTGGAAGTATCATAAGTATGAGTTCAACTGGAAACCTAGTATATACTCCAAACTATGCAGGCCACGGAACCAATAAAGCGGCAGTGGAAGCGATGGTACGTTACGCAGCAGCAGAACTTGGTGAAAAAAATATCCGTGTCAATGCAGTAAGCGGTGGTCCAATTGATACAGATGCACTTAAAGCATTTCCTAACTATGAAGAGGTAAAATCAGAAGTAGTAAGACGTTCTCCACTTAGTCGTATGGGTGAAGCAGAGGATTTAACTGGTGCGTGTCTTTTTCTATGTGGTAAAGAGTCTTCATGGCTTACAGGACAAACTATTATTATAGATGGTGGTACAACATTTCAATAAATCAAAGAGAATTAAATCTCTTTGACTCATTTTAAATAAAAAAAGAACAATTTTTAAATAAAACATAAAAAAACTTTAATAAAACAAATAAATTTAACAATTTAAGGTACAATGGTTTGATGATTAATTTAACTAACATGATAAATAGACTCAATCTTTTATATTACGAATACAATGTAAATTCCCATACATTTATTCCAGATACTACCTACACTCCTTCACAAAGATATGATGAACTTATGAAACTTACATATGAACTTAGCAAAAATAAACTTGACTATGAAGTCAAAAAAGACAAAAGTGTCATTTTAGTAGATAAAAGAAAAGTAAAAAAAGGCTTTATAAAACAAATTCTAGAATCTTTTACTATGAAAATAAAAATAAAAAATATGAATATTTTCACCCTTGGAGATAAAAAAGTTCAAAATGCAAAAAGCCTACCAGTTTATAAAATCAACTATTTAGAGAGTGATATAGATTTTACAAAATATGATGCTCTTGTTTTTACCTCTAAAAATAGCGTTATGGCAATCGATTCTTTTAATAAAAACTGGAGAAGTATCCCTGCATATACTATAGCTTCTGGAACTGCAAAAACAGTAAAACGTCTTGGCGGAAAGTTAAAATTTGTAGGTATCACAAAACATGGTAATGAATTTGCAAGTGAGCTAGTTGGTGAGCTTGATGGCAAAAAAGTGCTTTATTTACGTGGAAAAACAGTGGTATCTAACCTTATTGAGATTTTAGATAATGCAAAAATAAATTGTGATAATGTTGTTGTGTATGAAAATGTTTGCAATACTGATTTGAAGATAAAAGAGCTTCCTCTTAACTCCTATATTATCTTCTCTTCCCCTTCTACTATTGATTGTTTTTTAAAAAACTTTGAGTGGAAACCAAGCTATAAAGCGATATCTATAGGGCATACAACTGCTAAATATTTTCCTGAATATATAAATCCAATCATCTCCTACACAACATCGATAGACTCGTGTGTTAACAAGGCTATAGAGCTTGAATTAAGTAGCAATAAGTAAAAAAAAGATATACTTGCAAGCAAAAAAGTGAGACTCTTTGCTAAACACACCCAATACACTTGCTTCTATCCGTATACTCCTTGCACCCTTGATGTTTTGGATTATATTAAACCCAGAACTTTTCACAGAAAATGGTTTTCATATCACATGGAGCTATTATGCAGCTGCACTTCTTTTTGTTCTTGCTTCTATTACCGATTTTTTTGATGGTTATATCGCAAGAGAGCTAGATCAGGCAACGCTTCTTGGTGCTATCTTAGACCCACTTGCTGATAAAATGCTCACTATTGCTGCATTTTTGGGACTTATGATGGTAGGAGAAGCAAATGTATGGGCGATTTATATCATATTAGTACGTGAGCTCTTTATCACAGGAGTACGCACCGTTGCCATATCTGAGGGTATAAGCGTAAAAGCGAGCTGGGCTGGAAAAACCAAAACAGTTTCACAAATGATTGCAATAGGATTTTTACTTATGCACTGGCCTTTTGGCGATATATTACTTTGGATTGCTGTAGCACTTACAGTTTATTCTGGATTTGAATATATGTGGGGATTTAAAAATTCATTTAAAAATGAGGCAGTAAAATGAGTATCTTCGTATCACTTTTAGTGCTTTCTGCACTTATATTTTTTCATGAACTAGGTCACTATATGGCAGCGCGTGCTATGGGTGTCTATGTAGAGGTTTTTAGTATTGGTTTTGGAAAGAAAGTAGCTTCATTGAGAGCTTGGGGAACAGAATGGCGCATCGCTATGATTCCACTTGGTGGTTATGTTCAGATGAAGGGTCAAGATGATAGCGATCCTACTAAAAAAAGTTATGATGATGATAGTTATAATACCAAAACGCCATTACAACGTATTTTTATCCTCCTTGCTGGTCCTTTTGCAAACTTTGTTTTAGCTTTTTTTCTTTATATCTTTATAGCTTTTGGTGGTCCAAATGTACTCTCCCCTGTAATAGGTGAAATTGTAGAAAACTCTCCAGCAGCAGAAGCTGGGCTCAAGGCAAATGATAAAGTTTTAGCTATTAATGGAGTTAATATATCTTCGTGGAAATCGTTAGCAGCTCTTATCGAAGAGGCTCCTGGAAGCTTAGAGTTTCAAGTGCAAAGAGAAAATGAGATAAAGTATAAAATCCTCACCCCGCATCTCCAAGAAACTACTGATATATTTGGCGATGTGATACAAAAAAAGATGGTTGGGATTAAGAGTGCAGGAGTTACACATAAGCTAGAACTCGATTTTGTTGAAGTACTCTCCTTTGCAAAAGAGCAAACTATTTTTGCTTCTACTCTCATCTTTACAGGGGTGAAAAAACTTCTTTTTGGAGATGTCCCTGCGAGTGAGCTCGGTGGAGTTATAAGTATCGTTAAGCTTACATCTGATGCAACTGATGCTGGATGGATGGCTGTTTTATTTTTTGCCGCACTTATCTCTGTAAACTTAGGAGTACTTAATCTCCTTCCTATTCCCGCACTTGATGGTGGACATATTATGATTAATCTCTATGAATTTATCACCCGTCACGCTCCAAGTGAAGCAATACTTATAAAACTTACCATCGCTGGATGGGTTGTCCTTTTTTCTCTTATGGGGCTCGGACTTTTTAATGATATAAATAGACTTATAGGATAAAAAAATGACACAAGAAGAGTATAAAATTTATATTGATGATGTGATACGAAGGATAGAGTTTGCAAGACTTCAAGTCAATCCTCACCACATAGTAAAAATCGTCGCAGTGAGCAAATATTCCACATGCCAAGAGATTGAAGCGCTTTATACTATAGGGCAACGTGCTTTTGGTGAAAACAAGGTGCAAGACTTACGTACGAAATCACAAACGCTCGATGAACTTCCAATAGAGTGGCATTTTTTAGGAACTCTTCAAAAAAATAAAATCAATAATCTTTTAGATATCAATCCTGCACTCTTTCATGCACTTGACTCTCTTGAACTAGCCCAAGAACTCCAAAAAAAGCTAGAGGCTCGCGGTCAAAACCTCTCAGCACTCCTACAGATAAACTCAGCAAAAGAGGATTCTAAATCAGGAGTTATGCCAGAAGAGGCACATGCCATATATAAACAGATTCAAAAAGAGTGTCCAAATATTATCTTAAAAGGTGTGATGAGTATCGGTGCACACACAGATGATAAAGAGATAATAAAACAAAGCTTTTTAACAACACATGCCATATATAAAGAGTTAGAAGGTGCGACTATCTGTTCTATGGGCATGAGTGGGGATTTTGAACTTGCTATCACTTGTGGCTCAAATATGGTCAGACTAGGCTCAATTTTATTCAATAAATAACTCTATTGATTATTAAAAAACTTATTTTTTCATCAATACGTTGTAGTAACTAAAGACTTATCTAAAAGTAATTTTTTTAATAAGTTTTTCAGATATAATTCATCAAAATACATAACGTAAGGTTCATAAATCAAGTGCCATTAGAAGAGAGTTTTGAACAAAGCCCACTCCTAAAGTGTGTTAAGAATATATTAGATTTTCATTTTGGTGATATTAGCTTTAAGACTCTTAGTGCTTTTTTTATAAAAAGTGAAACTTTTGACAGTAATCAAGCACTGGAAATTTTCAAAAACTTCAACCTAAATGCTATAGAAAAAAACATATCTGCTGAGTCTATTGCCAATCACTTTTTACCAAGTATAATACTAGATACTAATAATAATCCCCTCGTCTATTTGAAAAAATCTCACGGTAAAGCTACTGTTTTCGACCCAGAAGATGGAGAAGAAAAACAAATTGATATCAAAAAATTAAAAACATATCAAAAAGCACTTCTTATATTTAAAGATACAAAACATATTAAATATCTTGAATCAACTGAAAACAAAGCTTGGTTTTACGAACCATTAAAAGCACACTATCGAGCTTATGTAGAGATTGGTATTATTA
>JAVETY010000064.1:0-9956 GCA_034005815.1 Sulfurimonadaceae bacterium | reverse complement strand
CATTTAGTGTTAAGTATTGCAAATCCCTCTTATAGTCCAATTCAGTACAATGAAGATGGATATATTGTGGCGTATCGCATGGTTCTTTCTTTACAAATTACAAAAATAGGGAAAGAGAAAACCAAGCTTTATGCAACAAAAGGTACGTATGATTTTAATGTCCAGCCAAATGCTATAGTCACCGATCAAGAGCGTTTTGATGCTATTAAAATGAGTGCACAAAAAGCAATCAATGCCTTTGTGGCGCAAGTATCAGCCGAAGGGGCAAAAAAATGACTATCCAGATGATTATAGATAAAGCACTTAAAAGGCTAGAAAAAGAAGATAAACTCTTAACTCCAGATTTTTATGCGGAAGCTTTTTGTAAAGAAGCAGAGCTTGCATCTGTAAGAGTTGAAGATTGTAGACATGTGGAACGTTTTCAAAAAACACTCAATAAAGAGTTTCAAAAAGAGCTTGAACAGTATAGAATTAAATCTGTCTCTGAATTTGTCCGTTTTGTAATCTCTAGACTCAACCGTACAAACCCTACAAAAAATGCTGAACTTCTAGAAGTACAAAATGACCTAAGCAAATGTATCGCACAAGTTATTTTGCTCCTTCACAATAAAGAAGCAAGCACACTCGCGCAAAAAACGATGGAGATGCTTGACTCTCACCCAACCTCTGCACATATAGAACCATTTATACAATTATGGAGCAATTTTATTACAAGTTACGATGATACATATCTAGAAGAGCTCTCGGCACTGGGGATAATCGATAAAGAAAATCTCAAAAAAACTATTACATCTTTAAATATAATGGCAGCAGATAAGACGCAAGCAATCTCGCAAGAACAATTAGAAAAGATAGCCTCTTCACTTATCTCCTCTTTTGTTCCTTCTATTGCTTCTGTTATCGATGCAAAGATTGCAGCTCTTAGCAAAAAGATAGAGGAAAATCCTACACTTCTTTTAGAAGATACAACACAAGAAGAGATACGAACTGCCATTAGCCTTCGTATTGCCCTTGATAAAGAGAGCTTGGGAGATATGATAATTTCCCTTGATGGTGTGGTGGCAAAGCTTTCCCTTAGCCTTATAGATATGATTGAAAAGTCAGATAGCTCCACTATAGAGATTCAAAATATAAAAAATGAACTCGACACATATAAGAGCGAGAATATAAGTGATTTTAAAACTGCACATACAAAACTTTTTAAAATAGCAACTGCCTTGGAAACAAATACAAAAACTCTAAGTGATGAATTAAGGCACCATAATGGGCAAGTAAAAATGATGGGTGCAAAGATTATAGAGTTAGAAAAAGAGCTCAAAAAAGCAAAAGAGGAATCGAAAGAGGACTTTTTAACAAAGCTTTACAATAAAAGAGCGCTGAATGAATTTTTACATATGCATGAAGCCTCTTTTAGCCGTTATGGGCATACCTTTAGTATTATATTTTTTGATTTAGACCATTTTAAAAAAATCAATGATACTTTTGGGCATGAAGCAGGAGATGCTGTTCTTGCAGCATTTGCAAAGATTCTCAAAAAAGAGAGCAGAACAAATGATATTATAGGACGTTATGGAGGGGAAGAGTTTATTGCACTGTTAGCTGATACCTCAAAAGATGCAGCAGCTATTTTTGCTGAAAAGGTAAGAGCGCAAGTAGAGAAAACTCGTTTTTTATTTCGAGGTGCTACTATCGAGGTGAGTGTGAGTTGTGGCGTAGGCGAACGTACCGAGGTAGATACGCTTAAACAGCTTCTAGAACATGCGGATGCAAAACTTTATAAAGCAAAAAATGATGGGCGCAATAGGGTTGTCTCCTAAACTATGGCATGTTAAAACAATATCTAGATACTAAACCACTTTATTATGATGTGATCGATTATACACGTATGCCAAGAGTGTATAAAAAACTACAACCATATCTAAGTACTCCAAAAATAATCCATCTTATAGGAACTAATGGTAAAGGGACAACTGGTCGCTTTTTAGCAACTGCTCTTTTTAACCGTGGATATGGAGTAGGGCATTACACCTCACCCCATATTTTAAAGTTTAATGAGCGCATCTGGCTTGATGGTGTAGATGTACGTGATGAGGTTTTAGAAAAAGCGCATATCCACTTACAAACACTTCTTACCAAAGAGGAGAGTGAATCTCTGAGTTATTTTGAGTATACAACCCTTCTAGCGATGGTGGTGTATGCAAAATGTGAGTATGTAGTACTTGAAGCGGGATTAGGTGGAGAACATGATGCAACAGCAGTATTTCCTAAAACACTTACCCTTATCACTCCAATAGATTTTGACCACCAATCATTTTTAGGCAATTCAATCGAAGAGATAGCACAAACGAAGATAAATGCAATGCAAACACATGCCATCCTAGCAGAGCAAAAATACAAAGAAGTGTATGAAGTTGCACAAAAGATAGCAAACCAAAAAGGTGGAGAGATTTTTCGCATAGATACACTTTTAAAGCCAGAAAAAAAAGATAAAATCACCACAATTAGCATCAATCTTGCTTTGCCAAACTATCTTGTGCAAAATCTCAAACTTGCTATCGCTGCACTTGAATTTTTAGAGATAGATTGGGAGAGTAAAGATTTTAACAACGCACGACTCTTTGGGCGTTTGAGTCAGATAGAGGAAAATATCTATCTTGATGTTGGACATAATCCCCTTGCAGCTACATCTATCGCAGAATCATTGAAAGATAAAAAAGTGATTTTAGTGTATAACAGCTATAAAGATAAAGATTATAAAGCTATTCTAACAATCTTAAGACCAATTCTTTTATCTGTCGAAATTATAGCTATAGAGGATAAGCGGATAGTGGCACGTAATCTGCTTCAAGAGGCATTAGAGGAACTAGGAATTAGCTATAAATCTTTTGATGGAACTCTACAAAAAGAGTACACTTATTTGGTTTTTGGATCCTTTAGTGTTGCAGAACAATTTTTAAAAAATAGGTAAAGATTTGAATAACCATTTTACAATTACAATCCATGATGACAATGGAGTCAAGCAGTTTAATCTCCATAACTTTGTTAAAAAAGCTCTTTTTTATGCTTTTTTATTCTTGTTAGCGATAGGGCTTATAGCTGTGAGCACAATCTTATACCTTAACTACTCGGTAGAGAAGATAGAAAAAAAACGACTTCAAATAGAACTTGCATATCAAACACTCGTAGATCGCAATAAATATCTTAAACAAAATATTGAAAATACGCAAAAAGAGCTTGATGCAAAAAAAGAGGAGCTTTCAGAAGTTTCTGACTCACTCTCTGAGATAGAACTGATGATAGGGCTCTCTTTGGACGATACAACTTCACTTGTAGAGCGTGTCAATCTTACTAAAATGACTTCAGAAAATAGAGCTACACTTTTGCAGTTTATTCCAAATGGCTCCCCCGTTCCTTATGAAGGGATTACAAGTAAATTTGGTTACCGCGTCCACCCTACACTAGGGCGCAGAGAGATGCACCGTGGCACAGATTTAAAGGCGCCTATGGGTACACCTGTCTATGCAACAGCAGATGGGATTGTGGAATATGCTGGTTATCATGAAAAAAGTGGCTATGGAAATCTCATTATTTTAGAGCATAACTATGGATTTAAAACCTACTTTGGGCATTTAAATAAAGTTGTGATAAAATACAGCTCATTCATAAAAAAAGGTGAACTAATAGGCTACTCAGGTAGTACAGGGATGAGTAACGGACCACATCTTCATTATGAAATAAGGTTTTTCTCAAGAGCGTTAAACCCTTATTGGTTTATTAAATGGAATGTGAAAAATTATCAAGATATTTTTGAAAAGGAAAAAAGCATACCATGGCAATCTTTAATAACAGCGACAGCACACATCAAAGTCCCAAAGCCGACACAAACACTACCATCATTACAACCGGATCATCAATAAAGGGTGAGATGAATCTCACTTGTAATTTATATGTTGATGGAGAATTTGAGGGAACTATTAACTCTCAAAAAGAGGTCAACATAGGTAAAAATGGGCACATCAAAGGGGATGTAACAACGCAAAGACTTGTAGTTCAAGGATGCATTGAAGGTACAGTTCACGCTGAACGTGTTGAGATAAAAGCACTTGGACGTGTAAGTGGTTCTATAGAATCTTCAGAGCTCGTCATAGAAGCGAAAGGGATTTTTGAAGGAAATAGTGTTGTGAAAAAAAATGGCACAAGTGCACTTTCAACACTCAAAGAGAAGCCACAAATTACAAAAGAGTAGCAAGTAAGCAAGCCCTCCTTTAACTTAGTTTGATACAATATCAAGACTAAAAAAAGAGGAAACTTATGTCTCAAGGCGCTTTATACGAATACTTTAAAAAGAACCAAAATACAATAGATATTTTGGTTTGCGAAGATGCCAAAGAGGCAAATGAACTCTCAAGTGTTGCGAAGTTTTTTAACAAAGATGTTTTACTCTTTCCCGACTTTCGAGCAACTTTTGGGGATGATTTGCGTGTGTATAAGGAGGAGTTGCATCTTCTCTTTAATGCACTTCGTACCTATTTTTATGCTAAGAAAAAACCTCTTATTATCTCCCCTCTTAAAACCCTTTTATTTCACATGCCAAAGAAAGAGCTTTTAGAAGCTTTTGTCATTGAGTTTGGTACAACTATCGATTTACGAGAGTTTAAAGAGAAAACATTTTCATGGGGATATAGCTTCGTAGATATGGTGCAGATGGAGGGGGAGATCTCTCATCGTGGAGATATTATAGATATATTTATCCCTTCATTTAAAGCTCCTATTCGTATTTCGCTCTTTGATACTGAGATTGAACAGATAAAATATTTTGAGCTTGAAACCCAAAGAACTATGGGTGAAGAGCTAGAGATGATAGAGATAACTCCTGCATTTTTTTCTCTGAACGAAAAAGATTTTCAGATACTTGAAGAGCGCACCGCAAACTCTTCTTATGATGCATTTATAAAAGATATCGCTTCTTTAGGGCTGTGGCACCTAAACGAGATGGCAGAGAATTTTTTAGAAAATAAAAAACTCGCCAAAAGTAAAAATCTAGACAATATCATAGAAGATGCGTACGCACTCAATCATCCAACAATCAAGAGAGAGTTTTTTGAGTGTGAAACGCTTGTTGCTAGCGATAGCACAAAAGAGCTTGTCGTTACAGATCTCTTTACACTTTTACGTGTTCATAAAGAGAAAAAAATTACCGTCATCGCAGCCAATAAAGCTGTTATGAAACAAGTAGGACTGTACGAATTTACAAATATCACTGAAGTTTACGCTCCTTATATCCTAAATATTCTCACCGAAGATGAGCTTATCATCTCTCTTAACAAACCAAGCAAACAACGCCGTCGCAGAAAAAGTTCTATCATGCTTGATGATTTAAAAGCGGGTGATTATGTTGTGCATGAAGACTATGGTGTGGGGATATTTAAAAAGATAGAACAAGCAGAAATACTAGGCGGTATCAAAGATTTTATAGTAATTGAGTACGTGGGAGAAGACAGAATCCTGTTACCAGTGGAAAATCTTGACTATATAGACCGCTATATTGCATCAGGCGGTTCCACTCCTGTTCTTGATAAGCTAGGCAAGGGAAGCTTTGCAAAACTCAAAGAGAGTGTGAAAAAACGTCTCTTTGAGATAGCAGGCACTATTGTAAATACAGCTGCTGCGCGTGCACTCATCAATGCTCCAAAAGTAGAAGCAGAAGAGTTTACACTCCAAGAGTTTCAAAAACAAGCAGGGTTCGAGTATACCGAAGATCAAAAACAATCGATTGATGAGATAGTTGTAGAGATGGCTTCGGGACATATTATGGATAGACTCCTAAGCGGTGATGTGGGTTTTGGTAAAACAGAGGTTGCCCTCAATGCTATATTTTCTGCCTACCAAGGTGGCTATCAATCTGCGCTTATTGTCCCTACAACACTTCTTTCAGCACAACATTTTCGCTCCCTTGATGAGAGATTTAAAGCGCTTGATATCAAGTATGCAAAACTCGATAGATTTGTAAGTGCAAAAGATAAAGCACATGTTATAAAAGCACTTGCAAGCGGTGGTATCGATGTAGTCGTAGGCACACATGCCTTGTTTGGTTTAGAGTTTAAAAAACTTGGACTCGTTATCATCGATGAAGAGCATAAGTTTGGAGTAAAGCAAAAAGAGAAAATCAAAGAGCTTTATCACAATGTTCATATGTTAAGTATGAGTGCAACGCCAATCCCACGCTCCCTTAATCAAGCGATGAGTTCTATAAAAACAATGTCACAACTCCTTACTCCACCAAGTGAGAGACAAGGGGTACGTACCTTTGTCAAAGAGTATGATGAAAAACTTATCAAAGAGGTTATAGCACGTGAGCTTCGCCGTGGTGGACAGGTTTTTTATGTGCACAACTCGATTGATCACATGCCAATAAAATATGGCCAATTAAAAGCTATTATGCCAGAGCTTCGTATCTTGATGCTGCATTCAAAAATCTCAGCAACAGAGACAGAAAAAGAGCTTCTCAAATTTGAAGCGGGTGCGTATGACATGATGCTTGCTACCTCTATTATAGAGAGTGGTATCCACATGCCAAGAGTAAATACGATGCTTGTAGATGGTGCAGATAGATTTGGTATCGCAGACCTGCATCAACTTCGTGGACGTGTAGGGCGTGGAAAACTTGAAGGTTTTGCATATTTTATAGTAGATAATAAAGAGCGTCTTACAGAAGAAGCTAAAAAACGTCTTTTAGCACTTGAATCGAACTCCTTTTTAGGCAGTGGTTCGATACTCGCCTACCATGATTTAGAGATTCGTGGAGGTGGAAATCTTGTGGGTGATGCACAAAGTGGACATATCAAAAACATAGGATACTCCCTCTATCTTCGTATGCTTGAAGATGCGATAAAAGAGCTTAGTGGTAAAACAGAAACAGAGAAAGCAAAAATCGATATCAAACTTACTATTTCCGCTTATATCAGCGATCAAGTTGTCAAAGAGGATAGACTAAGACTTGATATATATAGACGTTTAAGTGGATGCGAAAATGTTGTTGAGGTATATGAGATAGAAGAGGAAGTGATAGACCGTTTTGGAGTGCTTGATACTCCTACGAAGCAGTTTTTTGAGCTTATGGCTATGAAGCTGATGGGACTCGGATTAAAGATGAAATCGATTATGAACTATGGACAAACTATTATATTTATATATAACGATGATACAAAAGTAACACAAAAAGCAGCGAGTAAAGATGATGATGACATCGTAGGTGCAGTGCTTAGTTACCTTAGAGAACAAACAAAAGGGAAAATATGAAAATAGGATTTATCGGGGATATTGTCGGTGAACCTGGCAGAAAGATGATAAAAGCTTACCTAGAGAAAATTCGTAAAGAAGAGGGGCTTGATTTTGTGATAGCCAACTATGAAAATGCTTCACACGGCTTTGGTCTTACTCAAAAAAACTGCGATGAACTCTTTGGCTATGGTATCGATGTGATGACAGGTGGCAATCATACTTGGGATAAAAAAGAGATAATTCCTTTTTTTGAAACAAGAGAGATTTTGCGTCCACATAACTACCCAAAAGAGGTACCTGGAACAGGATGTAAAGTGTATGAAGTATGTGGCGAAAAACTAGCCGTTCTTAATCTCCTTGGGCACTATGGCATGCCACACGTAGAGAATGCTTTTCGCTGTGCAAAAGAGAGCGTAGAGATGCTTCATGCCAAGGGGATAAAAAGTATCTTTATCGATTTTCATGCAGAAGCAACAAGCGAAAAACGTGCAATGCTTAAACTCTTAGAGGGACAAGTAAGTGCTATTATCGGAACACATACACATGTAAGTGCAGATGATTTTCAAATCACTTCAGAGACAGCATACCTCAGTGATATTGGTCTTACAGGATGCCGTGATAACGTCATAGGGATGGATGCTAAAATCCCTCTTAAAGTATTTTTAACAGGTTTAAAAGGGCATTTTGAAATCCCAAAAAACTGTAAAAAAATCTTGCAAATTGCCATCATAGATATAGAAGATGGTAAAGCAAAAGAAGCGTATAAGCTTAAGATTTTTGATACTGGAACTACAATCAAAACAGACGCTTGGATAGAGATTTAGTTTCTTTTTAACACCAAAAGAGTAATTAGGCAGTGACTTGGTAGTACCTATCATTACTTAGATAAGTATTGACCATAACATTTCTCATGTTTTTTTCTTGCATCTCTTGAACCCCATCTGCAAAATTTATATCAATTTTCGGAGTTTGGTCAATTGCTTGGTGTAAAACTTTAGGGTAGTTTGAGAATATTTTTGAGTTTTGTGTATAACTCTCTTTGGCTTGCAAAGTATCACTAATTGCTTTAAAAAGAGTTGGATTGTTTTGTGTATTTTTCTCTTGTAACTCTTTTTGAAACTCATTTTTTTGCCAAAAACCAATATTGCGACTAATATAATCAACGGGAAGATTAACAATTTTTTTTGATACTTCAGGTTGTTCAACAAACCCAAAAGAGCTACTTTCACGCTCTTTATCAATCCTTTTGTGCTCTAACCGCTCAGAAGGGCTAGATGTAACATACATGTTATAAGATGAAACATACATAACCACTCCTTTTTAAATTGTTATAAATAAAGTATAAGGCATTATTGCTTCATGCGAGATAAAGAAAAAACTTCATTATCTACACTATTTCCACACATTTAGTGAGTATGATTCAATACTATAAAATGAATCAACTATAATTTAAAAAATATGAGGCTGTTTTGAAATATATAATACTTTTTATATCTCTTTTCTTTGTGTTAAAAGCACAGGATGTTCCACAAAGTGAGATTGTTGCAACAGCAATACAAGAGCTTCCATCAAACATGCCTTATACTATAGTGCTCACCGATGCAGAAAAAATCTATCTACAAAAGAAACAAAAGTTAAAAATCTGCGTTGATCCTAACTGGATGCCTCTAGAAAAATTAGAAAATGGTGTTCATATTGGGATTGGTGCGGATATGATTGAGAAAATTTCTATAATTATTGAAACCCCAATAGAGATTGTTCCTACGAAAACGTGGGAAGAAACAATTCAAAAAGCAAAAAAGAGAGAATGTGACATAATCTCCGTCGCACAAAAAACTCCAGAGAGAGAAAAATATCTTGATTTTACCACCCCATTTTTGGAAGTACCTATTGTAATAGCAACGAAACTGGGAATCCCTTTTATTGATGATTTTGAAAAAATTAAAGATAAAAAACTTGCGATTGTAAAAAACTACTCCATAAAAGAACTTTTAGAGAATAATTATAAAGAGATAGATCTAAGAGAAGTACAATCGATTCAAGAAGGGCTTGAAAAAGTGGGGAAAGGGGAAGTTTTTGGTTTTTTAGATAACTCTATAGTTATTAATTATGAGCTTTTACAACTCCAAAAACAGGAGATAGGTATATCTGGACAATTTCAAGATACATTTTCTTTATCGATTGCTTCTAGAAATGATGAGCCCATGCTCAATGAAATTTTGCAAAAAGCACTTGATACTATTGATGTACAAGAGCGAGAACAGATTAAAAATAGATGGCAAAACATTGTTTTTGAAGTAAAAGCAAATTATGACATGGTGATAACTATATTTATATTTAGTATGATTTTGGTGAGTTTGCTTGTCTATTGGAATTTAAAGCTTAAAAAAGAGATACGAAAAAAAGAGAAGGTAAAAGAAGCATTACGCCAAAGTGAAAGAAGATTTCGTACACTATTTGATATCGCACCTGTGATGATCAATGCTTTTGACAAAGAGAATAATATAATTTTATGGAATAAAGAGTGTGAAAAAGTTTTTGGTTGGAGTTTAGAAGATCTAAAAAATGCAGAAAAACCTATAAGCCATTTCTATCCTGACCCAAAAGATCAAGAAACGCTCATCTTAGGACTTATGGATAAAGAGGATGTTTTTTATAGAAAGTGGCAGCCCTTT
>JAVETY010000198.1:0-2519 GCA_034005815.1 Sulfurimonadaceae bacterium | reverse complement strand
GAGATGATAAAAAATAAAAACTATACAGATAAAAATCTCAGTGTCCTCGCACAAAAAGTAATATGACATGCCAAGAGGAAAAAAGCTTGACCTCTTTATCGGTGCAGAGATAGAAGAGGGATGCAGTCTCGTTGTTCCTCGTCAATCTACGATACACGAAGATATCCTTGCACCAAATAAACATGACTTATTTTTTAAAAAAGAAAAACGAAATGGTAAGACTATAACTCTTGTTGGAGAGTTTTATCTCGATGATAACCTCGCTCAAACTATGCTCAAAGATTTCAAAAAAAAGCTCGGATGTGGTGGGGCTTATAAAGATGGATGGATGGAGTTTCAAGGTGAAATCCGTCCACGACTTCGAGAACTTTTGGTTGATTTAGAATTTAGATTTAAACTAAAACACTAAAGTATTACTACAATATATATAATTCTTAACTACATATAACTTCTCATATACTTCTACACTAGAGTTTTGGCTCAAAATATACTTATAATAATCTTCTAAAAATAATTTTTACTGTGAAATATAAAACTTTTAAGTGAACTAAGAGTAGGGTATGTCTAATTCAATAAAAGGGATACAAATGTTTATAAAAGCAATCATCATTACGGCTAGCAGTTTGATTTTGTTTTCTGGTTGTGCGACTATGCAAAAAACAAAGACGCGTGATATTCCAGTAGATGGGTCTCTTCAAGTGAGTAAAACTCTTGATATAGATAAGAGCATACCTTTAGGCTTAAAACGCAAAGTAGCCATTGCTCGTTTTAGCAATGAAACAAAATATGGTCAAAGTTTTTTTATCGATAAAGAGAATGACAAAATCGGAAAACAAGCGATGGATATTTTATCCGCTAAACTTTTTCAATCAGGTAGATTTATTATGCTAGAAAGAGCTGATTTATCGAAAATAGAAAAAGAGTTAGAAATGGGAAATCAAGCTAAACTTGACAACTCTGCTGATTATTTGATTTTAGGTTCTATTACAGAGTTTGGAAGAAAAGAAGTGAGTGATGTTGGTGTTTTTAGTCGTGTAAAAAAACAAGAAGCTTTTGCAAAAGTACATGTCAGAATAGTGGATGTAAGCACAGGTCTGATTATCTACTCTGAAGAGGGAAAAGGGACAGCATTTAGTGAAGCTGGAACAGTTATGGGCGTGGGTGGAAAAGCTGGATATGATGGACAACTCAATGATAAAGCAATTGATGCTGCGATATCTGATTTAACATCTAATATCATTCAAAATATGCTTGATAAACCTTGGAAAGGCTATATCCTCGGATATGAAGATGGTCTTTTTATTACATCTGGAGGCAAAAGCCAAAATATCAAAATCGGTGATTTATTTGATGTATATGAAAAAGGAAAAGAAGTGAAAAATCCTCAAACAAATATGCCTATAAACTTACCTTCGAAAAAAATAGCAAAGCTAGAAATAGTAGCAGTGGTTGGAGATACACCAGAGAGTGAAGTGTCATTGGCAACTGCGGAGAATGGAAATCTATCATCTTATGTACAAATGAACGATTTCTCAAAACTATATATCCAACAAAGGGTTAAATAATGAAAAAAATATTTCTTTTTATATCGGTTGTAGCTTTATTGCTTCTATCTGGTTGTGGTTATAAAGATGGTGTGAGTACAGAGGCACAAAAGTCTTATCTTTATTTTACAGGTAACACGAGTAATGTTGTAGTATCCATAGATAATGGTTCAAAATTCAATGTAAAAAATGGTAAAAATAACCATTATGCCATAGCACCAGGCAAGCATTTAGTTGAAGCATATAGAGAAAACACTCTTATTTTAAAACAAGAAGTTTTTGTAAGTGATGGTGTCTCAAAAGAGATAGAAATCAAATGATGCATAAAAATATAATAAGTTTATTTTTATCTCTATCTTTTATAGTCGTACTCTCTGGATGTAGTAGTGGTCCTAAACCTTTGTTTGTGTATGGTGATTATAGTGAAGATTATTATGCTTATAAAAAAGATAATTCACCTAAGTCTGATCTCAAGTTTCAAAAGTCTATCGAGTATGCAATTGAAAATTCTGAGAAGAGTCGTTCTGGCAAAGTTGCTCCAGGAATGTATGCAAATCTAGGATATATTTATCTCAAATCAGGCAATACACAAAAGGCGATAGATAGCTTTATCAAAGAAAAAGTAGAATATCCAGAAGCAACTATTTTTATGGATAGAATGATTCAAAAAACTGAACTTTTAAAAGGAGATGCAGATGCTAAGTAGACGATTTTTATTTGCTCTTATCTTTACTATTTCAGCATTCTTTTTTTCTGGATGTGCAACTGCTAGTAAAACGATAACAAAGGGTGAGGCATATCCAAAAATGTATGCAGAACAACCTCGTTCATTGCTCATACTTCCTCCTATCAATGAAAGTACAGACGCTGAAGCTAAAGACTACTATATGACTACGATAGAGATGCCATTTGCACTTATGGGATACTATACATTTCCTACTGAGATGGTGAGTGATATCATGAAACAAGAGGGTA
>JAVETY010000197.1:0-2526 GCA_034005815.1 Sulfurimonadaceae bacterium | reverse complement strand
TGTATAAAAGCTGCTAATTTTTCTAAAAACGAAGTTCCAACTTCTATTATTTCTGTTTATAAAACATATGAAAACTATGTAGCTGCTATGTATTATAATGCAGGTGTGATTTATAGAAATCAAAATAAACGTTTTGATGAAGTAAGAATATATCAAAAAATATTAGAAACTACACCTGACCATAGTCGAACACATTTAAGTCTAGGATTTGCATACTATTCTGGTGAAGGTATTAGTATGAATAAGTACAAAGCGTATGAGCATTGGAATATAGCTGCAAAACAAGGAGATGAAGGTGCTCAAATGGCTTTATATCTCTTGTGTAATGAAAGCCCTTGGGCGTGTAAA
Organism: Sulfurimonadaceae bacterium; assembly: GCA_034005815.1. Classification (GTDB taxonomy): domain Bacteria; phylum Campylobacterota; class Campylobacteria; order Campylobacterales; family Sulfurimonadaceae; genus Sulfurimonas. Next base: position 2,178 of record JAVETY010000197.1, on the reverse strand, counting down.
TAGTATTTCTCTCGTTCCCATGCTCTGCGTGGAAATGCATACAGTAACTGTTATAGCATGTAGTGCTAAAAACTCCAACGCAGAGCATTGGAGCTAAAAAATGACGGTTTAAAGTTTTCGGAACCTCGAATTTTAGGAATGCTAACAAATGGCATTCTTCACGCTGATTCGAGGCTTGTTGTAATGGTGAGTTTGTTTTTTGTAACACTTAGCCCTGAATGAATTCAGGGTTCCGAGTTCTTTCGTTCCCATGCTCTGCGTGGGAATGCATACAATAACTATGACATGTCATAAAATTATATTTGGTAGTTTGGTGCTTCTTGTGTGATGATTACGTCATGAACGTGACTCTCTTTAAGACCTGCACTTGTTATCTCAACAAATTCTGCTTTATCCCAGAATGTAACGATATCCTTACTTCCACAGTAACCCATAGAAGAGCGAACTCCGCCCATCATTTGGTGCACGATTCCAGCAATGCTTCCACGGAATGGTACACGCCCTTCGATTCCCTCAGGGACGAGCTTATCTGCTGCTGTCCCCTCTTGGAAATATCTATCAGTTGAACCTTTTTGCATTGCACCGATACTGCCCATACCGCGGTATGATTTGTATTGACGCCCTTGGAACATTATAGTATCTCCTGGAGACTCTTCAGTTCCAGCTAAAATTGAACCTGCCATAATACAGCTAGCACCAACCGCAAGAGCTTTTGCGATGTCTCCAGAGTATTTGATACCACCATCAGCGATGATCGGCACACCGTGTTTGCGTGCTACTTTGGCACACTCTGATATAGCAGACATTTGAGGCACGCCTACACCGGCTACTATACGAGTTGTACAAATAGATCCAGGTCCGATACCTACTTTGATACCATCAGCACCTGCTTCGATAAGTGCTAAAGTTGCTTCTGCTGTTGCAATATTTCCAGCGATTACATCGACTGCAAAAAGTTTTTTGAGCTCTTTTACAGTATCAATAATCCCTTTTGAATGCCCGTGTGCAGAGTCAAGTACAAGCACATCAACTCCAGCATCTACAAGTGCTCTTGCTCTTTCTATTTGTCCAACACCAATAGCAGCACCTACTACAAGTCTGCCAAAATCATCTTTATTTGAGTTTGGATATTCAATACGTTTTTTGATATCTTTGATAGTTACAAGACCTTTTAAAAAGCCATCTTTATCAATGATAGGAAGTTTTTCAATTTTATTTTTATGCATAATTTGCGCTGCTTCATCAAGTGAAATTCCAGCTTCGGCAGTAACGAGTGGCATTTTAGTCATCACTTCACTTGCAAGTTTACGCATATCTTTCTCAAATCTCATATCACGATTTGTGAGAATTCCTAAAAGCTTATTATGTCCATCAACAACAGGAACACCAGAAATCTTAAACTCAGCCATAAGTGCGTCAGCATCTGCTAAAGTCGCATCTGGATTAACATAGATTGGATCAATGATGATCCCGCTTTCAGATTTTTTTACTTTTCTAACTTGTTTACTTTGTGTTTCAATATCCATATTTTTATGGATAATCCCGATACCACCAAGACGCGCCATCGCAATAGCAGCACGGTACTCAGTTACTGTATCCATAGCAGCAGAAACCATAGGAATGTTAAGTGAAATATGACGTGTGAGCTTTGACTCAATACAAACCTCTTTTGGTAAGACTTCCGAATATTTCGGGACGAGTAAAACATCTTCAAATGTGAGGGCACGGGTACGTATGTTCATGGGTTTCCTTTGTAATGTAAGAGTAGCTAGTGCAGCTTTATAAAATTTTTGGATTATAGCTTTTTTGATGTTAAATAAAAGTAAAGAGATGGGGTATTTTTTTGAAGTAAAGGTGAAAAATGGGTTGTTTCACAAGAAAATAGTGTTATTTTCTTATGAAAAAAGGGCTTGTATTATTAGAAAAACTAATCAATAAGAGGGAAGAAAGCATACCCTTTATTTTGGAGTTGTATTACATCCATAAAACTATTTTTAGTAGTTTTTATCTCTTGTAATAGGTCTGATTTGTCAATATTAAAATGTTTTAAAGCGATTTCACAGGCACGAATCTCTACATTGTAAGAGAGACTTAGCTTTTTAAGTTGTTTATGAATATTTTTTATCACTTCGGATTCTTTTTCAGTATAGAAAAAAAGTGCATCATTTGAGACTATAG
>JAVETY010000063.1:0-10095 GCA_034005815.1 Sulfurimonadaceae bacterium | reverse complement strand
GTGGTCTTGGTGAAAATCAAGATGTGATACTCCCAAAACCATCTTCTAAAAATGATGAAAAAGAGAAGAAAAACGCAAGCCGTCCTAGGATGATGTAGTGTCGATGCAAACATATAACCCTTTGCAAGACCCCGTCATCTCGTTGCGAGGAATCGGCAGGGTTTTTAAAAATGGAGATTTAGAGACGAGAGTTTTAGATGGAATTGACCTTGATATTTATGCAGGGGAATTTGTTGCGATTATAGGAAGTTCTGGTTCTGGTAAATCAACACTTATGAATATCATGGGGTGTTTGGATAAACCTAGTGAGGGTGAATATATCTTCGCTGGGGATTCTATCTTAAAGTTTAGTAAGTCAGATTTAGCACAGTTAAGACGTGAGGCATTTGGATTTGTATTTCAAAGTTACAATCTTATCCACGCGCACAATGCTACAGAAAATGTCGCTTTGCCAGCAGTCTATGCAGGGATGTCTAAGGATGAACGCAATGAAAGAGCAGAAAAACTTCTTACTCACTTAGGATTAGGTCATAGATTGGATTATCGTCCATCACAACTCTCAGGTGGACAACAACAACGTGTTTGTATTGCTAGAGCACTGATGAATGGTGGGCAGATTCTTTTTGCAGATGAGCCAACTGGCGCACTTGATAGTAAAAGTGGTGAAGAGGTAATAGGTCTTTTAAATGAGCTTTCGCAAAAAGGGCACACGATTATCCTTATTACTCACGATAGTGAGGTTGCTAAACACGCAGATAGGCTGATAGAGATAAAAGATGGACGTATTGTAAACAACCAAACGCCAACAATTCCAACAACAGTCAAAGAATTAGAAAAGATAGAATCAAAAGCTTCTTTTGTAAGTGAGATACTTGAATCAACTGTAGCTGCTTTTCACTCACTTCGCATGAATCTTTTTCGCACGATTCTCACGCTATTGGGGATTATGATAGGTGTTGCCTCGGTGATTGCAATGCTTGCCATCGGTGATGGCGCAAAATACAGTGTAATGGAGCGTATAGGTGCGATGGGGACAAATTTACTTATCATCCGCCCTGGCATGCCAAATACCAGAGGATATTCTGATATAGCTACGCTTGTGCCTGAGGATTTACCACCACTTTCAGAGCTTGATAATATCATAGCTGCAGTCCCAGAGACGAGAAATAGTGTTACCACAAGGTATGGTAATAATGACCAACTCACCATGCTTAATGCTACAGGTGCTGATTATGTAAAAGCGCGTGATTGGTCAGTAGAGAAAGGAACTTTTTTTACACAAGAGGATGATGATAATATTGCCAAAGTTGCAGTGATTGGAAAGACACTTGAAACTGCACTTTTTGGTGAAGAGGATTCTTTGGGTGAATTTATTATTGTCAATAATATTATGTTCCAAGTGATTGGCGTAATGAGCCAAAAAGGTGCTTCTGCTTTTGGAGAGGATCAAGATGATGTGCTTTTTGTTCCCTATTCTACGGGAAGTTTACATCTTATAGGGCAAAGAGTTTTGCGAAGTGCTACGGTGGCACTCGAAGATTTAGAAAAACGTGAAGAGAGTGAAGCAACAATCCGTAAAGTTCTTTTAGAGCGTCACGGCGTAGAGGATTTTAGAGTGATTAATATGGCTTCACTTATACAAGATGCAGCCCAAACACAAAGTACACTCACCATTCTTCTTGGTTCTATCGCTGCTATATCATTGCTCGTTGGTGGGATTGGTGTGATGAATATTATGCTTGTAAGTGTCACCGAGCGGACAAAAGAGATAGGTGTGCGCGTAGCAATTGGAGCTAGAGAAAATGATATCTTGGTACAGTTTTTAATCGAATCACTCGTTGTGTCCGCACTTGGTGGTGCGATAGGGGTGTTTTTGGGACTTGGGGTGAGTTATATCGTAGGAACTCTGGGCATGCCAGTACACTATTCACTTATGCCTGTGATACTCGCTTTTGGTTCCTCATTTTTAACAGGGCTACTTTTTGGATATTTACCAGCAAAAAAAGCTGCAAATTTAGATCCTGTTGTAGCCCTTATGTCGGAGTAGTTAATGATAAAAATAATAATTATGATAGTTTTAGGTTTGATTTTTGGTGGATGTTCTACTATAGAGCCTGATTTAGTTCTTGATATGAATCTCTCAAAAAGCTATCAGAACTCAAATCAATCGAGTAAAGTTTTAGCAGATAAATGGTGGAGAGATTTTGGTTCGAGTGAGCTTAATATACTTGTAGAAAAAGCACTAGAGAATAACCCTGACATCTTAGTTGCATATGAGAAAATAGAACAAGCAAAAATAGCTCTAGCGTCAGCAGGGGCAGAGTACATGCCATCCGTTGATGTAAAAGCAAATACAGCAGCAAATACAACTAAAAGAGATAATGCCCCAAGAACCAATACAAAAAACACATCAGCCTCTATAGGAATAAGTTACGAGATAGATATCTGGGATAAAGTGGGTGCTCGTATTCGTGCTTCAAAAGCACTTACAGATATGAGTGTGTATGATTATGAAGCGGTGCGTTTGAGCCTTATCGCTAATGTAGTACAAGGATATATAGGGGTTTTATCTGCAAAAGAGAAACTCTCTATCGCAGAACAACATCTACGCATTATGGAAGATATTTTAGAGATATTGAACAAAAAACGCACTCTTGGAATTTTGGATGATATAGATATAAGTGGGCAAAGAGCAGCAATACTGACGCAAAAAAATAGTGTAGCAAATTATAAAAATAGATATGAAAATGAGAAATATGCGCTTCAATTACTTCTAGCAGAACCATTCAATATTTTTGATATCTCAAAGGAAAGTATCTTTGAACTAGCACTTCCAGAGGTAGCCGTTGGGCTTCCATCAGAGCTTTTACTCCGTCGTCCTGATATTGCAGCAAAAAAAGCAGCTGTAGCTTCCAACAAAGCACTCATTCAAGTTGCGGATGCAACGCGTTATCCTAGTTTTTCTCTGAGTGCCTCAGGTGGACTAGCAAGTGATGAACTTTTAGGACTTTCAAGCCCTACAAGTACACTCGGAGCTGGACTTGGAATCACTTATAATCTTTTTGATGCAGGACGACTCAAAAATCAAGTTCTTTTTGAAGAATCTAAAGCAAATGCAACTTTGCAAAGCTATCGTAAAACAATTCTTCAAGCATGCAGTGAGGTGGAAGTTGCTCTTAGTAATCTTTATTATGCCAAAGAGCAAGATAAAATCACAACAGAGCTTTTAGAGGAACATCTATTGAAAATGCATCTTATTGATACAAAACATAAATATGGAGCAGTTGATTTTGAGACACTTTTAGAAGCGCAAAAAATGTATATAGTTACAAAACAACAAACACTCAGTACCTTAGAAATAAAACTAAATGCACTCGTTACACTCCATAAAGCACTTGGTGGTGGGTTCAACATAGAGGCAACGGATTGAAAATTAAGCACTTATAAGGTAAAATCTCCAAAATATTTTTAAAAGGTGTTATTGATGGCAACAATCGGTATGAGCGATATTAAAAAGAACGTACGTCTTATAATCGGAGAAGTACCTTATAAAGTGGTAGAGTTTCAACACGTTAAACCAGGAAAAGGTGCAGCTTTTGTTCGTATGAAAGTAAAAAGCTTTATAAATGGAAAAGTTGTTGAAATCACTGTACACGCGGGTGATAAGTACGAAGTTCCAGAGATTACATTTAAAACGATGCAATACCTTTATGATGATGGTGATATGTATCAGTTTATGGATCAAGATACGTATGAGCAATTAGGTTTGACATATGATCAGTGTGAAGATGCTGCGAAGTGGTTTAAAGATGGAATCGACGTTGATATGGTTTTCTTTAGAGGTGCTCCTATTACAGTTTCTGCTCCAGAAATCATGGAACTCATTATTACAGAAACACCACCAAACTTCAAAGGTGACACATCTAGTGGAAGTAAAAAACCAGCAACTTTAGAAACGGGTGCAGTGGTTCAAGTACCATACCATGTTTTAGAGGGTGATCTTGTTCGTGTAAACACAGTTGATTGTGAATATATGGAAAAAGTAAAATAACGCTACACATAGATGCCAAAATCTTTTTGGCGTCTTTTTCCTCTTTTTAAACCTACAGAAAAACTCTACGAAAAACAAACAAATTTATCTTATAATGTGTGAATTACCAAATAAGGATATCTTTATGAAGATAGCAATTACAGGGGCGAGTGGATTTGTTGCATCGCATCTTTTGGAAAAATATGATGATGCGATAATCATTAGTCGCAACGATAGTTCAGAAGAGATAATCGAAAAATTAAAAGATGTTGATGTCGTCTTTAACCTCGCCGGTGCGCCTATTATCAAACGCTGGACAGCAGAGTATAAAGAACTCCTTTTGAGTAGTAGAGTAGATACTACAAAAACTCTTGTAGAAGCTATAAATCAAAGTAATGTAAAACATTTTATATCCACTTCTGCTGTGGGGGCATATCCTGATAACATGGCATGTGATGAGAGTTTTAAAGGATATGGAGATGATTTTTTAGCAGGTGTGTGTAAAACTTGGGAAGAGGAAGCAATGGGGTGCAATAAACCAACTGCAATCCTACGTTTTGGTGTTATTTTAGGTAAAAATCAAGGCGCACTTGCACAGATGCTACCACCTTTTAAGCTCGGGATAGGCGGTGTTATAGGTGATGGGAAGATGATGATGAGCTGGATTGATATAGATGACCTCATTGGCATCTACACCTATATAATTGATAACAAACTCACAGGTATCTATAATGCCGTAGCACCAAAACCTATTACAAACTACACCTTTACAAAAACTTTGGGTCAGGTGCTCCATCGTCCTACGATTTTCCCTTTGCCAGTATTTGTTTTAGAATTACTTTATGGAGAGGGTGCAACAGTTTTGACAGGCTCAAAAGAGATTTATCCAAAAGCGATACAAGATGCTGGATATACGTTTTTGTACCCTACAATAGAAAGTTCATTACAACATCTGTTAAAGTGAGTGAGAGAAGTTCAGCTATAATTTCCGTAAAATCATAGACCGAGGAGACTAGAGTAATAGAAAATAATTTACAATATCAAACAAATCTACAACTCCTTGAACAATATAAAGAGGTTGTAGATAGCAGTGCCATCGTTTCTAAAACAGATTCTCACGGTATTATTACCTATATCAATGACAAATTTTGTAAAATTTCAGGTTATAGTCCCGAAGAGCTGATAGGAAAGTCTCATAATATAGTACGCCATCCTGAGATGTCAAAAGAGGTTTTTAAAGATCTTTGGCAAACGCTTAAACAAAAACAAAAATGGTCTGGCAAAATAAAAAACCGCAAAAAAAACGGTGAACCATACTATGTAGATACTACAATAACCCCTATCTTTGGTATGGATGAAAATGTAGAAGAGTTTATTGCTATGCGCCACGATATAACAGAGCTAGAGGAGTACAAACTACTCTTACGAGAAGAGTTAGATGCTACAAACCAAAACTTTTATGAAAACATCAATTATACAAAACAGTATGAAAGTGCTATTAATAACTTTATAGGGATGTTGAAGACAGACACAAATAATATCATCACCTATGCTAACTCTAAATTTTGTGACCTTAGCGGCTATACTCTTGACGAGCTTATAGGGAAAGAGTGTGTATCTATAAGAGATGAAAAACATAGAGAAAATAAAGATTGTGAAGAGATTGCAAAAGAATTAGCAAAGAAAAAATCAGTCAATAAACTTTTGACAAATATCAAAAAAAATGGTGAAAAACTCTACACTGCAACACTCTTTTTTCCAGTACGTGATATTCATGGAGAGGTTATAGAGTATCTTCAAATCATGCACGACATATCAGAGATTATAAATCTGAACCAAGAGATAGTAGATACGCAAAAAGAGGTCGTCTTTACTATGGGTGCCATTGGTGAGATGCGCTCAAAAGAGACAGGATTACATGTTCAAAGAGTGGCGGAGTATTCTTATCTATTAGCAACCTTAGTTGGGCTAGATGAAGTGAAGGCTGATTTGATTAAACAAGCTTCTCCAATGCATGATATTGGTAAGGTAGCTATCCCTGATGCGATACTTAATAAACCTGGAAAGCTTACAGCAGATGAGTACGAGATTATGAAAACGCACGCTTATTTGGGCTATGAGATGCTCAAATATTCTAATCGTACAATACTCAAAACCTCTGCTGTTATAGCACATACGCACCACGAAAAATATGATGGTTCAGGCTATCCTCATGGACTCATTGGTGAAAATATCCCGATAGAAGGTCGTATCACTGCAATTGCAGATGTATTTGACGCACTCGGACATGATAGAGTGTATAAAAAAGCGTGGGAGATGGATAAGATTTTAGATTTATTTCGTGAAGAACGAAGTAAACATTTTGATCCAAAACTTATAGATCTGTTTTTTGAGAATTTAGATAAGTTTTTAGAGATAAAAAATAAAATGGGAGAGTAAAACCACTCGATCTGCCCCCAATCGACAAAATCTTACTACTAAACATATTTCATTTTTCGTACACTACGAAATAAAATAAAGGTGGGCTTATGTTTGATTTTGCAGTAGTGGGTTCGGGCGTGGGTGGAAGCTCTATTGCTGCATATCTTCATGCTAAAAATCATAAGGTGATTCTTTTTGAAAAAGAGCCTTATCTTGGAGGGTGTAGCTCTACATTTATACATAAACTCCAGCGTTATAACACAGGTGCTACTACCTTTGCACTCTATCAAGAAAAAGGAGTTGTCAAAGAGCTTTTTGATAGCTTTGGTTTTATTCCTTCTTTGGTAAAGAGTGACCCCTCTATTGTTGTTATTCAAGGGGATAAAACTACACCCCGTGTAAAAGATTTTGAGAGTTTTTTAGAGGTAATAGAGCAAAATTACCCACATCCTAAAAATCGTGAATTTTGGACTCTTATTTATCAACTTGGGAATGCTTTTTATGATTGTAGAGGGCACTACTATGAAACGAGCTCTTGGGTAAAAAAAATCAAATCACTCTTTAGCTTTTTACCACTTTTTAAGAGATTTTGGCGTTATCTTTGTATCGATGGAGAAAAATTTATAAATCATTTTTATGGTGAAATATCCGAAGAATATAAACTTTTTTTAGAATCACAAGTAATGATAGTCACACAAGCTCCGATGCATAAAAGTAACTTTTTTAGTGTAGCTGTAGCTCTTGGATATACCTTTGGTGATAACTACTATATCAAAGGTGGCATGGGAAAAATCTTTGATGCTATGACAGATAATATTCCAGATGTAATGAGAAGAACAGAAATAAAAAAAATCATAAAACATGATGGATATTTTGAGCTACATGCCAAGATGCAAATTTTTACTGCCAAAAAAGTGATATTGAACTCTACAATCTATGACAGTGAAAAGTTTTTTGATGAAGGTTCTATAAAAAACTACTATAAAAAATTCAAAAAAAAAGACAACCATCAAAGTTCATTTATAGTTTATATGAAAATAAAAACTGATAAAACTTTTCATCATCACTACCAAATAATCAAAGAAGAAAAGTTTCCTTCTACAATCTCACAAGCACTTTTTGTATCATTGAGTGATAAAGAGGATAGACTCATGGCGGAAGAAGGATACTACTCACTTACTGCTTCTGTCCACACTATGAGTTTTTATTGGGATAATCCGGCAGTTTATAAACAACAAAAAGAGGAATTACAAGAGATTCTTCAAAGGGTAATTTTAGAAATTTTAGGTATAAAAGAGAGTGAAGTAGAAGAGTGCTTCAGCGCAACACCTAAAACTTTTTTACATTATATTAATAGAGAGCAATTAGGAGGTAATCCAATCACTATGAAAAATTTTCTCCCATTTTTACCAGGAAACGATACACCAATAAAAGGTTTATACCATGTTGGAGATAGTGTATATCCAGCACAAGGCTGGCCAGGTGTAGTTATGGGTGTCCAAAATACGATAAGGCTTCTTGATGCGTAATATAGCTCTCGATATTAAACAAAAAGACTGGGTTTATATCCTTGTTATTGGAGTTGTTTTAGGGGTGTTTCTCTCCTCTTTTGGGTATCTACTTGTAGAACTTTCTTTTGTTGATGGAGCTTTGTTTGGAGTGATTTTAGGGTTTGATATTACACTTCTCTCTCTTATATTTATTACCTTTACGAATACAAAGCTTTTACCAAATATCAAAAAAATCTACTGGGCACCACTCTCTGCACTATTCTCTTTTTTATCAGGATTTTTGGGGAGTTTGATAGGGACAAAAATAGCGGAATTTTTTTCTATACAGCTTGTGTATATATTTCATGATTTTCTTTATGAGAGTGCTGCATTTATAGGTTTACTTACCTATATTGTTGGAGTTTTACTTTATCGCTTTGTTGTTATGCGAAATGAGAAAGAGCTTATTGATAATGCTTATATAAAGAGCCGCCTGAGCTCACTTGAGACACAATTAAATCCACATTTTCTGTTTAATGCGCTTAATTCTATTGCAGAACTTATCCATCAAAATCCACAAGAAGCTGAAAATGCGATTTTAAAAGTATCTTCATTTTTAAGAAACACGATGGATGAAAAAGCGCTAGTAGAACTAAAAAAGGAACTTCGCAATGTAGAAGATTATGTGGAATTAGAAAACATTAGATTTTCAGGACGGATAAAACTCCACATGCCAAAACAGATTCCTTCATGGCATGTGCCTAAGTTTTCCATCCAACTTATAGTAGAAAATGCTATGAAGCATGGACTTAAAACGAAAAAAGAGGAACTTAACATTACTATAACATGCCCTGAAAAAGAGAGAATAATAGAGATAAAAAATGATGGTGAGCCTATGAAGTCAACAAATTTTGGTATAGGTTTAAGTAACCTAAAACAAAGGCTAGAGCTTCTTTGTGGTGGATATATAGAGATTACAAATAAACAAGAACCTACATTTATTATCTATCTAGGAGAATGCAATGAAAATAATAATAGTTGATGATGAAACATTGGCAAGAACAAGACTTCTTAGAATGTTACATAGTTTAGGATATAGTGATTTACATGAAGCAAGTGATGCACAAGAAGCACAAGAGATGTTAAAGTCTGGAGATTTTACTATTATATTTTTAGATATCAACATGCCAAAGAAAAGTGGACTTGAACTAGGATATGAGCTTCGCTATGAGTATGAGAATTTAGCTATCATTTTTCAAACTGCGTATGAGGAACATGCCTTAAAAGCGTATGATATAGGTGCAATTGGATATTTGGTCAAGCCTTATAGCACGGAGCAGTTACAATCTACATTAGAGCGAGTTATAAAACAAAGTGATACAAAAGATTTTAGGCTTCTTAGTAAATATGGAGATAATAACCTTCTTTTGCGTCCTGATGAGATTGATTATATCAAAGCAGATTTATCTGAGGTGATGCTGCGGTGTAAAAAAGGTTTTTCCTATTATGGTAAAAAAATCTCAGAGCTTGAAAAAAAACTAGAACCATATGGATTTTTTCGTGTCCATCGTTCCTACCTCATTAATGTAAATGAGATAAAAGATATTCAAACGATTGAACAAAGTAAGTTACGTTTTACTTTTAAAAATAATAGTGACATTGTGGAATCAAGTAAAGATGGGGCTAAATTATTTCGTGAACGTTTTGGAGAGAAGTAATTTTTCTCTTTAGCAAGATATAGTATAATTTCAAAAAAAATTAAAAGGCAACATTATGGCAACATACATTTTTGGACATACAAATCCAGATTCTGACTCAATTGTTGGAGCTATCTCTTTATCATATTTAAAAAACCAACTCGGTGAAGATTGTATTCCTGCACGTCAGGGGGAGATTTCACCTGAGACTGAGTTTATATTAAATCAATTTGGTGGCAAAGTTCCAGAGCTAAAAACTTCTTATGCAGGTGAAAAAGTATATATTGTAGACTTCTCAGACCTAGCACAAGCACCAAAAGACATTAAAGAAGCAACAATTTTAGGAATCGTAGACCATCATAAACTAGGTGATATTACAACTGATATGCCATTAGAGTGCTGGATACGTCCTATAGGATGTTCAAACACTATTATTAAAGAGATGTATGACGCAGCA
>JAVETY010000196.1:0-2553 GCA_034005815.1 Sulfurimonadaceae bacterium | reverse complement strand
AGAAGTATAAGACCTATCATCAAACTCATCTCATTGATAGCACTGAGCTCTTTAATCGATGCACCAATTTGTACACTATTTTTTGCTGATTTGATTGCAAAAAGAAGAAGTACTATAAATCCTAAAAGTGCCCCAAGACCTAAAAAGCCATAACTCGCCGTAATCATAGAAACGTGGATACTAAGCCAGTAAGAGTTTAGAACTGGGACAAGATTAGTAATCTGTGGATCCATCCAATTAAGATGCGCCACAAATAAAATAAGTCCTGTTAAAATTCCAGTAGAAGCCATCGTCATCGGGGAACGCTTTGAAAATATAAATCCAGCAAGCACTGTAGCCCATCCGATATATATCATCGACTCATATCCATCTGACCATGGAGCATGCCCTGAGATATACCAACGATTGATAAGTCCTACAGTATGTGCTACAAAGAATATAATAAGTGCCCAAAGAGTAATTTTAGTAAAGATTTCGATTCTAAAATTAGGTTTGAGGATTTTTATAAAACTTAAAATCAGTAAAGCAAATCCAGCAATCATATAGAAAGGAAAAAGTCTCTCAAAAATATTTGCTTTATTATAAAACATCTCTGCGGTGATACGATTAGCACTTGGATAAACTTCTGAACCGTAAAATCTTTGGTACTCTTCTAGTTTTAAAAGTGCGTCATCCACTCTTTCCCACTCACCTTTTTCTAAAGCCACATCCACCGAAGTAAAATAGTTTATAGCTATCTCACGCACTTGATTTGCTTTATCAATGTCTAAAGTTCTTAGTGCTTCTATCGTTCCTAACCATTTATTTGATATATCATTTGGTTTTGGCCATATTTTAACTAAATCACCCGTAAAAACCATATAAGCTATATTCACTTTTTCATCTATCTTGAGGATATTTTTATCGAAATTATCTCTATGTTTAGGCTCTTTACGCACTGCTTCTTCTACATAATTTTGAAGCTTATATCCAGCCATATTTTCAGGGTCTACAAAAAATTGTGAAAAAGAAGCATAGCGTGCATCGTTTTTAATCCCTAAGAGTTTGTTTATCTCTTCATCTTTTGTTTTAATGATTTTTACATCTCTATAGATATCAGGACGAATCATCATCCCCAAAATCACTTGATTTGCATCTAACTTGTATTTTCCAATCTTAACACTATCAGACTGATAAAGCTTTGCTACGACTTGTGTTGCAAGCGTGTTAAGAGGTTTCATCCGCCCACCACTATCTTGGACAACAAGCTCACCAAACTTCTTGGCATGTGCCGCATCAAACCCCAGTACAATCTCTAAAGAGGGATCCATGACTTCCTTCGCATAAGAAGGTGTTGTACTCAATAGTGTTGCAACTGCTACTAAGAGTGCAACTTGTACACCACTTGCTTTTTTTGCTTTTTTTGCAAGTGTGTCAAAACGATTGCCTCGTGAAAAAAGTGACCAAAACATCCCAAGCGTTAATAAAAAATATCCTATATAGGATGGAAGTGTTCCGGGATCGTTATTCACTGAAAGGATAGTTCCTTTTTCATCTTGGTCATAAGAAGCTTGAAAAAATCTATACCCTCTATGCTCTAGTATATGGTTCATATAAATCCTATATGGCATGTTGAGATTTTGTTCTGTATCTTTTACAACTACTTCACTTGCATAAGAAGAGGGAGACATAGAACCAGGATAGCGTTCGAGATCAAACTTTTCAAGATAGAGTTCAAATGGAAGTGCAATCTCTTTTGCACCATAAGATATCATAATTTCAAGATCATCAAATAGCACACTATGTTCTTGTGCAATAACACCATTACGACCAAGTGCTGTTACCTCTTTTGTAACTCCATCCACTTCTACAGTAAAGCGTAATGCATCGTAGCCTCTATTTTGTGGTGAAGCACTTGGATTTGAGACGAGTTCCATCTTGGCATGTGGTAAAAAACTTTTTAACACAAAACTTTGTGACAAGGCTGTAAAAAGAGTTCTTGACGCCACTAATTCTTTCTCGCTTGAAGGGAGAACTCCCTGCTCGCCACTATCCATTTTAAGTGTTTTAATATCCATTGGATAGTTCATGTAGAGTTCATCTTCTTCTACAAATAAAGAGATCACTGGCTTTGTAAAACTAAGCTTGGAGTTGAAATCTAAAATAAAATCACTTGTTTCATAAAATGCACCCTCAACAAGTGTGATGGGTTTTCCCTCAGCTCCTGTTGTTACCATCATCTCTGCCATACCTGGAGCATTTTCATCGGCAGGAACAATCTCTTCTACCGCATCATGGATATACTCTGCAAGGCTAACTTTGATTTTTTTATCATCCATATTTAAAGAGGTTGAAAAATTATTTGATGTTTTTTTAGAAAGATACAGTGTATCTTCTGAAGAGATTTGTTTCTCACCTTTTTGTACTCTAATTGTTAAATATGTATCAGAACTTACAAGAAGTGCACTACTCTCTTTTTCCCTAAGATGCATCGTTCCTTCAAAACCAAAATATCTAGTGATTGCAGCACCAACTAAAATGACAATAAAAGCAGTATGAAAAATAAAAAGAGGA
>JAVETY010000195.1:0-2578 GCA_034005815.1 Sulfurimonadaceae bacterium | reverse complement strand
TTACATGCCAAGCTTTCTTTTTGTCCAACTGTTATTTGATTTGTTTGTGGATTGATATTGACTACATAATGGGGATCGTGTGCACCCTTTACACTAAAGCCTTTTCGCTTTCCTATGGTGTAATGCATATACCCTTTATGTTCACCTACTACTTTGCCATCTAAATCTAGAACTTCCCCTGTATTATCAACATTGGTATAGTCTCTGAGTATATCTGCATAGTTGGTCTCTACAAAACATATCTCACTTGATTCACTCTGCGAAGCAAAAGATTCAAGTCCCTCTATAGAAGCTGCGAACTCTTTAATATCACTCTTTCTTCTCATACCCATGGGAAAAAGGAGTCGTGGTAAAATCGTTTTATCCACATAAAATAGAAAATAGCTTTGATCTTTTGTGTCATCTTCTGCCGTGTAGAAGTATTCACCATCTGTTTGTATATAGTGTCCAGTTGCCACATGATACGCACCAATCTTGTCTGCAAAATCTACCATAGCACCAAATTTTAGGTTTCTATTACATAATGCACAAGGGTTTGGAGTTTTTCCCTCTTTATATGTTTCTATAAAAGGTTGGAATACTTTTTCATGAAATAATTCTTGAAGATCGAGGAGGTGAAGCTTTATTCCAACAAAGTCTGCAGCTTTTTGTGCTCTAGCAAAATGGATTTCGTGGTAACCAGGTTTGGCGTGGAGTTTCATATAAACTCCTTCAACTTCGTACCCCTCTTGCTTTAGGAGGAGAGCACTCACAGTAGAATCAACTCCACCACTCATACCAATTAATACTTTATTATTTTTTTTCATCTATCACCTTCATTTTAAAAAAGAAATATAGCAAATTTTTTTAAAAAAAGCTTTTGCTTATCTCTCTATATTTTTTTCTAAAGAAAATTCAAGAAGTGATTTATAATAGAGAGTATCTTCTAAACCAGCGGTTTTTAACATATCTAGCTGATTGAGCAATGAGACTTCAATCTCATTTGCAACATATTCTAAATCATCCGTCATTTGTATCAACGCTAAATCTTCTTTATCTATCATCCCATGTGGAACCATTTTTGTTTCTATAAACTCCATAAGTGGTTTATAAAATTCAACACCTACAATAAAGATCTTAACACCTGTTGCTTTTTTTGTTTGCACAAGTGTTAAAGCTTCAAATAACTCATCAAGTGTTCCAAATCCACCTGGAAAAATCACATACGCCATAGAATATTTGACAAGCATCACTTTTCTTGAGAAAAAGTAATCAAATCGCAACTCTTTTGTTGTGTATTTATTGGCAATCTGTTCAAATGGCAGATCAATATTTAGACCTATAGATTCAACATCTTCATAATCTTTTGCTCCACGATTGGCAGCTTCCATCACACCTGGTCCACCACCTGACATGATATTAAATCCACGTTTTGCAAGTATACCAGCCATCTCTTGTGCTTGTTTATAGTAAAAATCATCCTCTTTTAATCTTGCACTTCCAAAAATTGTTATTGTGGGTCCAAGTTCACCTAATTCATCAAAACCTTTTACAAAGTCTGCTAAAATTCTAAAAACACTCCAAACATCTGCTGATTTTATCTCACGTGTATATTTTTTAGTTAACTCATTTTTCTTTCTTTTCAACTTATCCCTTTAACTGATTTAAGCGTTCTTTTTTTGTTCCAATAGTTGTTATCTGTACACCAAAGTTCCCATCTACTATAACAACTTCCCCTTGCGCTATGACATGATTGTCTACTAATATTTCTAAGGGATCATTTGCTAATTGATTGAGCTCTATCACCGAACCTATATCCATATTAAGAACATCTTTTAAAAGCATCTTTTTTTGTCCAATACGTACACGAACTGGAAGTTTAACATCCATAATAAGGGCAATATTACTCATCTCTTCCGCTGAAAGATTTGCATTTTTTGAGATAAGCTCATTTGTTTGGGACATGTTACTTTGCTTCATATCTACCTGCTGTTTATTTTGTTTTGCATAGAAAGCGTTATACAATTCCTCATCAATGATAAGCATCATAAGCGAATCTATTGCACCAAGTTCAAATTGGTATACATACATTTTATGAAAATCTTCTAAACTTATCTCTGGTTCATCTTGCTTGAGACTTATATTCTCTATCTTAAATGAAAGAGAAGGCATCTCTTTTTGTGCAGAGAGTGTGTTTGAGATTGCACCGAAGATATTAGAAGCTATCTCTTTTGTTGCATCTAAATCATCTTCTGTAACATCTTCTCTTTGACTTGCTTCTTCCCCCATCATCATATCAGAGAGTGATGCAGCTAGATTTGGTGGCACTGCCATCATGGCATGTGCATCTACTGCACCAGTAACATGTATCTCTAAAAGAACAATTGGAGGGATAATATTAGAGATGATACTTAAACTTTGTTCCTCTTTAAGAGAAAGACTAGGGGCTTCACCTACAAGTGCTTCTATTGTAGCAATTGTTTCATTTTCAAATAGTTTTATAAAATCACTCATCTGTTAATCCTCATATTCATCTTCTGCATCATCATCTTTGCCACTTTCTGAGATAATATCTCGCACACCAGAAATTTTATCATGT
>JAVETY010000062.1:0-10277 GCA_034005815.1 Sulfurimonadaceae bacterium | reverse complement strand
TTAAAAGATGGTGAACCTTACAAAATGAGTAAACGTGCCGGTAACGTAATACTTATGAGTGATATTGTTGAAGAGATAGGTTCTGATGCACTTCGTTTTATTTTTGCTTCTAAAAAATGTGATACTGCATTAGAATTTGACCTTGCAGAGTTTAAAAAGCAAGATAGCTCGAATCCAATATTTTATATCCAATATGCTCATGCGAGAATCCAAACACTTTTATCAAAAAGTAGTTTTTCTAAAGAAGAGATAATGGCAAGCTCACTCAAAAATCTAGGTGAGAATGCAGATACACTTTTGTTTGATGCACTTTTACTTCCAGAAGTGGTTGAGGATGCTTTTGCTTCACGTGGGGTACAAAAACTTCCAGAATACCTTAAATCCTTAGCAGGATCTTTACATAAGTTTTATTATGATGTGAAAATTATTGGCACAGAAGATGAGGCTAAGATACTCAAACTTTTATTGGTTGTAGCACTCTCAATCAAAACTGGACTAGGACTTTTAGGTATCGAAGCAAAAGATCGTATGTTTAGAGAGGACGAAGAGGTTTAATCTTCTTTGTGCTCTTTTAGAGCGGGGTAAAGCTTTTTTATCTCGCTTAGATACTCTTTTGTGATTTGAATAAGTATGGGATTTTTCCTCTCATCTAACCACTCTACAATTTTTTCTAATTCTTCATATTTCAACGTTGTACACCCTGAAGATGGCTCATGTTTACCTTTTTCTACATGGATAAAGATACATGAACCCATCCCTTTTTTCCCCTCTTGATTGTGCGCTACTACAATACCTAAACTATACTGTGTATCATCACGGCGCATCTCTTCATACGATTTTGGTACTGTATCTTTTTTGGTAATAATTTTATTATAGTCTATATCTTCACTATCATCTACACATATAAGTTTCTCATTGGCATGTATATAAGGAAGTTTGTAATTTTTGTCTGCCATGTATCCAAAAATATGTGTAAGTGCAAAAACTCCTGCAGGGGCTTTTTTATCTCCCTCTTTTTTTTGCACTAAGGTTGTGGCAAATTCCTTTTGTCCGATACCCCATCCTAAACCTTTTTTCCCAAGATTTACCTCAATAGAATGAAATATTTGTTTTTCCCCCTCATAACAAAAGAGTTTTGCACGTGTAGAATTTTCTGCATCACTCACTACTAAAAGAATTTGAGGAGATGCAACTAATAAAGTGCTAATAGAAAGAATAATTAAGATGTTTTTTATCATAAAGTATGGTACTATTATCTTTATATGAACGATATTAAAAACTAATTGGAACTTAAATGGATATAAAGATAAGAAAGGCTGAAATCAAGGACGCTTCCTTTTTGGCTAGTATGATATTACAGAGCACAAGAGCCGGAAAAAAGTTTGGTATTTTTGATTTTATTTTTAAAACAAAAGAGGATGCAAAAACTCTTGCATGTTTAGAAAAAATGACAGTTACACAAGCAAAAAGTCAATGCCATTACTCAAACTTTCTCATCGCAGAGGCTGATGGTGTGAGCGTGGGTTCGCTTTGTAGTTATGAGCCGCGTATTGCAACAAAAGAGGTATTTATAGAAGCTATCAATCAAACAGAGTGTGTTTCTATTGCACTCGAAGATTTAGATATCTTACATGAGTGTGACTTTCATCTTAATAATCGTACTTTGATGTTTGATTACTTGGAGGAGATTAAAGGGTTTGAAGATGTAGGCATACTCAAAGCACTTATGCAAAAATCTCTTCTTACAGCACGCCTCAAAGGGTATAGAATTGCTCAAACTATTGTAGAGATTGGCTCTTTAGAGATTATACTTGATTACAAAAAACTAGGCTTTAAAGTCACACAAGAAAAAGAGTGTGAGCTTTATAAAGAGGAATTTGGACGTATTGGTTTGGCACTTATGAGTATAGAGTTTTAAGGCTATTTTATAGAACTATCTTTTTTCTCTACTTTACCACCTCTTTTAGCGATTGCGCTAGCATTAAAAACTAGAAATGTTTTATTCTCCCTTTTTTCGGGAGTGATTCTCGCTCTTTTTATTTTAAATGATTTTGCTCTTTTTGATACACTTGTTGCTACTTTTGTACTTTTTAAGAAACTCTTAACCACCCCTTGGATTCTTAAAACTTTAGGCTTTGCTCTTTTGGTGGGAAGTATCATAGCCCTTATAGAGCGCTCTGGCGCGATAGCTGGATTTATCGAATATCTACAAAATAAAAAGAATTTTATTCGCTCAGAACGTTCTGCACTTTTACTTTCTTATTTTGTAGGCGTGCTTATATTCGTGGAGTCTTCTATCACCTCTCTTATCGCTGGGGCTGTAGGAAAACCTTTGTGTGATAAGTATAAAGTACCACATGCCAAGCTTGCTTACGTATGTGATAGTACATCAGCACCCATCTGCTCACTTATAGTGCTCAATGGCTGGGGTGCACTTTTACTTGGGCTTGTGAGCGTGCAAATTGTACAAAATTCTCTTGATATTGAACCCGTAGCACTTTTAATAGAATCAGTTTTATATAACTTTTATGCCATGTTTGCACTTCTTGTAAGCTTTTTAGTGATTTGGTTTGATATAAAGATAGGTCCTATGCGCTATGCAACACTCCAAAATAAAACGTATAAATATAAGGCAAATAAAAAAGTAAATGGCCTTTATATGGTAGCTCCTTTAATCTTTATGGTGCTTTGTGTATTTTTCTTTTTGTATCTCACAGGTGATGGAAATATTTTAGCAGGGAGTGGCTCGAGCTCTATTTTTTATACGATGTGTGCCACGCTTGTTTTTATGTTTGTACTCTATAGAGTAGGAAACATTATGAGTTATGGTATGTGGGGTAAAACTGCTATTAGAGGTGGGATACAACTCTTCCCTATTGTGATGATTTTACTTTTTTCTTTTGCAATAGGGGAGGTAAGTAGTGAGCTTCATACGGGGCTCTATCTTGCTTCACTTGTGAGTGAGAGTTTCAACCCTCATATACTAGCTCTTATTATTTTTATTCTTAGTGGGCTTATCTCTTTTGCTACGGGAACGAGTTGGGGTTCATTTAGTATTATGATCCCAGTTGCTGTTCCTATGGCGCTTGCAGTCGATGCAAATGTGGCATTATGTATCGGTGCGGTTATCTCTGGAGGAGTTTTTGGAGATCATTGTTCACCCATCTCTGATACAACGATTATCTCATCAATGGCGAGTGATTGTGAAGTGGTAGAACATGTGCAAACACAACTCCCTTACGCACTCATCAGCGGAGTTTTAGCATGTATATTTTTTGTAATTTTTAGCTATGTAACACATGGCTGATAGAGTAGCGCAAATCCTCATCTAGGTTTTCCATACTTGTGAGCATCCAGCGCAAATAGGCACTATCGCTTTGTGCTACATCTACTAAATCTTTTCCTTTGTATTTACCAAATCGAAAAGTTTTGATGAGTATTGGTGTGTTTGTTAGATCTACCATCTTTTCAACTACATTCTCATTTGGAAACGCTGCTAAAACTGCTTCTTTTAATTTTGTAAGAAAAAGCTTGAGTACTAAAACATCTCCGATAGCATCATGTGCTTTTACGACGACACCTAGTTTTTTTGCTTCTTGTTCTTCCTCTTTATAAAGTTCCATTTTGTAGCGAAAATATTGTAATCTATGCGCTTCTGAATCACTAAAAACATGTTTTGCAACACGGAGTGTATCAATCACTTTCATATTTGTTACAAAACCCTCTTTTTCAAGCATACCAAGGTCAAAAGGAGCATTATGGATAATAAGATAGTTGTGTGGCATGTTAAGCTCTAGAAGACGTTTATACGCTGTTGTTTCATGGCATGTTGGTTTGCCGACCAACATCTCTGGAGTTATTCCATGTACTTCCATTGCAGCAAAATTGATAGGGGTAGTGGTGGAACAAAAATCATTTTGTACCTCAATCTCTTTGGAGCCTAAAACCATATAACCTAATTGAATGATACGGTCTAACTCCTCTGTACCTGTCGTTTCTGTATCAAGTAAAATATAATGTTTAATCAATTTTTTCCTTTTTTATAATATAACTAACATACTAAAAATCGCGCTATCATATATTCTTGTTCCGCATATAAGAACTCTTCACTAAGTTCTATCTCTACGTGTCCATTATCAAACTTATAGGTAAGTAATCTAAGAAGCCGTACGGGATAAAGGTTTCCAAAATATTTAAAATTTTTTACTGCTATTGGCTCACAAAGCTCTTCTAGAAGCATTCTTATATAACCAAGAGAATTTTCATCCTCTTCAAGTTTCAAGATTTTTTCTACAGTTGAGATTTTTATAAGCATGTATGGATCTTTATCATTTTTTATATACGTGCTATAGATTGCACAAGCTAGTTTTTGTGCATCTTTACTATAAGGTTCTGCTAAAAGTTGTTGTTTTGTAATTGTATGTAATTGCATTTTGCAAAGATACTCTAAAAATCATTAAAGATGACTAAAGTATCTTGTGTAAAATAATTATTTCATATCGAGAAAAGTGACTTCAAAACTCTCTTCTTTATTTGGTTTTAAAGTAGTTGTAAAGGTCACTAGATTTCCTTTTGTGTAAAGAAATTTCTTTTTACTTTTAACTTCCGAATCGCTCTTTTTGTTAAACGGAACAAGCACAGTGATACTCTTTGGCTCATCAGAGTTGTTACAAACAGTATACTCAATTGTTGATTGAGCATACTTCTCATTTTGGATGATTTTAACTACTTGCTCCTCTACTTTTGTATCGAAGTTTTTGCCAAGTTCTAGCGTAATAGGCGTATTTTTTGCAGTGTGAGGAATAATGTTTTCACCTAAAAGAATTGTATTGTTATCAAGTTTCGAGTAGGTTCGTACCACACCTTTTGGAAGGACAAATTTTTGTGCTTCAAGAGTTATCGATTGCGATACAGCTTGTTCACGCATTCCAACAAGCGAGAGAGGATAAGACATTGTAGCTGTATAGTTGCGCTTCAATTGTATATCTTGTTGCTCTAGAAATTTGATTTGAGTTTTTTCTTGGTTTGCAATATTCACTTTAAAAGGGATAGTGTAAAAATGGTATCCCTCATGTGCATGATGTTGTACATCTAATAAGCCATCTGCCTGTATCGCGCGCTTTGCAAAGTAAGGAGTGGGTGCTTGACGGTGTATATCCCCTGCTAAAACATGAAGCTGCGTATTATTAAATGCTTTTCCTGAACGATTATCAATCGTTATCCATCCATGAAGTACCGCTGTATTTTTATCTATATTGATGATGTAGTTGTTAACGTAGTCAAGATTGTGGATAAGATAATCTATCTCTATGGGCGCTTGAACACTTTTTTTTGTAGCTATATTCCATACAAGAGAGGGTTTTGTTATCAACTCTTTTGGGATGGTTTCAAAAATGATTGTATCTGTAGCGATGGAGATGATTTTCCCCTCTTGAGTGCGAACGAGTGCTTTTTCTAAATCGTATGCGAGGAGTGTTGCAGAGATTTGCTTCTCTTTTTCATTTTTAAAAAAGAGAGACTTATCAATGTGTGCTTCAAGAAGCTTGGCATGTGTGAGTTTGTCAAAACGAAATTGTTGTGAATAGAGTGTAAGAGAAGAAGGAAGTTTGATATTGATAGAATCAGTTTGGATAGTATTTGCAACACCCTCATAAACGATTTGCGTCTCATTTTTTTTCACATCAAGCATACGTTTTTCATGCACAAGAGCGATAGAACCGTTATAAACCACAAGTGAATTTTCAAGTAAATTTTCCTCTAATGTTGCCGCATAAAGTAATGAGCAAGAAATAAGTAGAGATAAAGGGAGTGTTTTTTTCATCGTAAATCCTTGTATAAGAAATTCTAAAATAAGAGATTGTTTCTATAGTAAATTCTGCGTTAGTATATCGTTTTACACTCACACTTTTGGTAACAGTTTTGCATCTACTATAACCCTATCGGATGGTATGATAAAAGAAGCTCGATGATAAAAAAATAAGTTATTTCGTTTTAATATATTTTACAATAAAATGGTGTAAATTATTAGAAAAAGGGAGAAAGTATGTTGAAAGTTTTGTCGATCTCATTGATTGCTTTTGTGTTGGTTAGTGGTTCTGATTATACACGTGCAAATTCGGCTTCTAAGGAGGCTCTTCAGGGTTTAGATTGTGATTTTGACGATTGCCCAAAACCTGAACCAAAGGTGATTATTCAAGAAAGAATTGTAGAGAAGCCTGTTGAGAAGATTATAATCCAAGAAAGAATTGTAGAAAAACCTGTTGAGAAGATTATAATCCAAGAAAGAGTTGTAGAAAAACCTGTTTATATAGAGAGAGAAGCAACTCCAAGAGCTGATGCTGTCCAAATCGATGGGTTGTATGGGTCATGCCAAGAGATAAAAGAGGTACAACCAAATTCTCGCAGTGGGTATTTTGATATTAGTGTGGGTGGTAAAAAAATCAATGTTTACTGTGAAATGATTATAGCAGGTGGGGGATGGACTCGTGTATGGCAAGCAGAACACGATAATTACCATGAAACTCAGTTTGATTACGAGCTGCCATATGGTTTTGTAGAAGCAACAGTTTATACTATGATTGCGTATGATAACAACAATAGATTGCTTAGCCCTTACCACTTCAAAACACCTCATGAATGGAAAGTGCAACATCCTATGTCATATAATCGTGGAACAAGTACAATTGAAGCTTTTGACGCATATACAAATAGAAGCTATCGCAATAGAAAATTAATGTATGGTTTTGAAAACTTTTCAAGTCAATGTGGAGATGGTTTTAGTAGTGGGGATTGGGGAAAATTGTGTATAACAAGTACGCAGGCGCCATTTTTTGCTAGTTTTAATCATTCCCAAAAAGATTTCTGTAACACATCAGATCAAAGCTACAATACAACAGTTTGTAAAGAAGCACGTTTTAGTATTTTTATGAAATAATTTTTTGGCATGTAGATGCACTTTACATGCCAAAAATCTTATGAACTTTTTTCATCGTAAAACCCTTTGTGTATGTTAAACTACAAGAAAAATAAGAAGTAGTTTATATGGTAAGTTCTTCGCTCGCATATCTTTGTACGCTCGCTCTCTTGGTAACAGTTTTGTATCTGCTTGAAAAACATACCCAACATAAGATTTTTTCTTATATTCCTGTCGTTGTAATGATTTATGCATTTAGTATGTTGTTTGGAACTCTTGGTATGTTTGAGAGAAATGAAGAGATAGAACAAACGAGTACACTTCTCAAAACAAATCTTTTACCTGCAATGCTTTTTTTGATGCTCTTACAAGTTGATATTATGAGATTTTTTCAACTTGGTAAAAAACTCTTTATCGCTTTTTTATTGGCACTTTTTTCTCTTACGATTGGATTTTTAACTTTTCCATTGCTTTTTGGATTAGAGGATAAAATGGTGGGTGCTTTTGGTGCACTTTGTGGGAGTTGGATGGGAGGCACTGCAAATATGATAGCGGTTGCAAGCGCGCTTGGTGTAAGTGATGAGGTGTTTGGATATATCCTTCTTGTTGATACCATCAACTATACATGGTGGTTTATGCTTTTATTGTTTGTAGTTCCACTTGCGCATCTGTTTAATACATTTACAAAAGCACAAACAGATATATCATCACATGAGAGTATGGCATGTGCAGTGGGATGCTCGTGTACGATAGGGGTCAAAAGATATTGGCTTTTTCTCATCCTCGCCTTTACTGTGTCTTTTGTAGTGCAATTTTTATCTTGGCATGTAAGTTTTATAAGTAGTACCACTTTGCATGTAGTGCTGGCAACTTTTTTAGGGATATTAGGCTCTTTTACAAGACTCAAATCTTATGCAGGCTCAAGCGAAGTTGCTACTTCGATGCTTTATCTCCTTATCGCCATTATTGGTTCACGTGCTGTGTTTGAGAGCTTTGATGCAGTATGGCTTTATGTTGTAGTTGGATTTTGTATTTTGGTTTTACATGCCATGATTATGGTGCTCGGAGCGAAAATCTTTAAGCTTGATCTTTTCTCAATAAGTGTTGCCTCACTTGCAAATATCGGAGGAGTGGCATCTGCTCCCGTTCTTGCCGCTGCTTATGATAAATCACTCGTAGCAGTGGGTGTACTTATGGCTGTGATGGGATATATTATAGGAACTTTTATGGGACTCTTGGTTGGAAATATTTTGATAAGGCTGGTTGGATGAAGATTGTGAGTATCGAAATACAAAGGGTGAAAATCCCACTTAAAAAAGCTTTTAAAACAGCACTTCGCGTGGCCCAAGATGCAGAGCTTATAAGAGTTTTTATTCAAACAGATACCTTGCATACTGGCGTAGGAGAAGCTCCTGCGACAAAAGTTATCACGGGTGAAGGATTAGAAGAGATAGAAAATTGGATAGAAAAAATCAAAAAAAATATTTATGGGCTCACTCCCAAAGAGGCGATAGAATATCTCCATGCCACAAAGATAGGAAGTAGTGCAAAAGCAGCTTTGGAAATGGCATCTATCTCTTTGTTAGCACAACAAAACAACCAAACTCTTTATGAATACTTTGATATACAAAACACAGCACCACTCTATACAGCGGTAACGATTAGTTGCAATAGTGCAGAAGAGATGTTAGAAGATGCAAAAAAAATGTTCCAAGAAAAAAACTTTATACTCAAGCTTAAATTTTCTCATGATATAGAGCATGCACTGGACGTGACACATGCCATAAGCAAAGCTCTCCCAAAATGCAAAATATTAGTAGATCCAAATCAAGCATGGAGTGTAGAGGAAACACTTTACTATCTTGAGAATTTAAAAGTAAAAATAGAACTTTTAGAACAACCTGTCGTAGCAACAGATACAGAAGGACTAAAAAGGATTAAAGAGCAAACAGATGTGGTGATAGTCGCAGATGAAGCGGTTTTTACACTTCTTGATGCGATAGGAGTGATGGGAAGCAAATCAGCAGATATGTTTAATATCAAGCTTATGAAATGTGGCGGAATCACAAAGGCTATCGAGCTTTTAGAATATGCACGTGAGATAAAAGTGGGCGTGATGCTAGGCTCAATGCTAGAAGGTCCTTTTTCTATTAACTATGCTCTTTATCTAGCATTTCTTTATAGAGATGTGGTGCAGTTTATCGACTTAGATAGCCCACTTTTACACCGAGATATGCCAGAAGCACTCGATTTTATGTATGATGGTTGTGAGATTAAAATAGTAAAGAAAGAAGTGTAGCTTTTACCTAGAGAATGGTAAAAGCTAAAATAAGTTATGCGTGATTGACTTCAGTAAGCATTGCATCAAGGGTTTGTAGAAGCTCATTGGAAGCATCTTGCATCGCTATGTAATGGTGTTTTATATCTTGTTTATGTTCAATAAGTGCATTAGATGTTTGCATTATAGAGAAAATTTTCCCTACATTTTCATGTACGCTAAGGTGTGGACGCTCTAAGAGTTTAAATGATTTTGTATGTGTAAAATCTCCAATCTCTGTTGAGTGGTACCAGTTGCTAAATTTACATGTTGTGTGATCTTCATTGAGGATAGGCTCTTCTTGCAAGATATGATCGAGTGTATCTGCTTTAAAGAGGATATGGTCTATCTTTGCTAAAACTATAAAGTTTTGGTGTTTCATATATATACTTGATTGATGGACTGCATTTGAATTGGTGTTAAATGTATCAAGTGATGTTTTAAGAGTTGCTACACTTTTTGTGGACTCAGTTGCTATTTTATCTAGCTCTTGTGAACTTTGGAGCATCTCATTTGCTTCTTGTTGCAGTGTGGAGATAGTGATTGTAATCTCAGTTGTTGCTTTCGTGGTGCGTTCTGCAAGTTTGCGTACTTCATCAGCAACCACAGCAAATCCACGTCCATGCTCACCCGCGCGTGCTGCCTCAATAGCAGCATTGAGTGCGAGAAGATTTGTTTGATCTGCTATATCTTTGATGAGGTCCACGATGGTATTGATCTCCATCGTTCTAGAGTTAAGTGCATTGACTATCTCTTCATTTTGGGAGATGATAAGGGAGAGTCTGTCGAAATTTTTATTCATAGTGTTCATAACAACTGTATTTTGATTGGAGAGGTTTGCAGTCTCTTTAGATTCTCTTGCAAGTTTTTCTAGAGTTTGATTTACTTCACTAATTTGTTTTTGAATCACTAAAAAGCTATCAAATAAAGAGTTTCCAGTTTTTGTAAGCTCTCCCATAAAGAGGTCTTTTTGTTGTGCTGTGTATTCCATCTCCATAGCATTGATACTTTTGTTGATAAGTTGCCCCGTACCGACAAAAGCGCTAT
>JAVETY010000061.1:0-10666 GCA_034005815.1 Sulfurimonadaceae bacterium | reverse complement strand
TGTGATGACTCTACTATCCCACCAAGAGCAAATATTTTTATAGGATACTTTTTTATAACATGTTGTAGTGCTTCTATTCCTTTTGGCTCGCCTTTATTTGGAGTTTCAAATATCGGGCTATAGGTGATTGCATCCGCACCCTCTTCTATCGCTTTTTCTATCTCTGCTTCGTTATGCGTGCTTATGATTACATAAAGTCCTAACTCTTTGGCATGTTTAATTTTATCAAAATCTTTTGAGCCAAAATGAACGCCGTGAGCACCAAGTTCATGTGCGAGTGTTGCATCTGTATGGATGATAGAAACTAAAGATACAAACTCTCTACATACTGATATAAAGTTACCTGCAAGTTCTTTCACATTTGGATTTTGTTTATCTCTATACAGCGCATAATCAGGCGAATGCATACGAAGTTGCCCTCGAAGTATTTGCTCAAATTGTTGTGCTTCTTGAGTATAAAATTCAGGTGAAGTGATGAGATATTTTTTGAGTTTCTTTAACATGCCAACTCTTTTAATTGTAATATACACATAATTTTATTTTATTATCCCATCGGGTACAAAATAGAGTTATGCACCTTATCACATGCCTTAAGTACCTCATCACTTAACACAAGTTCCATAGCATCAAGTGAGCTATCAAGTTGTTCTGCAGTGGATGCTCCGATAATAGTGGAAGCGACAAAATCAAATTGTTTTGACCATGCAATTGCCATAGTAACAGGGTCAAGTCCAAAATCTGCTGCAATTTTAAGATATTTTTGAGTCGATGCTAATGTTCTTTCATTCATAAAACGTTCTGCCATAACACGTTGGCGTTTATTTGGAGATTTGAGATATTCACTAAACCGCCCTAGTGCATCTGGATTTTGATTATATTTTCCACTCAAAACTCCACCCGCAAGTGGTGAGTATGGAAGCAAAGAAATCTGCTCTTTTTTCGCCACCTCTGCTAGTTCATCCAAAAAACGACGATTAAGTAAAGAAAAATTATTTTGTATTGATTCAAACCTAGCATAATTTTTAAACTCAGAAGTAAGAAGCGCTTTTGTAGTTCCATACGTCGTGTCGTTGGATGTTCCAATATAACGTACTTTTCCACTTTGTACCAATCTATCAAACGCTTTTAAACTCTCTTCTATAGGCACAACAGTATCAGGCCAATGCATCTGATATAAATCTATATAATCAGTCCCCAAACGTTTCAGGCTTCCTTCTATTGCACGCTCTATATGAAAGCTATCTATGGCAGTCAAACCATGACGGATAGGTGGTACAAACCATCCAGAAGCTGCACCTGCAACTTTGGAAGCGAGGATAATACTCTCACGTGGTTTTGTTTTGAGCCAACGCCCCACTATCTCTTCTGTAAGTCCAGCTAAATCTGCGCTTGGAGGAACAGGATAAAGTTCTGCTGTATCAAAAAAATTTACACCTCTCTCATACGCTTTGTCCATGATAGCAAAGGCCATTTTCTCATCAGGTGTTTGTGTGCCAAAGGTCATAGTGCCCATACAGATAGGACTTACCCTAAGACCTGTTTTTCCTATATATCTATACTCCATTTGCACCCCTTTATTTGAGTTCACCCCAATTTTTACCAATATTAAAGCTTGTTTTGAGTGGAATTTTTAGCTCAATAATCGATTCCATTATCTCTTGGAAATATCTTCCTAATTCTTGTGCTTCATCTCTATCCACTTCAAAAATAAGCTCATCATGGATTTGTAAAAGCATTTTTGCATTAAGATTTTTTTGTTTGATTTTTCTACTAATTTTATTCATACTTAGCTTTATTAAATCACTTGCACTTCCTTGAAAAACAGTATTGACCGCTTCTCTCTCATATGCTGCTTTGAACATCGGAGTCGCATTTGCATAATCAAAGTATCGTCTACGCTTTAAAAGCGTCTCTACATATCCCTCTTTTTTAGAATACTCTACGATATGACTAAAATAGTTTTTTACAGTAGGAAATGACTCAAAATAACGCTCTATAATCTCTTTTGCTTCTTTTGTAGTTATGCCTAAAGTTTCTGAGAGTTTCTTTTGCCCCATGCCATAGAGTAGCCCGAAGTTTACAGTTTTTGCAACATTTCTCTTTGCATCCGCTTCTGCTTCACCAAAGAGTGCAACCGCTGTTTGTCTGTGGATATCTTTATCATCTTTAAACGCATCCACAAGCACGTTATCTTGTGAAAAATGCGCAAGCAAACGTAGCTCTATTTGAGAGTAATCTATCCCTACAAGAAGTTTCCCCTCTGGTGCTATAAATGCTTGACGTATTTTTGCTCCAAGCGGTGTTCTCGTTGGAATATTTTGCAAGTTTGGATTTTTTGAGCTTAGTCTACCTGTAGCAGTTCCTGTTTGTACAAAAGAGGTGTGGATACGACCATTTTTATCCTCTTTTGCAAGTCGTAAGAGTGGTTCTATATACGTAGAGGAGAGTTTATATACTTCACGGTATTCGAGTAAAAGGGGGATAATCTCATGTGCACCCACTAGCGAGCTTAGCACTTGTTCATCTGTCGAGTAACCTGTCTTTGTCTTTTTGCCCACTGGTAGTCCTAGTGTCTCAAAGAGTATGACACCTAGCTGTTGGGTAGAGTTGATATTGAATTCACTCTTGGCATGTGCATGTATTTTAGATGTGAGCTCTGCAAGTGTGATTTTTACCTCTTCTAAAAATATTTCTAAAAATGCACAATCGACTAAAATTCCCTCTTTTTCCATCTCCAAAAGAGTTTCTATAAATGGCACTTCAATAGTCCACGCTTCATCTATAAGTTCACTCGCTTCAAGAAGTTCTAGTTTTTCTATAAAGAGTCTATGAAGCTTTCGTGTCACATATGCATCCTCTGCCGCATAGTTGCAAGCATCTTCTACAGCAACAGAAGCAAAGTTTTCACCCTTTTTTACAGTTTGTTTAAAAGAGAACATCGTGTGACCAAGGTATTTTTGTGAGAGACTATCGAGTGAATGCGATTCTGTAGGGTTAATGAGCCAAGCTAGCACCATACTATCGTTATGTATTGGCAGTCTATCCACTTCTAAAAATCGTGTTACAAAGTGCAAATCAAACTTGATGTTATGCCCTACTACGAGGCTTTTAAAAATCTTCTGTATCGCTTCTTTTGCTTTTTGTTCACTTATCTGTTCTGGCATGCCAAGATAAAAGTGTCCAAAAGGGACATAATACGCTTCTTGTTTATTGAAACAAAAGCTAAATCCTACAAGCTTATCATTACGATAATCAAGCCCTGTAGTTTCTGTATCAAAAGCTACAAGTGTATTTTCATCAAGTTTGTCTAAAATCTCATCTAGTTTTTTTGGATCATTTAAAAGTATTGCATCAAACTTTACACCTGTTTGTTCTGCATCTATTTGTATCTGAACCTCTTTTTTTGTCTCTTCTTGTTGCTCTTTACTCACCATATTCTTGGCATGTAAGACTCTTAAAATAGCATTGAGTTCATATTTAACTAATTCATCATAAATATTTAAAAATGGATTTTCTATATCCATTTTAGAGGTGTTAAAATCAAAGCTCTCTAAAACATCATCGCGAAGTGTAACAAGGATTTTTGACATAAAAGCATTCTCTTTGGATTCAATAAGTTTTTTTTGCGTAGCACCCTTGATATTATCTATATTTTCATAGATATTTTCGAGTGTTTTATACTCTTTTAAAAGTTTTTCTGCGCCTACTTTTCCTATCCCTTTTACACCAGGGACATTATCTGCTGTATCTCCAATAATCGCTTGATAGTCTATAAACTGCGACGGTGTTACACCATACTTCTCTTCGCATAAAGTAGCATTGATAGTTTGTTTTTTGATAGCATCTACAAGCACTACATTGCCATCATCTATCAGCTGATAAAGATCTTTATCATGTGAAACGACACGTACTTTATAGCCCTTTTCTTTAGCAAACTTCACAAGTGTTGCAATAATATCATCTGCTTCAAAACCTGTTTTGCCTAAAGTTATATATCCCATCTTCTCTATCCACTCTATTGCTATTGGGAGTTGTAGAGTGAGTTCTGGTGGTGGACTTTGGCGATTTGCTTTATAGTTTGGATCAATCTCAGCACGAAAGGATGGACCTTTCGTATCTATCGCAAAGATTATAAAATCACTCTCGTGATCTTTTTGCAAAGAAGCTATAAAATTAGTAAATCCAGTTAAAAGCCCCGTAGGAAAACCCTCGGAGTTTTTAAGGTGTTGTGGAAGAGCATAAAAGGCACGAAAGAAAAAACCAAATGTATCTATAATAGTGACAGTTTGACTCACTCTTTACCCTCTATAACATCAAGCATCTCATCAATTGCATCTTCTAACATCTCATGATCATACCCTGCATCATTCGCTTTTTTGAGTCCAAAATTGATAGCACTTTCTTCCAAAGGGCGATTAATAGGGATAACTGTTTTAATAATATTTAAAGCTATTGAAAACTCTCTTATTTCTGATGGTGCATTCGCAGGGATATCGGAGTGTTGGATCATCTCTACAAACTCTTTCTCAAATCCCCAATGCTCAAATATTTTTGCTGTTACTTGTGCGCTTGTTACATCAAGATACGCTTTTTCCACTTGAGCAATATTATTTGTATTTTTTATCTCTGAAGAGAAGCTCGTCATTTCATCATCTTTGATGATTTCATTTGCTAAGACAATCTTTCCTGTTTCTTGTAAAAATGCTGCTAGATAAAGCTTATCAGCTTTAACTGGATTAATTTTTTTGTACCATTTATGTGCGAGAATTGCTTGCCATGTAGATATCTCTGCAAACTTCTCACTTGTGACACCATAAGGTTGCATGTCAATATTGAGAAGCTTTCTTATAGAGTTTTCTAATGCTAACGCGCGTGTAAGATCCATTCCAAAAAGATTCACTGCTTGGGAAACATTTTTAATCTCTTTACCAAAACCATACAGTGGAGAATTTGCAGCTTTTAAAAGATTTGCAACAACCATAGGATCTGGTTCAATCACCTTTATAAGATCATGTACACTACTCTCTTTATTTGCAAAGAGCGCATTGATATCTGCAACTGTTTTAGATAATGGTGGTAACGACTTGATACTTTCAGTAATAGAACTTTTCATAATAAAGAACCCTTAAATTTTATTTTTATTATAACACTTATCTTGGTGGAAGTGTTTTTTTTCAATAAAATTTATCTCATTAAAATTGTTATTATAAATAATCACTTCATTTCAATCTAATCAAATTCTTTGCAGTTCTTGATATTATTATCCATTTTGGCTATTCTATTATTAGTTTTTATTATGGAAGGATTGAATTATGAAAAAATATGTTTGTACAGTATGTGGTTATATTTATGACCCTGAAGTAGGTGATGCAGACTCTGGAATTGCTCCTGGAACATCATTTGAAGACCTTCCAGAGGATTGGGTATGCCCAGAGTGTGGAGTAGGTAAAGAGGATTTTGAACCTCTTGATGAATAGGTGTCATTATGGGCTTTACTATAAAAAACAATGTTTATCTTGTAGGTA
Source organism: Sulfurimonadaceae bacterium (assembly GCA_034005815.1). Taxonomy (GTDB): domain Bacteria; phylum Campylobacterota; class Campylobacteria; order Campylobacterales; family Sulfurimonadaceae; genus Sulfurimonas. The sequence continues at coordinate 5,141 of JAVETY010000061.1, read as the reverse complement.
ATGTCGATTGGGAGTTAGAGCGATACCAAGGGTATAAATACTCTACACACAAAGGTTCATCTTATAATGCATATCTTATAAAAGAGCAAAAAAATGTTCTTATAGATACAGTCAATGCAGCGTTTACGAATGTATTTATTAAAAATCTTCAAAATGAAATTGATTTAAATAAGATTGATTACATTGTTATTAACCATGGGGAGCCAGATCATACTGGCGCCCTCCCAGCCCTTATGAAGCTCATACCAAATACGCCAATCTATTGCACGAAGAATTGTGTAAAATCACTCAAAGGGCAATACCATGAGGATTGGAATTTTCAGATTGTAAAAACTGGAGATACTCTTGATTTAGGCGATAAACGATTAGTTTTTGTTGAGATGCCATTGCTTCACTGGCCTGATAGCATGCTTTGTTATTTAACTGAGGATAATATCTTATTTAGTAATGATGCTTTTGGACAGCACTACGCTACATCCGCAGTTTATAATGATTTAGTAGATCAATGTGAACTTTACATTGAGTGTCAAAAATACTATTCCAACATTTTAACCCCGTACAGCCCAAAGGTTATTAAAAAGATAGAAGAAATTTTGGCTATGAATCTCCCTCTAGATATGATTTGTCCCTCTCATGGAGTACTATGGCGAGATAACCCAACGCAAATCGTAGAACATTATCTCAAATGGGCAAAAGATTATCAAGAAAATCAGATAACAATCCTCTATGACACTATGTGGGAATCCACAAGAAATATGGCGGAAGCAATAGCCAAAGGGATAAAAGAGGCTGATAAAGATGTAACGATTAAGCTCATACATCTCTCTAAAAAAGACAAAAATGATGTGATGCTTGAAGTGTTTAAATCAAAAGCAATTTTAGTCGGTTCTCCTACTACAAACAAAGGTGTCCTCACCACTATCGCAGCTACATTTGAGTTTATCAAATCATTAGATTTTAAAAATAAAAGTGGAGCATCTTTTGGCTCGTATGGATGGAGTGGAGAATCTACAAAAATTATCAATGAAAAATTGGTTGAAAGTGGATTTACCTTACTAAATGATGGACTTAAGATGATGTGGAATCCAGATAAAGAGGCCATAAAAGAGTGTATAACATTTGGAAAAGAGTTTGTCGAGAGTTTGAACAATAGAGAAATACCTCTTTAATATATTTATGACATGTCATAAGTGTTTACTCAACGCAGCGAGATCCTGAATCAAGTTCAGGATGACGAATTTTCTCTTTTCTTTCCGTCATTTTGCACTTGAATCTTCGTCATTCTGCACTTGACACTCTCCGTCATTCCGTGCTTGACACTCTCCGTCATTCTGTGCTTGACACTCTCCGTCATTCCGTGCTTGACACTCTCCGTCATTCCGTGCTTGACACGGAATCTCTAGTGACAATCTCGCAATGTTTTTTGCTCATCTACAATATATTCATACCCATTATAAATGGTATAGGCTCCATATAAAATCACTGCAATAGAAGAGAGACTCATCATCATATTTCTAAAGTTTGTCGCTGATGTAAGAGAGGTTAAAAATCCAAGTCCAAACATAGCGGGGATAGTACTAAGACCAAATATAGCCATCACAATAGCACCCCAAAGTGGATCAGCTGTACTAGCAGCGGCGATTGCAAAGAAATATACAAACCCACAAGGGAGTAGTCCATTTAACATCCCTAAGATAAAAAAACTAGTATTTGATTTAGAATTTAGAACGGATTTGAAAGCATTTTTATAGATATTTGAAGAGGAAAATGAATGTTCTATAAGTGTTAAAAATTTTATTTTTCCAAGTAATGAAAGCCCCGCTAAAATCATCACAATACCCGCAATAATTAAAAGCGTTCCATTTGCATTATTGCTAAATGTTGCAACACCACCTAAAGCACCAAAAATAGCACCTAAAATGGAGTATGTTACAACACGCCCAAAGGAGTACAACAAATGTGCACCACTTTGAGAAAGTTTTGAGCTTTGTGGCTCAATTTTTATTGTCGTATATGCAAGAACAATTCCTCCACACATCCCTATGCAATGCCCAAAAGAACCCAAAAAAGCGATACTTATAATGGTTAAAAGGTTGATTGTTTCCATATTATTGTTCCATAATCTGTTTACGAATCAAAGGGTTGTTAAGGGTTTCTCCTCGAAGTACACGAAGAGACATCTCATTAAAATCTATCATCCCCTCTTCAAAATCTTCGTATGCTCCAAAGCCATATCCCATGGGTGTCGTTTCATTCACTGAGTAATACGCTTTTTTCGCATCTATCCACTCATGCGTATCACCACTCATCACCCAAATCACGACACTCTCTTTAAACTTTTTATCTTTGAGCCAATTGACGAATCCACCATGGTCATGAAAAAACCATGTTTTACCATCATTTGCTATCACCTCTGATGCATATGTAACATCATCAATCACCATGCCACAATCGCTATCTTGATATTTCCCAAGCTCTATAGGAAGTGGTCGTTTTTCAGTATTTCCTTCTATTATTACCACCATTTTTTGTGCTGATGCAAGGGAGAGAAAGAGCAATACAATCATCCCAATAAGTGCTACAATAACCAGATAAGGAGCTATTTTTTTTAACATAATAAACCTTTAATAGAGAGTGAATTTTTAGTATTTTAAGAAATTTAAAAAGAGAATATTGTAGCACAACTCATTATAAACTACTCTCATGCCATAGGATGACATGCGTCCACCGTCTCTTTTAAATCTTGCTTTTGTATATGTGTATAGATTTGTGTAGTCAAAAGTGAGGCATGCCCCAAAAGTTCTTGTACAACACGCAAATCAGCGCCACCACTAATAAGTGAAGTTGCATAAGAGTGACGCAAAACGTGAGGAGAAACTCCCAAATATTTTTGTGTTGTCTTAAATGCAGAGATCCGACTAAGCTTGCCACCTTGATAATTCATCCATAAAAACTCTTTCTCAAATGGAGCTTGTATTAAATACGCTTCAAGTGCTGTTAATGCTACTTTAGCGATTGGTACTACTCTTTCTTTTTCCCCTTTTGCTTGACGGATAAGAAGCCACGCGCCATCTATATCACTTCGCTCAATGCTAAGACATTCACTAATTCTAGCACCCGTTGCATACAAAAAAAGTATCAATGCATAATCACGAAGCCCAATCCATGTACTTCTATCGATAAGAGTAAGTGCATTCTCTATAGCTTCAAATGAAAGAAAATGAGGTAAAAGTTTTGGTGTTTTAGAAGATTTGATTTTTTTATTTGTTTGAATAAACTGATTTTTATAACAAAAGTCAAAAAAAGCATTTAAAGAGGAGAGTTTTCTATTGCGTGTACGTTTGTTTTTATACTGTGATAAGAATGATAATATTCCTGAGAGGTCAAGCTCTATAAGGGGAGTGTTAAGTGCTTCTTCTACCTGAAGCAAATCACCCTTATATGCAGAGATTGTTTTTGTACTTAGTGCTCTTGTTATAGTAATAGATTCAAAAAATGCTTCAAGCTCTTTTGAAATCATCGCACCGATATATAGCTATCATCGATATAAAAAAGTTTATCAGCTACAAATACAAATCCATTTCTTACATCTACTTCATACACGCTATGGCTACTAAAATCTTTGGCTACTTCTATAAGGTAGCCTTGTTTTTCTAGCAAGTAGAGTTTCTCATCATCCACAATCATCCCCAAAAAATGTGCAAAAGGAAATTTCATCTTTCTTTGTAAATCAAGATTTAAATCAAGTGCTATAAGCTCACCCTGCTTAGTTGTCGCATAGAGTAAATCTTCATCAGCAACAATAGTACGCACTTCATAATTAGCACGAATCTCTTTTTCTGCCAAAGCAAAAAGTTTATGTCCTGTTGCTGCGATAAGCTTATTTTGTATAACTGAGAAATAGATAATATTATTAAAATGTTCTTCCGAACTTACTATAATAGTACGCAATCTTTTTTTAAGCTCGCTATTTACAATAATAACCCTTCCATCAAGAGTTGAAAAAAGAACTAAATCATTCATAAACTGAGGATTAACAATTCTACTATCTACTATAAGAGATGGATTTCCTTGCTCTTTAAAAAGTGGCTCTTTTGTGGCGATGGAATAAAGTGCCATCTCATTATCAGCAAACAAAATAGCGAGAACATCTCCTTGCACGCTTGCACCTGCTATTGTCTTTTTAAGTTCGAGATGCTCTTTGCTTTTTTGCTCATCCACACCATCTAAAGTGAGATTTCCATCTATATCAGCACTGAGTATCCATCCATCACTTAACCCAATAACACGGTAATCGTCAGCTATTTGTACATCTAAATATCTATCTTTTTTAGAGATAACTGCTTTATTCTCTAAAAGTGCTGTATCAGATGCTATATCTATAAGTTTTTCATCACTACTACCGTAGATTTTCCAACTTCCTGCAGTCTCTTTTGGTTCGTAAACTTTCTTAGAACTACATCCACTGAAAAATAAGATTGCTGTTATAGCAAAAAGTTTGACTACTCTTTTCAAAATCTATTTTACCCCGTAATGAAGTAATGCAGAAGCAACTTCTGCCATAGGAGAATCTAAACCAATCAATTTTAGTTTTTGATGCGCTTTATCTATTTGTTCTTCACCCATAAGTAAGATTGCACTTTGTACAAGCGCTAAATCTCTATAAATAGCATCTTGTTTTGAAGCATAACTTTCTAAGTCTTTGATTGTTTTTGCATTTTCATATTTTGACAAATCACCTAAAAGCGGTGTATTGGAACCATGGAGTACTTCAAGTGCTGTTGATTCTTTATCTGCAATTGCTTGTGCATAACTCCAAAGTTCATAAAGTTTTTTTCCATTTGCTTGGAGTTCTGCTAAAGCAATCTCATCTTTAGGATCTTTTTGAAGTTTAAGAAGTGCTTCATTTGCCACAGTAACCTTAGCCGTATTATTTGCGTCATACACTAGATTTACCGCTACTGCTACCACGATAACAGCAAAAGATGTTATAAGTATTTTTTTGTATTTTTTTACAAAACGTTCTGTCATCACTGCTTTTTCAAAAAATTTCTCTTCGGAATTTAATTCCGCTTTAACCATGTCAATATTTTCTTTTAAGCTCAAAGTTTTTTCCTTACTATTTCAATAAAATTGGCATA
>JAVETY010000002.1:0-43219 GCA_034005815.1 Sulfurimonadaceae bacterium | reverse complement strand
ATGTGTGCAAGTGATTCAATTCCATTTTCAATCAAATAATCATTCATTGCTCTATCATCTTTAAAATAAAGCTCTTTTTTACCTTTTTTATAGCGGTAAAGAGGTGGCTGTGCAAGATAGAGATATCCATTTTCGATTACAGTTCTAAAATGACGGAAAAAGAAAGTGAGTAAAAGTGTTTGAATATGACTTCCATCGACGTCGGCATCGGTCATGATAATTATTTTGTGATAACGAAGTTTATCTTCATTAAAATCTTCACCAACACCACAACCCATAGCAGTTATCATGTTTGTGATCTCTTCTGATTTTAAAATCTTATCAAGTCTTGCTTTTTCAACGTTAAGAATCTTACCTTTAAGTGGTAAAATCGCTTGAAAAACTCTATCTCTACCCATTTTTGCAGAACCACCCGCAGAGTCACCTTCCACGAGATAAAGTTCACAGATAGAAGCATCTTTACTTTGACAATCTGCTAGTTTTCCAGGAAGTGTTCCAACACTCATAGAATCTTTTCTACGTGTAAGTTCTCTTGCTTTTTTAGCAGCTTCACGACCACGTGCAGCCATAAGAGATTTTGCAACTATTGCTTTTGCTTCAATAGGATTTTCTTCAAAATATTTACTTAGTACTTCATAGGTACCTTTTTGAACAAGTGGACGTACATAAGTATTTCCAAGTTTACCTTTTGTTTGCCCTTCAAATTGTGGTTCTGGTACACGAGCAGAGATAATAGCTATAAGCCCCTCTCCTGTGTCTTCTCCACTAATTTTTACATCTTTCTCTTTTGCTCCACCATTTTGGGTGTTATAGTTTGAGATAGCACGTGTAAGAGCTGCTCGAAAACCTGCTTCGTGTGTTCCACCATTTGGAGTACGAATATTATTTACAAAAGAAGCAACTTTTTCTTCGTATGTATCGTTATACATAAGTGCAATATCAAACTCTATATCTTCGATTTTATGCGAAAAAGAACATGTTTGTGCAACGATTGTTTTTTTGTTGATATCTTCAACATACTGCGCTATACCACCTTCAAAATGGTATTCCTCTTTTGTATTTGTACGCTCATCAATAAATTTTATAGTGATAAATGGATTTAAATATGCAAGTTCTTTAAATCTTTTTGATAAGTATTCATATTCAAAAGTAGTAATTTCAGTAAATATACTTGGATCTGGTGCAAATTCAATAGTTGTACCAGTTTTTTTTGTTGTTCCAATAGCTTTGAGAGCTTCTTGAGGAATCCCTTTTTCAAAATCTTGCTCAAAAATCTCACCCTCTCTATGAATTGTCATTTTAAGATGACTAGAGAGTGCATTTACAACTGAAACCCCTACACCGTGAAGTCCACCAGATACTTTATAAGTATCTTTATCAAACTTACCACCAGCGTGAAGTACTGTTAAAACAACTGTAGCAGCACTCATTCCTTCGGATTGGTGCATATCAGTAGGGATACCTCTACCGTTATCTTGAACTTTAGCCGTTCCATTTTTTGTTAGGGTTACTGTAATAGTGTCACAATGTCCTGCCATAGCCTCATCAATAGAGTTATCTATAACTTCGTAGACTAAGTGGTGTAATCCTCTGTGTCCTGTATCTCCGATATACATACCAGGACGTTTTCTAACAGCTTCTAAGCCCTTTAAAACTTTAATATTACTAGCGCCGTAATTTTCCATTCAAAACTCCATAACTATTTTGCATAGTTTGTATAATTAAGGCCATTTTATCCAAATTATTATAAAAGTTTCGATGGTTTTATAAAAGAATTAAGTGAGTGAGGGGATTTGCTCCTAGTTTAGGAGCAAAAGGAGTTACATAACGATAGGCATTACTACTGTTTTGAAGTTATCATCTACTAGAACAAATGGAAGATTTCCCTCATTAAGTCCTATTAAAAACTCAGAACTATGAATAGAGTTTAAAAAATCTAATAAATAACGACTATTGATAGCAATAGTGAAAGGTGTTGCAAAATTTGTTGCAAAATTTACTTCCGTTTTAGCTTCAATATTATCATCACTTAAAGATTCAAAAGTGATTTGATCTTGATAAAAAGTGATTTTTAAATCACTTGAGATAGTTGTTATTTGTTTTATAGCTTCAATCATAAGGGCTTTTGGAAGTACTAGTTCTTTTGAAATCTCTTTTGGAATAATTCTTGAATACTCAGGAAACTTTCCATTGATAAGTTTTGTAAAAAAAGTGTACTGATCAGAGATTATTATAAGATTTGTTTCATCATAAAAAAGTTCTATATCGTTATGGAAAAGTTTTTGAATCTCTACAATTGCTTTTTTTGGAAGTATAAGTGAGAGTTCCTCTTCATTTTGATTTGCGATTGTTACAACTGCCAATCTTCTCGTATCAGTTGAAGCAAAATTTATAAAATCTTTTTTAATATCTATAACTGCTCCATTGAGTTCAAATTTAGGGTTACTTGTATCTATTGCAGGTGTTACTTTTTTTAGAGATTCAATAAGTGATTGTGAATTGATTGAGATACGAGGTTTATTCTCATAAGTTGGAAATTTAGGAAAATCTATATTTGCAAATGTTGGTAATTTGAATTTTGAGTTTGCTTGAATGATAAAAAGCATATCATTTTTTATTTCTAAACTTATATCACCATCTTTAAGAATTTTTATAATATCTAAAAGTTTTTTTCCATTAGCAGTAGCGCACCCTTGCTCAATTATTTTCACTTTGTTTGTATCTACTTTAAAACCAATCTCATAGTCTGTAGCTTTTAGAGTGAGTGCGTCCTCTTTAGCATCTAAAAATATATGAGAAGTTATTTGCGATGTGTCTTTTTTTTCTAAAAAAGGAATGGCATGGATTAAGATATTCTCTAGGATAGATTTTGATATTACAATTTTCATAGAAATCCCTATATATTTATAATAATTTTAGTAGTTAGTAGTAGTATGGGGTGAATATGTGAAAACCCACGAATTGACCCGTAACTACAAGAGTTTAAGATGTGTTAAAATTTTTCTTTCTTATTCACACTTGTTCACTTTGATGATTATATCTTTTTTCAATTTATTTTTCTATCATTTTTTAAGATGATGTTATTTTATTTGTCAATTCTTCAATTTTTGTTTTAAAATCTTCATCATTTTGTAAAAGTTCAGTAATTTTTTTGATTGTATGACTAATAGCAGTATGATCTTTCATGCCAAAATATTGAGCGAGTTGTGGCATTGTATTTTGTGTGAGTTCACGACAAAGATATATAGCAATTCTCCGCGCATAAACAAGATTTTTACTTCTACTTTTTGAACGTATCTCTGTAGGTTTTACATTTAAGTCTTTTGCTACACTTTCAGTAATTATATCGAGGGTTAGATTGGCCCTATTTTCTTGAAGCTGATCTCTTAAAACATTTTTTGTAAAAGAGAGATCTATCTCTACATGCATTAGCTGTGAATAAGCGTGTAGTTTTGAAAGAATTCCCTCTATTTCACGTACATTACTCTCTATAACAGTTGCTATATAGTTAATGATATCTTTTGAGAGTTTAACTTTATTGATTTCACATTTTTTTTCTATAATTGCTATTTTTGTTTCAAGTTCTGGTGGTTGTATATCTGCTACAAGTCCCCATTCAAAGCGACTTTGAAGTCTTTTTTCAAGTCCACCAATTTTTTTTGGATGTTTATCTGCAGTGAGGATTATTTGTTTGCCTGCACCTTTGAGCGCTTCAAAAGTATGGAAAAATTCCTCTTGAATACCTTCTTTATTACTTAAAAACTGGATGTCATCTATAAGTAACACATCACATTTACGGTATTTTTCTTGAAAACGCTCCATAGTCTTATTACGTACATTACGAATAAAATCGTTCAAAAACTGCTCAACTGTTGTATAAATAACAATTTTCCCTTGATTTTGAAATACATTTCCAGCAGCTTGCATAAGATGGGTTTTTCCTAAACCAACTCCACCGTAGATAAAGAGTGGATTATAAACCTTACCAGCATTTTCACTTACACTTTTTACTGCAGCATAGGCAAATTGGTTAGAACCACCTGTCATAAAGTTATCAAAAGTGTGTGAAGGATTTAAAAGTGAATGTTGAATTTTTTGTTCTATTTTTTGTTTTGATTTTACACTTGTTACTTCATTTTTAAGGCTAATTTTAACACTTACTTTTGATCCACTCTTTATTTCGAAGAGATGGGCAATTTTTTCTGTGTATTTACTTTTAATCCAATTTACTATAAGTGCATTTGGAGCATGAAAAATTGCTAAATCACTTGATGATTTTTTTATATCGTAACTGAGTTGTTTTATATAACGGTTATATTCAATCTCTGTAATCTCATTTTTGAGTGCACTTAGTACTTCTTGACCTATATTCACATTGTGACCTTATTGTGTATTAAAATGTGAATAGTATCAACCGTTTCCATAAATTAGTGTTAAAAAGATGTGAATAGGATCAAGTTATTTATGTGAATAGCTAGAAATATCATGAAGTTATTATAAGAATTTGTATATAATTAGATATAAAGTTAGGAAGAATGGAAGTGCATGATTATTTTGGGTATAGATCCAGGAACGAGAAATATGGGTTATGCTCTTATATCTTTTCAAAATGGAAAGCTCTCTCTTATAGAAGCTGGACTTATAAAGATGAAAGCTGAAGAGTTGCAATTTCAAATTCCTCAAATGGTTGAGGCACTAGAAAATATATTTAAAAACCATACAATTGATGAAGTAGCCATGGAAGATATATTTTATGCACATAATCCTGCTACAACTATAAAATTAGCGCAATTTCGGGGTGCTATTATGTTGAAGATTTTACAAGAATTTGGAGTATTTCATGAATACACAGCACTTCAAGTAAAAAAAGCTCTCACAGGAAAAGGGAAAGCTGCAAAAGAGCAGGTTGCTTTTATGGTTAAAAGACTTTTAAATATCAAAGGGGAAATTAAACCTTTAGATATAACAGATGCTATGGCAGTTGCTATAACACACTCGCAAAGAGTTAAATTTAATAAATAATAGGAGATGTTATGAACATTTGCCATTTATATCGTAACAAATCGACGTCACCTATGATTGTGGACATTTTAAATTTTTTTGAAAATAGTGAATCTTTTGATATTAACTCTTTAATACAGTTAAAAGAGTTTGGTTTATATATTATTGAGCTAGAAAAAATTGATGAACCAATAGTAGAAAAAGTTACAAAACTTTTTACTTCAATCGATCAACCACTCATCTATTTTCTTATAGGAAAAGAGTATAACTTTGCGCTTTTAAAGTTAGCAGTGAAGTTACGAGCAAAATCTATTATAACTTCAAATCAAGATGTAAAATCAATTGCATTGGAAATGAAAGAGGATTATAAATACGCAAAAGATGAGCTTTTAAAATATAAAATAGCAAGTACAGCGATAGAAACACTTGGATTTTTATTTTTTAAAGATAAGGAGCTTTCTTATGCGAGTGAATTATTTTTAAAAGAGCTGCAACTAAAAACTATAGAAGAGGTAAAAGAGCAAATTCTCTCTGAGCTTCCACTTGATGAACTTTTAGATAAAAACATCTCTTTAGTAATTGAGAGCAAACGAGAACCAAGTAACACTTACAAAATAAAAACAGTAGGAACTTTAGATAAAAATGAAACTATTATGTATATCTCTTTGGATAAAAAAGAGCTAATAAAAACAAATCAAATTGATTTTATTTATAATAGATTTAGTTTTACGGAAATATTAAAAGAGAAAATAAATCAAAAACAAACTTCTAAAAAAGAACTCTGTTTCCTTACTTTAGAGATTGAAAATATTATAAAACTACGTGAAAATATTAATGAAGTTGAATTGTATGAACTTATAAAAGATTTTTTATTTCAAGTTGCAACAGTACTTAATAATAAAGTGATTATGAGTGAATATTGTCAAAACTTTTATGTTGTTTTATTTGAAGATATAGAATTTGAAGATTTTAAGACTAAGATAGATAAATTTTATCAGGAGCTTACAACAAAGATTAGTGAACAAAAATACACCCCCTTATTTGGAATGCATATTGTAGATGTTGGTACCCATGATCTGAATTTTACACTAACAATCTTACAAAAGTTAGTTTTAAAAAATCTTTTAGAGAGTGATATTAACGCAATCAAAATTGAATATATAACAAACATCCAAGACAATATGGATGAAAAAGATATTATTCACAATCTTTTGGAAGCTGTTTTTACCAGCCAATCTGATATGAAACTTTTAAATTTTTACAAAGGTTTAGCGCTCAATACACCAGCAAAAATAGTAAAAATCAAAAATAATGACTTATATGTAAGATTTGAAAGTTTGCAAGGACTTGTTATGAGAGAAGAAGGAGAGACGATGCTTCAATCCTCTCGTTTCTCAAAAGATATAAGAGCAGTGGTAAAACACATTAGTATGGAGAAGAAAATAGTTATATTGACGAATTTTCAACTTTTACCAACAAGTGCAATCTCAAGAAAATACTCACGCGTAACAACATCATCTAAAACGCTTGTTGTTCTCTCTTATAAAGGTGCAACTCTTAACGGAGAGGTACTCGACGTTTCTGTTACATCGATAGCTATAGAAGTTAATTATGCTAAGATTTTTGATCTTATAGAAAATCAGACTGTAAAACTTACATTTATATTACCAACCAATGCAAATACGGATGGATTTTTAAGAATGAAGATGGATGCAAAGGTGGTTTACCAGAGTTGCCAAGAAAAAACTTGTAAAGTTGTTTGTGAGTTTATAAAAGATGAGAGTTTAGAATCAATTCTCATGGAATATGTATATAACAGACAAAAAGAGATTATATCTGAGCTCAAAATGATTTCAAAAAATTATTCCATGTAAACTATAACGTATTTGCTTTGTTTGTCTAACTTGTTATAATGGCGAAAAAGGATACTTATGGAATATTTTAAAGATGTAGCTGTTAAGAAAACTGCAAATATTTACTTTGATGGTAATGTAACGAGTCGTACAGTAGAGTTTAGAGATGGTACTTTAAAATCACTTGGCATCATGCTCCCAGGTGAATATAGATTTAATACTGCAAGTGCTGAATTAATGGAATTTTATGTGGGTGAGTTTGAAGTAAAATTTGCTGAAAGTACACATTTTGAATCAATGAGTGCGCCATGTTCTTTTGAAGTGGATGTAAATAGTTACTTTGATATCAAAGCAAAGAGTGTTTTAGATTATTGTTGTTCTTATATTTAGTATGACATCTCATAAGTGGGAAAACCCACTTATGCTTGTTTAAAAGATTTGATTCTTTCAGCCATACCAAAATCTGTATGGTCTTTAGGGTTTAGAACAGCTTGTGCTATTGTTTTATTATCATCGTTGATAATAATTGGAGCTAAAAAGTTAATCGCTGATTCTTCGAGTGGTTTTTGAATCACTACAATGTTATAAACATTACATTTTGATTTATCATTCATCTCTAAGAGAGCTTTAACATCACTTGGAACATCAAACGAATATTCTCTTAAAACGTAAGGATTTACTATTGTAAAAGAAATTTTATCATTGTCAGCATCTTGCATTGTCGAAAACAATTCATCAATTGCAATTATTTTCACCCTTTTTGTATTTTCAAAACCTAAGATATCTTTTTTGACTTCGTATGTCATTGGTGCTCCTTGTTTAGCAGTTTAAAAAACACCTTCTTTGTATTTCAATGATGCCGAAATCACATAGCATATGGAGTTTTTTGACGCAGAAATATTATAGCACTTATTGAGTGCAAAAGCAATTTTATGATCTTCAAAAATTAAGCTAACACCTTCGCTTAGATCAATAAATCGAAGTTGCTCATTGTCTACCACTCGGGCATCTTCTACACCATTAAATTCTAAATCTACATTAATCCAATCGTAGGCTCTCGCCGCATCTTGCGCAGCGAGAGAGATAATGATTTGCATGGGTGTAATAATGTTTATACACCTCACTTCCCCATCTTTAAAATTATCAAATCTTTTTAAAAATGGTTCTATCTCACTTAGCTGTAACGGTCGCATCCTATTGGCATCCTACACATTCCATGGATCTATCTTCTACATCACTTGCCATCTCTGGAGATTGTGAACGTAGATAGTAGGTAGATTTTAATCCTAGTTTCCATGCGAGCATATAGATCTCATTGAGGTACTTCCCGCTTGCTTTATCGAGCGTGATAAAGATATTAAGGCTTTGTCCTTGATCTATCCATTTTTGTCTAATAGCAGCTGCTTTAATAAGGATTCTTTGATCTAAATCATACGCTGGTGTGTAATAGCTCCAAGTCTCAGGCGAGAGATTTGGAACTACAACTGGGATAAGTCCTGAGAGATTCTCTTCAAACCATTTGCGTTTAAATACAGGTTCTATCGCTTGCGTTGTTCCTGTAAGGATAGATATAGAACTTGTTGGTGCTATCGCCATGAGATACCCATTTCGCATTCCTTGCTCTTTTACTTTTGCACGAAGAGCATCCCACTCATATGCAGAAGCAAATAACCCGCCGCGATCTACAAGTTTAGCCACTTCAGGAGTTGCATGATCTTGTGGAAGAATTCCTCTACTCCATTTTGAGCCTTGAAATTCTGGATAAACACCTTTTTCTTTTGCGATATCTGATGATGCGGAGATAGCGTTATAGCTAACAGATTCCATCACTTCATCGATGCGATCAAAGTGTTCTTGACTTCCCCACTGAATGCCACTCTCTGCTAACATCTGCGCTTCACCCATAACACCCAAACCAATAGAGCGACTTCGCATGTTAGTGCGCTTTACTTTTTCTACTGGATAAAAGTTAAGATCTATAACGTTATCAAGTGCGCGAATAGCTATTGGTACGATGCGATCTATATCCTCTTTTGTGTGTATACGTGAGAGATTTACAGAAGCTAAGTTACAAACTGCTGTAGCACCATCGATTTTTTCTTTTTCAACTACGTAGATTTCTCTACCACTAAGAGAATCAAGTGCTGTTACTTTTTTAGCAGGTTTACTCACACCACTATCTACTGTTACTAGTTCATCTTCTTCATAACTAACACTCTCACCATTTTCAAAAATAAATTTGATTTTATAATGGTTAGGTTCAGTATTTTGAAATATTTCTGTACAAAGATTAGAACTACGTATAACACCATAATGATCATTTGGGTTAGCGCGGTTTGCATTATCTTTAAAACATAAAAAAGGTGAACCAGTTTCGAAGTAAGAGGTTAGGATTTTTTTCCATAACACTTTTGCTTTTACTTTCTCTTTAAATAATGAATCATTTTGCTCTAATTCTAAATAACGTTTTGTAAATGCTTCACCATGAAGTTTTGTAAGTTCTCCACAATCATAAGGATCAAAAAGTGTCCATAGTTCATCTGCTTCTACACGTTTCATAAAGAGATCATTGAGCCAAAGAGCTGGAAAAAGATCATGCGCACGACGACGCTCTTCTCCAGAGTTTTTCTTTAGATCTAAAAAATCATTGATATCTATATGCCAAGGTTCAAGATAAACTGCAATTGCACCTTTTCTCGTTCCTAGCTGATCTACCGCGATAGCTATATCATTTGTGATTTTTAGGAATGGTACAGTCCCACCCGCTGCATTTTTGTGACCATCTATAAATGAACCCATAGATCTTACAAGTGACCAATCCCAACCGATACCTCCACCAAATTTTGATAGCATTGCCATCTCTTTGTATGCATCAAAAATACCTTCGATATTATCAGGAGTCGAGCCTATATAACATGAACTGAGTTGATGTCTTGGTGTTCTTGCATTGGAGAGTGTTGGTGTTGCTAACATCACTTCAAATTGAGAAATCATGTCATAAAATTTGATAGCCCACTCTTCACGTTTCTCTTCACGTTGTGCTAAGAACATCGCAATTGCCATAAACATATGTTGTGGTAACTCTATGGGATCAGATTTTCTATCTTTGATTAGATATCTGTCATAGAGTGTTTTAATACCAAGATAGTTAAAGAGTAAGTCACGTTCTGGTTTGATGTGTTTGTCTAGTTTTTCTAAGTCATACATATCTTTAAGGCCCAGAAGAATACGTCCATCTTTTTCCCCACGAATCATATACTTCTCTAAAGTAGAATAACCTGTAAAACCATTCACTTGGTGATAAAGATTATAAAGAAAAAGACGTGATGCTACAAAAGTCCAGTTTGGAGCATCGATGTCGATTTTATCCACAGCTGTTTTTATAAGTGTTTGTTGGATCTCTTTAGATGTTATACCATCGCGAAAGTGAATCTGTGCATCTACTTCTAACTCACTTTGAGAAACATTGAAGAGTCCCTTTACCGCTGCGGAAGTATATTTTTGTATTTTTGAAATATCTAATGGCTCTGTGCGACCATTTCTTTTTATAACTGTTATCATCATTTAAGCCTTATTTATTAAATACTCTAGCAAAGATTTTATCTACATTTTTTGTATAGTAATCAAAATTAAAACACTCACGAATTGCTTCTTCGCTAAGAGAATTTCTTAACTCTTCATCTGCTAAAAGATGGTTGAGATAGAGTGATTCGCCTTTGTCATTTGTAGTTGGCTTGCCATGTTGTATCTCTTCCCAAACTTTCATAGCATTACGTTGTACGATTCTATATGCATCCTCACGACTTACACCTTTGAGTGGAAGTTCTAAAAGTACTCTTTGTGAAAATACTAATCCACCTGTGAGATTAAGATTTCTCATCATGTTTTCAGGAAATACAGTAAGGTTAGCTATAACGTTATTCATACGGTGTAACATAAAGTCAGATGTTATAAAAGAGTCAGGTAACCAAAAACGTTCTGTTGAGGAGTGGCTGATATCTCTCTCATGCCATAGTGCAACGTTTTCCATTGCAGGGATTGCATATGCACGAACCATACGTGCGAGACCTGTTATATTTTCTGTTAGGATTGGATTGCGTTTGTGTGGCATTGCAGAAGAACCTTTTTGCCCAGCTGCAAAATACTCTTCACACTCATATACTTCTGTTCTTTGCCAGTGACGTACTTGTATTGCAAACTTCTCAATAGAGCTAGCCATAAGAGCTAAAGTAGTAGCAAGGCGTGCATATCTATCACGTTGGATTACTTGGTTAGAAGCTGGAGCAGGTTTGAGTCCTAACTCTTGGCATGCGTACTCTTCAAGCTCAAGTGGAGCGTGTGCGAAGTTACCCATTGCTCCACTCACTTGACCTACACTTATAACAACTAATGTTTGTTCTAAGTTTTCTAAATGTCTTGCCATCTCATCGTACCAAACAGCTAACACAAGACCAAATGTTATTGGCTCACCATGGATACCATGACTTCTTCCAACCATCAAAGTCATCTTGTGTTCCATTGCTCTTTTTTTGATAGATTCCATAATCATTTCTACATCTTTGATTATGAGCTCTAAAGATGATTTCATTTGAAGTGCTACAGCAGTATCAACTGTATCAGAACTTGTCATGCCATAGTGAAACCAACGTGATTCTTCCCCAAGAGTTTCAGAAACACTTGTGGTAAAAGCTATAAGGTCATGACGAGTGACTGCTTCAATCTCATCTATTCTTTTTATATCAAATCCAGCATTATCAACAATTTTTTTTGCGTCTTCATCTGGGATAAGTCCAAGCTTGTTCCATGCTTTAACAACTGCTATCTCCACATCAAGCCAAGCTTGATATTTTGCCTGCATGGTCCATTTTGAACTCATCTCTTCACGAGCGTATCTTTCTACCATTTTTATATTCCTTATTGATAATATCTCTAGTATATATATGTGAAAATTTGCACAAATTAAAAGTATTTATTCTACAAAAAAAAGACTTACAAAGGATTGAAAAATCTTATTTGTATTGAGAAAGTTAAGTCTTTCTATGTGTTAAAAAGTTTTTTTATTTGAAGAAGATAGGAGAGAATAAATGTATATATGTTTCACGTGAAACATCCATCGAATATGGAATTTATTTCACGAAAAAGTAAAAAAATATCTATTTTAAATTAAAAATCTTTACCAAATTCACTTGATTTTCCAGCAAAGAGTAAACCTTGTGTGTAACGTGTATATGCTTGTGCCTCTTGAAGCATTGTTTGGTAATGTGCATCTTCACAATTTTGTGCTGTTAAATCTATACCATTATCAGCAATTTTATAACATTCAGTTTTATTATTGTTATGGATATCTAGAGTTACATCAAAACGTACAAGATGGCGCCCTTTAATCCAGTTCATACTTTGTCCACTTGAATAGTGTGCAAATCCTGTGTATTCATCTTGTAATAATGATTGCCCAGTAAACCATGGAATATTGCCACCTAACCAATCTATTATAGTGGGTGCAATATCTAATTGCCCAGCACTAATAGGGAGTTGTTTAAGTGGTAAAGAACCATCCGTAGCAAACATCAAAAAAGGGATGGCATTACGTTGTAGACCTTCTGGAGCAGTACCAGCTGTATGGTCTGCTACGAGTACTACGAGAGTAGGTTCTTTGAGTACTTCTGGAAGTTTTTCTAAAAATCGTTTTAATGAGTTATCAGCATGATGCAACACGGCTCGTTGCATATCTTTTCGATTTTCTTTACCAAATATATAATCAGATTCATCTGGTAAATATTCATCGTGCGTTGTACCAGTATTGATAGCTACTAGATAAGGAGCTGACATGCCATGTAATGTATCTAGAGTAAAACGATAAATATCATCATCCATATATCCCCAATAGTTTTTTGTACCTTCAAATTCAAAGTCTGTTTTACCATAAGATTCAGTAAAACCTATCGATTGAGCAAATGCTCCCACTATTCCCTTACCACTTCCTTGAACAAGACGTGTATCCCAGCCCTGCTCTTTTAATAATTGTGGTAAACATTGATATTTTGCAGCTTGTAATTGTGTCCCTGCTACACCACCTCCAATAGGATTAGGAAAGGAACAAAAAGTAGCAAACATACCCTCTACAGTGCGATAGCCATCAGCATAAAAACGTTCAGGCGATAAACTCTTTTTTTGTAAACTATTAAAAAATGGAGTTGCTTCTGCTTCCTTTGCATAACTATACATGTCATAACTATTCCAGCTTTCTAATAAAATAACTAAAACATTAGCTTGTTTTGCCGGTACTACGAACTCACCTTTATTAAACGGCAAACTTGCAAGTAGTTTTATATCTTCAATAGTTGCAGGAAAGGTTTTCTTTTGTGCAGCATTTTTTTGCCCTTTACTCAAATGGTATGTGATTGAGTACGGTGCACTCCATGCGATAGCTGCTTGATTTGGCTCACCTATTTTATATGCACTCATAGGTGATTGAGGAGCATCGAACCAACCACCACGAATAGCGGTAGTTGCAAAAAGTATCCATAGGAGTAAAAATATACCACTATGACGTAAATTCATTTTTTTAGTTTCTTGAAATGGAGTAAACCATAGTACTAAGCCAAAGAGCAATAATAATCCTAAACCAGTTAATGTTTGCGATAGAAAGCTTGTAAAAGCTGTTGCAATAAGCCCATCTTCTAAATCAGTACCAGTAAATACTTCAAAAGTAACATGACGGCCAGCTTCTATCATGTAAATTGCATCAGCGGTAGTGGTGAGTATAATCCACGCTATCGCTAAAAAAACTAATGGACGGATTATCTTACTTTTAAAGCCGATAGCGAGCATAAGCAATACTATAGGTGTAGCCAAGGCAGCCACCGTAGTTAGATCCAATCGCAAGCCCCACCACAGAGCATAGATTCCATCAGTACTTAATAAAAAAGGTAACTGATGAGGATTGAGAGCCATTAAAATTATTTTGCTAAATAAGGCAGCTAATAATATAAGCAATACAATACGTAAGCTAGTTATAAACATTATTTTATCTCCATTTTCTTATAGTAATAAGTAGCGTATTTTCGGACTACTAGGTTAGCTTAGTTTATAATATCTTTATTAATTGTGTTAAAATTCACAAAATCAAAAAAAGTATATATTGTATTTAAAAGAGACTTATAAAGGATTAAATAGTGCCATTTGTATTGAAGAAATTAAGTGTTCCAAAGCGTCAAAGAGCTGTTTTATTTTTGATGAAAGAGTTATCTTACTCACAAAAAGAAGCACAGAGTTTGATTGGGCGAGGAAGGCTCTTAGTAAATGGCAATCCTGTTGCAAAAAGTGCAGAAGAGATTGAGGGTGATGTGGAGATTATAGTTTTTGAACCACTTTCACGTGGATTGAATCCTTTAGTAGTTGAAGAAGAATTTGTAGTATTTGAAAAACCCAGTGGTGTGCTGATCCATCCACAAAATAGAAATACTGAGTATTCACTTATCGATGAACTCAAATCACAGTTTGGTCCAGATGCAAATATTGCTCACCGTATAGATCAAGAGACAAGTGGTTTAGTTCTTTGTGGTAGAAATAAACAAAGTGAACGTGATTTAAAGATGATGTTTGAAAATAGAAAAATTGGAAAAAAATATCTTGCTATGGTACATGGTAAAATGGAAAAAGAGATGTGTGTCGATGCTCCTCTTCTTCGTGAAAATGTTTCAAGTGCAAAAGTGAGAATGTTGGTAAAAGTAGATAAAAATGGAAAAGATTCACTTACAGATTTTAAACCATTAAAATATTTTCCACAAACCGATACTACTCTTGTGGAGTGTTCACCAGTTACAGGAAGGCAGCATCAAATAAGAGCTCACTTGTTTCACGTGAAACATCCCATTGTGGGTGACCCAGTGTATGGACAGAGTGAAGAGAATCTCACAAAATATTTAGATAGAGAACTTTCGCATGAACAAAGAATAGATTGTTCAGGATCAAAAAGACTTTTACTCCATGCCAACCAATTATCTTTTGAACTCTATGAAAAAAATTACACCATTATAAGTGAAATTGATTTTGAAACCATTTGTTTTTTGAGTATGCAAAGATAAGGCTTTTGACATGTTTCACGTGAAACATAGCACTCTAAAGGGAATTGTGAACATGTGATGTGAATAACAATAGCGTTAATTCACAATGTGAAAAATAGGTGTCAAAACAGAGTCTAAAAATCTACACCACACGCCGTAAGTACGCAGTTTAGGGGGCGTGTGAATAGAGGGTGATTTAAGCGAAAATTTATATAAAAATACTCTTAAAAAGAGTACAAAATTCATAATTTGTACAAAAGAATAGAAAGTTATTCACAGCTTACATCACTATGTGAATAAAGCGCCCTAGTATAGGGAAGAAGATAAAAAAGTATAATTTTTTATGGAGCTTTTATAAATCAAGTGTGTGGGTTTTAAAAAAAGTCTATTAGAATTTTATAAGAGAAGTCGGGTATCATTACAGCGCTAAACGATTTCCCTGGAGTGTTAATCGTTTAGTTCTTATCGTCATCTCTTGTAGCAGCTCTAAAAAATCCTATCAAACCCACTAAAAAAACAAGAACTAGAAATATTATTTGAAAAATTTCTATTGCGCCCATCTATAATTCCTTTTTATTTTCTTTCTCTTTTAACTGTCCGCAAGCAGCACTAATATCAATCCCTTTAGAATCACGTATCGTACATAAAAGTCCATGTTGAATCAAATATTCTTGAAATGAAACCATGTCCTCTTTTGAAGGGCGATCATAGGGAGTGCCTGGATATGGGTTAAAATAGATAAGATTTACTTTTGCTTTTATACCATGTAGTAGTTTGACTAACTTTTTGGCTGAAGCTAAATCATCATTTTTATTTTTTATCACTAAGTACTCAAACATCACACGTTTACGTGTATCGATAGGGAAGCGTTTCACTGCATCGATAATCGATTGTATATTATGCGCTTTATTCATTGGAATAAGCTCTGTACGGAGTTCATCATCTACAGCATGTAATGATATAGCGATATGCACGCCCAAATCCATAGCACCTAGCTTATCTATCTTGGAACTTAGGCCACTTGTGGAAACCGTTTGGCGTTTCCCTGAGATTGCAAGTCCGTCAGTCTCTTGAAAAACTTCTATTGCTTTTGCAAGATTATCAAGGTTATCAAGTGGTTCACCCATTCCCATATAAACGATATTTATTTTACGGTTATGTTTATGGTTATTATCTTTTTTAAGCATTACTACTTGAGCGACAATCTCTCCTGCGGTTAAATCTCTTGTGAAACCGCCCTTTGCAGTGAGACAAAAAGCACACCCTACTTTACATCCTACTTGAGTAGAGACGCAGATAGTAAACTTCGCTTCTTGAACCATCTCCCCGTTTTCATCACGTTGCTCATCTTTCATTTTGAGCCAAACTGCTTCGATAGTTTTACCATCTTGGAGTTCTAAAAGATATTTAATAGTTCCATCGTTTGAAACTTCTTTTTTAATGATAGAGAGAGGATTGACAATATATATTTGGGCTAACTCTTCTTGGAGCGCTTTTGGAATATTTTTCATCTCTGTGTAATCATCTACATAATGATGGTAGATCCAACCATACATCTGTTTTGCACGAAAAGAGGGCTTGATGCGTTGTTGTAACTCTTTGAGAGTGTAATCGTAAAGGGACGGTTTTATCATTTGCGTGTAAGTTCCTTCAAGCGTTTTTTTACATAATCATTTAAAAGTGCTTTGGCATGTGCATGGTTTTTTATAAAATCTTGGTGCGCATCTTGGTTTGTGTAGTTTGTTACACAAAAAACACCACCTGCAGGGATACCAAACTCTTGTGCTACTTTTAAAACAGCAAAAAATTCCATATTTTCTAGAGCTATATTCATAGAGAGAAACTTTTTTGTTTTTTCTTGGCATGTAGAGATATAATTGCTTGAATTGACAATTACGTCAGAGATTCCCTCCGTATTTGCAGAGATAACATTCTCTAAAGGTGTATACGCACAATTATCTAAAAAGGCAAGCTCAATATTTGCAGCAGTTTTGGATTCTACTATATCAAAAATATTGTACATGCCATAGCTTCCAGCACTTCCTACAAAGAGTAAAAATTCAGGTGTATCAAACATGCAAAGACGGGTAAGATTCATCGTACTCTCTAAGAGTCCCACGCCAATAGGCAAAGCAAAATCAAAAGTTTCATTATTTCCAGCGCAAAGTATCATAGGCGCGATTATACTAGTTTGAAGCTTTTAGTTTGATTTTTACTTGCTCTGATTTACAAAAGCAAGCTCTAAAATTATTTTATAAGGAGAAGTGGTTTATTGGTTTTGTTTAAAATCTCTTTTGTAACGCTTCCAAAGAAAAGCTCTTTGAGTAGAGATTTTGTAAATGCGCCACGTGCAAGGATGTCATAGTCGTTTTGTTCAAAAAAATCAAGCAATTTCTCTTGTGCAGAACCTTGTATGGCATGTGTTGTGACTGGAATCTTTTTAGTGTGAAAAATCTCTTCCGCTTCTTTGAGAAACAGAGATGTCTTCTGCTCATCTGTATCGATAGCCACAATATCTCTTTGGAGTGTTCCAAAAAGGGGGTCATTGGCGATATTGTGAATAAGCTTGAGCGCTTCTTTTGAACCGTTCGTATCAATAAGAACGCTTTTTGGCTCTTTAAAACGACCACTTACAAGAAAAAATGGTGTATCTACGTGTTTGATACTCTCCGTTACTTGTGTTCCGATGGTTCCTTTTTTAGCACTTTGAAGTCCCACTACAAAAACTCTTGCTTGAAGTGTAAGTTCTTGGAGAGTTTCTATAAAACCTCCGTGAAATTGTTTCAATACTATCTCATTGGTAGTTTTTAGCCCTGCTCTAGCGCGCATAGATTCAAGAAGTTTTTTCCCCTCTTTGATTTTTATACGACTCTCTTTCTCTTCCTCAGCGACGAACTCTTCTAAAAGATCTTCCCTATCGCCGAGTATTAGATTTCCAGCAAGATTAATCTCTATATTTTTTAGAGGCTCAACGACATTTAAAAACATAAGGGGTAAACCTGTGGCGTTTGCTAGGTACACACCATAATCGCACAAAGGTTGTAAAAGAGTTTCATTATCAGCACAAACGATTATATGTTTTTTCATTTTAAATCTCCCTCTAGAGCTTTTTGTATCTCTTTATTATGTGTGCCAAAACGGTCTATTATAGTTTTGGTTGCCTCGTTTTCCCCTATCACGTCTACTGTAGTTCCCTCACGTCTCAATTTGAGTACTGTTTTATCGAGAGCATGGACAGCAGAGATATCCCAAAAGTGAGCACGAGATACATCAATAATAACTTTATCTAATACTTCTTTAAAATCAAATGATAGGTAAAACTTATCTGCACTGTTAAAAAATATCTGTCCAGTAAAGGCATAGGTTTTTATTTTCCCATCTTTGCTAAGAGAGGCTTTACACTCCATAAAATGGCTGATTTTATTGGCAAAAAAGAGTGAAGCTAAAAGTACACCGCTTACAACTCCATAGGCTAAATTATGCGTAGTTACTGTGACGGCTACGGTGGTAAGCATCACAAGATTTGTAGAGAGTGGAAGTGTTTTGAGGTTTTTTATGGAACCCCAATCAAATGTGCCGATGGAAACCATAATCATCACAGCAACCAAAGCAGCCATAGGGATGATGGAGATAATATCAGTTAAAAATACAACCATGATAAGGAGAAAAAAACCTGCTACAAAAGTAGAGAGCCTTCCTCGCCCACCTGATTTTATATTTATCACTGATTGCCCTATCATCGCACATCCTGCCATGCCACCCATACATCCACTTGCGATATTAGCGATCCCTTGCCCTTGCGCCTCTCTCTTTTTATCACTTTTTGTATCTGTGAGGTCATCAAGTATGGTTGCCGTCATAAAAGACTCTAATAGCCCCACGATAGCAAGTGCAAAAGCATAAGGAAAAATAATTTGCAAAGTCTCAAAACTAAGAGGAATATCTGGAAGTAAAAAGATAGGGAGTGTGTCAGGAAGAGCGCCCATATCACCCACATTTCGTACACTATCCCATCCCATAATAGAGACAAAAAATGTTAAGACGACGATTGTTACAAGTGGGGATGGAATGATTTTACCGATTTTAGGGATAAAAGGAAAGAGATAGATAATTCCAAGCCCTACCGCAGTAAGCGCATATACATGCCATGTTACATTTGTAAGTTCTGGGAGTTGTGCTACAAAGATAAGTATCGCCAAGGCATTCACAAATCCAACCACTACAGCGCGTGCAACAAAGCTCATTAGCTTTGCAACATTGAGATAGGCAAGAGCTATTTGAATCATACCTGTGAGAATAGTTGCGGCTAAAAGGTACTGAAGTCCATGCTCTTTTACAAGCAATACCATCACAAGAGCCATCGCCCCCGTAGCAGCGCTAATCATCCCAGCGCGTCCGCCTACAAAGGAGATGACAACTGCGATACAAAATGAGGCATAGAGTCCTACTTTTGGATCCACTCCTGCGATGATAGAAAATGCTATCGCTTCAGGGATAAGTGCGAGTGCGACAACAAGGCCAGAGAGGATATCCCCGCGGATATTTCCAAACCACTCTTTTTTTAATTCTACTCTCAACTAAACTCTTTTGCTAATACTATTATAAACGTACTGCAATATTATTTTTATGGAGGTAGTGTTTAAGCTCCATAATATCTATCTCTTTAAAGTGAAAGATACTTGCAGCAAGTGCAGCATCGGCACCGTGTTCAAATGCTTCTTTGATATGTTCCATAGTACCTGCTCCACCACTTGCAATCACGGGAATACTTACAGCTTTGCTTATCTGTGCTGTGATGTTGAGCTCAAATCCTGCTTTTGTTCCATCCGCATCCATCGATGTAAGTAAAATCTCACCAGCTCCACGTTGCTCCACTTCTTTTGCCCATTCTACAGCATCAAGACCAGTATCAACACGACCACCATTTAAAAATACATGGTATTTATTGCCTACTTTTTTCACATCTATTGCGATAACGATGCATTGGCTTCCAAAACGTTTTGCACTTTCATTAATAAGTTCTGGACGTTGTATTGCTGCTGAGTTGATACTCACTTTGTCGCATCCAACGTTGAGAAGTTTATAAATATCATCAAGTGTACGAATCCCACCACCCACAGTAAGAGGGATAAAGACCTCTTTTGCAACTTTTGCAACGATATCTACGATAGTGTCACGGTTATCACTTGAAGCGGTAATATCTAAAAATGTAAGCTCATCCGCGCCCTCATCGTTATAGCGTTTTGCTATCTCTACAGGGTCGCCCGCATCTTTGAGACCAACAAAGTTAACACCTTTTACAACACGTCCATCCTTGACATCAAGGCATGGGATAATCCGTTTAGCAAAGTAGTTCATCAAAAAACCTCAAAGTAAAATTATTTGCAATTATATCTTTTAGAACTTATCTGGAGTTTTACTCAAATATATTCACGTTGAATTTTTCTACTAAACCATCATCACGAAGGCACTCTTTTTCAAAAAACTGAGTGATGTATGGCATGTTACAGTGCTTCTCAAATATTTCTACGCTTTCCCAAATCTCATTGAAGAGGATTCCGTAATGTTCTCCCGTTGCAAATGGGTTCTCTTTTTTACGCATCACTTTATATTGAATACACCCTTTTTCTTTATGTGTAGGAATCTCTAATGCTTGTAAAACAGCGAAGAGTTCTTCTTCTTTTCCAGGTTTTGCTTTAAATTCTGCAGTACAATAAATCATATTTTCTCCATAGTGTTTAAGTGAAATGTGATTATACTCACGAAATTAAAAAGAAGGATTAAAATTGTTTGAACAAGGTTTTTTAGGAACAGGTGCACCACTTTATCTTGATATTGTGACAATTTATTTTGCTATTTTGCCATTTTTACTTTTTGGTGGAATTGCTTTTGCAATCAATAGAAATCATGAAATGCACTATAAAATGCAGCTCAGTACATTTTTACTGACACTTGTGATGGTCGTTATATTTGAACTAGGTATGCGTATGTCAGGTGGATTTGGTAAATATATGGAAGACGTAAATATCAATGAAACTTTTATGTTTGGCTTTTTGATTTTTCATATACTTATCGCACTTATCAGTGTTGTTTTGTGGACCATTTTAATCTATAGTGCCGTTAAAGAGTATAAGCTTCAACACGAACCAATAGTAAAATCACATAAAAAGCTTGGCATGATAGTGTATGCGGGTATGAGTATGACCTCTTTTACTGGGATACTTATCTATTATTTTTTATTTATGCACTAAAAGAAGATTATGCAACTTCTTTTTTTGTATTACCTAATTATAAGTAAAAATAGTATAGACTCACGTTCATGAAAAATAAAGATGTTATAGCAAAAAAGAAATTTGGACAAAACTTTCTTAAAGATGAGATGGTTTTACGACAAATCATCCAAGCGATGCCCAAAACAAATCACAAGATAGTTGAGATTGGGCCTGGCTTAGGTGATTTAACTAAATTTTTAGTTGAAGTCAAAAGTGTAGAAGCTTTTGAGGTAGATACCGATTTATGTAAGATATTACAAGAAAAATTCAAAGAAGAGATTGCTACCAAGCGCCTGCATATTAATTGTGGGGATGTATTGAACGCTTGGCAGAGTAGCTTAGTTGATGAGCCGTACGATTTAGTGGCAAATTTGCCCTATTACATCGCTACAAACCTTATCCTAAAAGCGCTCGCAGATCCAATGTGTAAGAATATTCTTGTAATGGTTCAGCTAGAAGTTGCAGAGAAATTTTGTGCAGAAGCTGGGGAAAGTGTGTTTGGATCTTTGGGAATCATTACCCAAAGTGTAGGTGATGCCCATATAGTGGTAAAAGTCCCTCCAACTGCATTTAACCCTGCTCCTAAAGTAGACTCTGCTGTTTTTTTAATACAAAAAAAGCAAGATAGAAGTGAAGAGGGGTTTGAGAGGATGCTAAGAGTTGCATTTTCGCAACCTCGTAAAACTCTTTTGAAAAATCTATCAAGCACGTATGACAAAAAAGAGATTGAAACTCTCTTCGAAGAACTGAACCTTACTAAAACGATTCGTCCTCATCAAGTGACTACCGCTGACTATCACCAACTCTATAAAAAAATAAAAAGGAGTTTGGATGACACAAGAGAGTACGGGAACTGCGCCAACTAGCGAAGTAACCCCCACACCAGAACGCAAACCAAATAGAAGACCAAATAACAACAAGAACCGCGCACCAAAGCCGGAAACAAATGAGGCAGGAAAACCAGCTGCACCATCAAAACCTAAATCAAACAACCGCCGTCGCCCTGCTTTTGCAGCAGATGAAGAGCTAAAAGCATTCGTTGTAAAAAATCAAGAAGCACATAAACAAAGACTTAATCCACATTTTAAATTAGATCTTAATTCTACTGCTAAAGTACGTGTTACTCCACTTGGAGGATTAGGCGAGATTGGTGGAAACATCACAGTTTTTGAAACAGAAAAAGAAGCAATTCTTATCGACGTTGGGATGAGTTTCCCAGATAGTGATATGCACGGTGTTGATATTCTTATCCCTGATTTTGCTTATATCAGAGAAATTCGCCATAAAATTGTAGCGGTTATCATCACTCACGCACACGAAGACCACATTGGAGCAATGCCATATCTTTATAAAGAGATGCAATTTCCAATCTACGGTACGCCACTTCCACTTGCAATGATTGGAAGTAAATTTGATGAGCACCATATCAAAGAGTATAAAAAACTTTTCGTACCAGTTGTAAAACGTCAAATTTATAAAATAGGTGAAGATTTTGAAATAGAGTGGATGCATATGACACACTCTATCATTGACTCTTCCTCTTTAGCTATTACAACAGCTGCTGGAACAATCATCCACACGGGTGACTTTAAAATAGATTACACTCCAGTAGATGGTTATACAGCAGATTTACATAGACTTGCACATTATGGAGATAAAGGTGTTTTATGTCTCCTTTCAGACTCAACAAACTCTTATAATACTGCACCAACTCCATCAGAGCTAAGTGTTGCACCTGCGCTTGATCGCGTGTTTGCAAAAGCAGAAGGTCGCGTACTTCTTTCTACATTTAGTTCTAATATGCACCGTGTTCAACAAGCCATCCAGTATGGTGTAAAATACGGACGTAAAGTGTGTGTAATAGGTCGTTCTATGGAGCGTAACCTTGAAGTAGCTGTACAGTACGATTATATGAGATTTCCTAAAAATATTTTTGTTGATGTAGAAGAATTACCACATCTTAATGATAAAGAGATTCTTATTGTTACAACGGGATCACAAGGTGAACCAAGCTCGGCACTCTTTAGAATGGCGATTGGTGAGCATAGACATGTTAAGATAAAACCAACTGACCTTATCGTTCTTTCATCACGCGCTATTCCTGGAAATGAAGGAAGTATCTCTAATATGCTTAACTTCTTACAACGCGCAGGTGCGAGAGTAAGTTCTGATAAAGATATTCACGTATCAGGGCACGCTTCGATGGAAGAGCAAAAACTTATGCTTCGCCTTGTAAATCCTAAGTTTTTCTTGCCAATTCACGGTGAATATAACCACGTTATGAAGCATAAAGAGACAGGTATGATGTGTGGTGTTCCAGAGCGTAATATCCTTCTTATGACAGATGGTGAGCAGATTGAGATAGCACCAAAATATATGAGAAAAGTAAAAACTGTTAAAAGCGGTAAAACATATATTGACAATCAAAACAACTACCAAATCGAAGATGATATAGTTCTTGATCGTCAAAAGCTTGCAACAGATGGTATCGTGATGATTATTGCTCAAGTGGATAATCAAACATCAAAAATGGTTGCAAAACCACGTGTTACATCCTTTGGACTTGTAGCAGATAAACAAGATAAATACTTTGCAAAAGAGATGGAAGATATATTAGAACACTTCCTCTTAAATATGAAAGAGGGACTTATCGAAAATCCAAAAGCATTAGAAAATGATTTACGTCAAATCGTACGTAAACATATCTATAGAAAACTTAAAAAATATCCACTTATCGTTCCAAACGTATTTGTTCAATAACAACTACACTTCTTTCTACATGTACTATCTTTACATGTAGAAAATCTATTACAAACTCACAAAATTCTTCAAATATAATTTAACTTCTCATCTCCTTTTAAAATAAAAGGTATAATTATCCACAATATTTTAAAACAAGGATGTATTATGGAAACATTAATTTTTGCTGCTGCGATAATTGGATTTGCTCTCGTTATCGCTTCAAAAGGGATAAAAGTAGTATCTCAGTCAGATATATATGTGATTGAGAGACTTGGAAAGTACCATCGTAGCCTTTCAGGAGGACTGCACTTTATCATCCCTATCGTTGATACTGTACGTAATGTCTTGAGCACACGTGAACAGATGGTAAATGTCCCAAAACAAGCAGTAATTACAAAAGATAACGTCAATATCTCCATAGATGGGATAGTTTTTTGTAAGGTAGATAGTTCTGCAGATGCGACATATAATGTTGTAGATTTTCGCTCTGCTATTTCAAATCTTGCGATGACAACTTTGCGTTCTGAGATAGGAAATATGGAGCTTGATGCAAGTCTCTCTAACCGTGAAGCACTCAATGGTAGACTTCAAAAAGCACTTGGAGAAGCCGCAATCAACTGGGGTATTAAAATCACGCGTGTTGAGATTAGTGATATCTCTGTACCAAAAGAGATTGAAAAAGCGATGAATATGCAAATGGAAGCAGAACGTGAAAAACGTGCTATTCAAACAAGAGCAGAAGCGCAAAAAGAAGCACAAATCCGTGAAGCAGAAGCATTTTATCAATCAGAAGTTCTCAAAGCTGAAGCGATAGAGCGTATGGCAGATGCAAAAAAATATGAACAAGAGCAAGTGGCAATTGGCCAACAAAATGCTATGCACGTTATCAACGAAGCGATGCAAAGTGATGGTAAAGCGGCAGAATTTATGCTTGCAAAAGACAGAATCGCCGCATTTAAAGCTCTCGCAGAGAGTGATTCTACGGACAAAATGATACTTCCATACGATGTAGCGCAAATGGTTGGTTCTATGAGTGTTATGGGTGATGCATTTTTTAAAGGTGTAAGCAATGGACACACTAATACTTGAGCCACTTAGCCCTTTAGTCCTTCTAGGAATAGGTGTTGCACTTATTGCATTAGAGACTTTTATCCTCTCTTTTGTTGCTATTTGGTTTGGGATAGGGTTTGTAATCGTTGGTTTTATCACTATCTTCTTTGGTTTTGATGATGGGATTTGGCAGATTGTTACAGTGGCTGTTTTAGCGCTTCTTATGATAGGTGCTTTGCGGGGTAAATCGATGGATAAATTTTTAGAACCAGCAGAGAAAGAGATACAAGAAGACTTTTTCAATGAAAGTGGTTACGGTGTTATCAAAGATGGCATGGTCTACTACAAAGCGACTTTTTGGACTATCGCGCATAATGGTTCTGATATTTATGAAGAGGGTGAAGAAGTTTTTGTAGAGAGTACCCATAAGGGGCAAGCAACAATTAGAAAAACCAATTCGTAATTGCGAACTTGACACTTCGTCATTGAGTGCTTGACATTCCATCATTCCGTCCCCTACACTCCGTCATTCCGTGCTTGACACGGAATCTCTATGACATGCCATACTTTTTTGAAATCCCTGAGATCCTGAATCGAGTTCAGGATGACGTGTTTGTATTTCAGGATGACGTGTTTGAAGTTCACGATGATGTCTATGTGTTTCAACAGGATCGAAATATACGTCATTCCGTGCTTGACACGGAATCTCACTCTTCAAATTTAAATCACAATCTATCTTTTTATAAGCTCCTTCGTGCTACCCTATCGCTATAAAAAACTCTAAGGGATTGTTTTGAAACAACAACATGATACAGACTTTGAAAATGCAATCAAAACTATGATGCTTCACGTTGGGGAGAACCCTGAGAGAGAGGGACTTTTAGAAACTCCTAAACGTGTAAAAAAAGCGTATGAATTTATCTTTGGTGGATACAAAGAGGACCCAAAAGCGATTTTAGAAAAAGCACTTTTTACAAGTTCCAACGATGAGATGGTACTTATAAAAGATATAGAGTTTTACTCTACGTGTGAGCACCATCTTTTACCAATTATAGGGCGTGTACATGTTGCATATATCCCAGATGGTAAAGTTGTAGGTCTTTCAAAAATTCCACGAGTGGTCAATGTTTTTGCACGTCGTATGCAAATCCAAGAGCAACTTACAGAGCAGATTGCAGATGCGATTATGACAACAATTGCCCCTAAAGGTGTCGCAGTTGTTATTCAAGCACGTCATATGTGTATGGAGATGCGTGGAGTAGAGAAAATCAACTCAACCACGACTTCTTCAGCACTTCGTGGACTCTTCAAAAAAGATCAAAAAACACGTGCAGAATTTTTCTCACTCATTAATTCCCCTACAGGTACGAGATACTAAACCAGACATGCCATTAAAATCACTTAAAGATAAAATTGCCTCCAAAAATCACTCCACCTCTTTTGGTGAAGTGATAAAAATCAACGCAACCCTTATTAGTGCAAAAGGTTTAAGAGTGAGTATCAGTGATATGGTACGTATCGTTTCACTTGATAACGACCTTGAAATCGCTGGAATGGTGACGGAGATAGATGGAGATATATTTTTTATCACACCATTTAGTTTTATTGAGGGATTTCGTTCTGGTGACCATGTATTTTTAGAACAAGCTGGGATGAATATCCCTGTAGGACGTGAGCTATTAGGGCGCGTTGTCGATCCATTTATGCGCCCTATCGATTCTGGTAAGCCCATCGTCACTACTGATATGTCACCTATTATTAAAGCACCCATAGCGGCAATGAAGCGTGGAATGATTGATGAAGTTTTTAGTGTAGGTGTTAAAAGTATCGATGGACTTCTTACCTGTGGAAAAGGTCAAAAGCTAGGCATCTTCGCAGGAAGTGGAGTTGGAAAATCAACACTTATGGGGATGATAGTACGTGGTGCGGATGCACCTATAAAAGTAGTTGCCCTTATCGGTGAGCGTGGACGTGAAGTCCCTGAGTTTATAGAAAAAAACCTCGGGGGAAATCTCGAAAATACAGTTATCATCGTAGCAACGAGTGATGATTCGCCTTTGATGCGTAAATATGGTGCATTCGCTGCTATGAGCGTGGCAGAACACTTTAAAAACCAAGGACTTGATGTTCTCTTCATAATGGACTCCGTGACACGTTTTGCTATGGCACAGCGTGAGATAGGGCTTGCTCTTGGTGAGCCACCAACCTCAAAAGGGTATCCACCATCTTCTCTTACACTTTTGCCACAACTTATGGAGCGTGCAGGAAAAGAGGAGGGCAAAGGAAGTATCACGGCCTTTTTTACTGTTCTTATCGAGGGGGATGATATGAGTGATCCAATCGCTGATCAATCCCGTTCTATCTTAGATGGGCACATTGTACTCTCCCGTGAGATGACAGACTTTGGTATCTATCCACCGGTAAATATACTCAACTCCGCTTCAAGGGTTATGAACGATATTATCACGCCAGAGCATACTCTCGCAGCAAGAAAATTTAGAAAACTTTACACACTTCTCAAAGAAAATGAGGTGCTTATCCGCATCGGTGCTTATGCAAAAGGAAATGATCCAGAACTTGATGAAGCGATAAATAAAAAACAAAAAATGCAAGAATTTCTCTCTCAAAATGCAACAGTACAAGAGGAATATGCGCATACTGTGCAACTGCTTGCAGAACTAATGAATAGTTAGGTTTTATAACATAAGAGCAAGGGTAGTTGGGGATTTTTCTTTAAATTTTTGCATTAAAAGTGTGAGAATATAATCTTTATCAAACATATCTCTATAGTTATAGATAGCTTTTTCTGACTCCTTATACTCTTTTTGCTCCAAAAGAGAGGTGATTTTAAAATAAAGTGCAACTTTAAATATTGATGTCACCATATCTTTGCGGGATGGTATCTCTAAAAAATCTCCCAAACTTTGTATCACTTCATCTATAGCACCTTTTTTTGCGCAGTCTCTCGCTTTTGTGGTGATTTTATTCCAATGTTTCTCTAAACGATATCCTATATCACACCATAAAAGCTCATTATGAACATCAAGAAGTGTATAACATGCCATAAAGTCATTGTGTTCGTACGCATCTATTAAAAGCTTCATAGCATCGGTAGTTTGTATGAGAATTGTACGAGTATGTGAAGAGGGGAGTTTTTCTATCATAGGTATGGCATGTTGTAGTTCTGCAGCATAGAGGAGATGGAGTATCTCTTGTGTAAAAGGTGTGAGAGTTTTTATAAAAATCTGATAATTAGGAAGATTCTTAAAACACTTCTCTTTTTTTACAATCATCTCTACTTTACAAAAATCATTTTCTTCTATTGCTTTGAAAAATTCTAGAAAAAATTGATTTTGTTCTAGAAACAGTTGTATGGTTTCTCGCTTGGAAGGGATGATTAGAAAGGGATGTAGTATCTCTTTTGCCTTTGGTATGTCATTAAGTAAAATATATTTCTGAGCTGATTGAAACGCGTGTGTATAATGTTTTTGTAGCTCTTTAAAGGGAGGTGTTTTTTGTAGATATGCGTGTTTTGTACTCATACCAAAAGCAAGTGCAAATCGTTTCTCTTTTACAAATTCATAAAATCTTGGATATGCTTTATACGTTTTTTGGAGTGATAAAAGTATCTCCTTCTTATACTCTAACATCGTACATGTACGAAAAAATAGCTCTTGATTTTGGGTATAGATATATTTTATGAGATTTTGAAGTATCTCTTCATAGATATTTTGGAGTCTCTTATAGGAGCTAGTTGTGCGCAAAATGGGATTATGCTCTACAAGGATAAACGCCTCACTCAGTGCATTGTGAAGTATAAGCGAGTCTAACTCATCGCTATCACAAAGGTTATAACTGTTTGTAAAATTATTTGTGCTTACTATCTCAAGTCTATTTTCTAAGAGTTTTGAGGTTTTTATATTAGAAGATATAGTTATAAATTTATTATGTAGTAGTTTGTGATTTTCTCTATCAAAGAGTGCAAAAGAGTTTCCATCGTATTCTAAGAGTGCAAAGGTTTTATTTTCCATAATATGCACTTTATCTATGGTTTTAAAAGCTAGATTCACAGTTTTACTTTCTTTGAGAGGTGTGAGACTCTCTTGAAAAATCTTTCCTCTTGTATAGCCTACAAGGAGAGTTTCCTTATCTAAAAACATCATATGCTCTACATGCCAAGCCCCGTGGAAGATATGAGAGATTATTCTTTTGCTATGTAAGTTATAAACCTTTATATTTCCCTCAATATCAGCACATGCCATAAAGTTTTCATAGGTGATGATTGTGCATAGAGCGGTATTTGATACAGGGATGAAAATATCTAAAGGTATATCAATTTTATCTTGAAAAAGAAAAATCTCCCCTAAAGACGTACCTACATAAACAGATGTGCCATCACGAAAATATGCTGTGGGAATTTGCTCTAGTGTAGCTAGAAGCTCTTGTATCTCATTAGAGAGAGTCACTATTTTTTGTCCAGATTATCTCTAAGAGCTTTGGTGTATCACTATTTGTTTTGGTAAATATCCAAGATATATTGCTTTGCGGATTCTCTTTACAGAGTATCTCATTTTTATTTTCTGTACATGCCATGAAAAGTTCACGCTTCAGCGGTGTACCTATCTCTAGACCTAGAAGGTTTTTCACATACTTTGATGTGATAATAATACTTTCTACTGTAGCATCTTCCTCTTTTGTTTGTTGAGAAGGAAGTAGAAGCATAATCTCTTGCCCCTCATAGCTTACACGCATAAGTGATTGTGTGGTTTGATTTTCAAATTTATTATAAAGTGCTATTTCATAGCCTAGAAGCTTACTACTTATAAAAGAGCGGTTGTAAGGGGTTATGTGATTGATGCCATTTATGCCATGTTCACTCAAGGTGAGCTTATGTAGTGGGGCTGTTTTTTGTTTTGTACAACCTAAAAATAAAAATAGTATGATAAAACAAGAGATAAAAGTTTTCATAGCCAGATGATAAAGTAAAAATCTAATAAAAAAGCTGAATTATAGAAAAAAGAGGAGGGTTTTGAGTCACACAAGGTGACTCAAAAAGGATTTAGCAAGATGGAACGTTTCCGCTGTCACTTCCAAATTCGTGGAAGAAGTCAAAGTAGTGCTCTAAAAAGTTGTCTTTTAAATCAGCATCTTTAACGTTTGGACATAATGTTTTGATTTCAGCAGCAAGCTTACCGTCTTCATTGATTTCAGTCCACTCATCTTGAGTATGTTTTCCAGCTAAAGCAGCACCTGTCATTCCACAAGGATCTTTTAACTTTTTAGTAAAAAGTTGTTGTCCTTTTTTAACATCTGCAGACGCTGTAGTCGCACTTAATCCTAATACTAAAGTTGCAGCTAGTGCAAGTTTGATCATTTTATTCATATGTTCTCCTTGAAGTTCTCTGTATTCTATCGAAGATAAAATAAAACTAATATTTATTACAAACTTTAAATCACTTCTTTGATAAAAAAGTGATATATATTACCTTTTCTAATCCAAGCAAGTTGGATTAGAACCATGTTATGCTCTACCTGAAAGCATTCCGTGGATTGTCATAGGTTTAAGTGCGTACACTTTAAGTAACCACCATAACCATCTTTCTTTTGTTGGGTCAAGTGGGAATGATGGAGTTGGTTTTGCACTCCAGTCAAATTCAGCAAGCATAACTGTACCGATACTTGTAATAAGTGGACAAACTGTATATCCGCCGTATTTAGCTGGTAAAGTAGTTTTACCTTCCATTGTAGCTACCATGTTGTCTACTACAACACCGTATTGTTTACGAGCTGAACCACCTGTTTTACCCATAGGAACAGCAGCAACGTCACCTAAACACCATACATTTTTAAATTTTACATGTTGAAGTGTTTCTTTATTTACTGGTACCCATCCTGTTTGTGAACCGATTGGAGAGTTTCCAACTTCATCTGGAGCTTTCATCGGTGGTGTAATATGGATAAAGTCATATTTGAACTCTACATTTTTAGTCTTTTTAACCATTGTGTATTCTTCTAGGTCAGCATCATACTCACCTTTTTCTTGCCAAAAGTGTTCAAACGTAGCGATTTTGCTATCTGTATCTATTGCAACAAGGTTATGTGCATAGTTCCATTTGAAATCTCTATCTTTAAATTGTTGTAAAATCGCTTCGTGGTATTCAGGAACACCAAACATTTTTCCGCCGTTTGGATTGAAGATAAGCTCTACTTTATCTCTTACACCCGCTTGCGTTAAAAGGTCATGCATAATGTAAACGATTTTCTTTGGAGCACCACCACATTTGATTGCTGTAGCAGGGTCTGTAAAGAGCGCTTGAAGTTTTTCTGGACCTTTGTGTGCTTTTGCTTGAGCGATGAGTTCTTGGATACCTTTGTACGTATCTGCTGCACCATCACGGAAGTAGATTGAGTAAACACCGTTATGTCCAACTTTTTGTTTTACGATTGCGTTATCAGCACCACTTGAAGTGATTTCACCCTCTAAGCCTTTGATAGCGCCGTAGTTAAGTGTAAGTCCAGTTGCTACAACGAGGTAGTCATATGTTACTTCTTCTTTACCATCTACGATTACTTTGTTATTATCAGGATCGAAAGATGTTACTTTTCCTTTGATAAGTTTTACACCTTTTGGTACAAACTCATCTCTGTTATACGTGATATCTGATTTATCCCAAACACCTGCAGCAACAAGAGTTTGTCCTGGTTGGTACGATACTGAGGTTGGATCTGGTTCTATTACAGTTACATCAGGATTTTTAAGCGTAAGGCAAAATTTAGCAGCAGTACTCATACCAGCTAAACCACCACCAACGATTACAATTTTTCCTTTTGCATCTGAAGATGCGAGTGCAGAAGTAGCACCGATAGTTGTTCCAGCTAAAACTGATGCAGCAAGTGGAGAAACCGCAAAATATTTTAAAGCATCACGACGAGACATAATCTCAGGATGTTTGTCAACTTCTTTTAGAATCTCTTCTAAGATTTTATTTTTACTCATTCTTCTTCCTTTGTTTTAAATAAACTGCTTTGATTTTACAAGTTTGTCGCTTAATTCAAGTTTTAGAGCTTAGAAAATTTTGAAACTCTTAATGTGAAGTGTGTAAGAAGTGTTAGTTTAAGGAGTTAGTTAGAAGTTTTTGTTATTGTAAGGATAAGATTTATTTATAAGAGGGTATGAAAGCACCAAAAAGGTACTTTCATAGGTTGTTAGTATCTGTAGCGGAAATAAACGCGAAGATCTTGAGCTTTTTCTATAACATCAGGACCCATGCCAGCTAAAGCAGCATTTTTTGCGTCACTCATGCTATAAGCAGCTCCACCATCTCCAAAGAAACCATCTGAACCCGTATAGTCATACTTGATATATGTATAACGTACTTGCATAGAGAATACATCTTTGATTAGTGGCTGTGTGAAGTATGCTTCATACGCGCTACCACGAGCATTGAGTTTTGAAGCAGCCATTGTATCTTCACCAAATGTGAATGCTTTCCAATGTTTACTACCTTTGTTGTATTCTAGACCAAATTTACCACCTATAAAGTTTGGCATAGTTGCACCCAACCAAATAGAGTTACCTGTTTTAGATTCTGTTTCTCCAAACATCGCTTTTCCACTGTCTGGATGAGTTTTTGACATTGCATAAGAAGCAAATAAAGTTGTATCATCTAAAAAGTCAGAAATACCATCCCCTAATCCTTTAGCTTGTAAAGAAATTGCCATTCCGTCCATATCTCCTGTATTTGTCAAAGTAGCTGGAGTAGTTGGGCTGTAAGTAGACATATCAAAACCTGGTACATTTAAACCTCTATACCATGTTGTTTGAACTCCATATTGTCCATCATCATAAGGTACAAAAATGAAACCTGCCATATCTACAGTATTTAGATTGCCAGCACTACTGTCTTTTACGTAGTTACCCTGATATTGAGAGCCACCTGTTGGGAAAGGCATACCATTAGTAGCAGCACCAGTTGCTGAAGCAGCCCATGAAGAAGCATTAGATAGACCACGACCTAAACATACTTTAAAGAGCATTCCTGGAAGTAAAAGATCAGTTTTTACACCAAAACTTGCTCCATCAAATTCCATATTGATAACATGTCCAGATGGTGATTTTGCATGGTCATCATCTTCACGAATATTTGCTAAGTAGCCATTTGTAGATGGGCGACGTCCAACGCTTGCTGTAAAGTCAAAGTCACCTACTTTTGGTGTCCATAACCAATATACTTCACGTACTCTTACTTTGTCATCGTTCAGTGTTTCACTTGAGATCCAGTCAAAAGTATCGAAACCCATACCTGTTCCACGTTGTCCATAACTTGCACCAAAAGCTTTACTATAAGCGAGTTGACCTTTAAATATCATCGTATCTGTTGGAGCAAATCCCATGTTAAGCCATAAGCGGTTAGATAAAAGTGCATCATTACCGTATTTTTCACCTGTTACAGTTTTGTACTGAATATAATCATACGACGTTCTAAAATCTACGTCAAATTTAATATTATCTTTTGCAGATTGGATTTTTACTTCTGAAAGAGATTTATTTTGTCTCTCATTTTGTTTTTCTAGAGTTTGAATCTTTGCATTGAGTTCATCGAGTTGTGTTTGAACATCTGTGCTTGCATAGATAGAAGTGCTTAAAAAAGCGACAGCCGAAAGTGCGATTATGTTTTTCATTTTTTCCCCTTTGATAAATTAATCGGGATAATCATAGCAAAAAAAAAATCAAAAAGGAAGGAATTGTGATAAAAATTTGTTATATTACAAAGGGTTAATATTATTATAAAAACATATAATAAGTTAAAACTTATGAAATACTATAGATTAGTAGACTTTATTGACAAGAAGTTGCACTGAAACCTTGGAGTTAAATTCATTTTTGGAAACAGTATAGCTACATGTTATCTTTCTATCCTGAGGCATTTCGAGAGCTTGATGAAAAAGGATGAGTTCGAGGGTTTGTCGTTCGTGCGGAGCTTGTCTCACACTTATGCGACTATGCGATTTCTCTTTTCCCATGAGTGCGATAGAGACTATCTCCGCATCTTTAATCAAAAAAGAGGGGCGTGGATTTGCTTCGCCATAAGGTTCAAAACGCTCTAAAATATCTAAAAGCTCAAAATCTATCATATCGCTTTGGATGATTCCTAACACTTTATCTTTTGGTACAAAGTCTTTTGGGTCGATAGTTGAGGCACTTTGGTTGATAGCATCTCTAAACTCTTCTATATTGTGCGCTAGTAGTCCTAGACCTGCCGCCATCATGTGCCCGCCAAACTTAGTGAGCAAGTGTTCATTTGCTTTGATAAGTTCGTAGATATTTATTTCACCGATACTTCTTGCACTCCCTTTGGCGATTCCATCATTTATACTGAGCACTATTGCAGGTTTGCCAAAAGTATCGACGAGACGCGAAGCGACTATCCCCACAACTCCCTCATGCCATCCATAGTTTGCTACAACAATAACGTTGCCGTGACCCAACTCTCTTACTTGTGCTATCGCTTCTTTTGTTGCTTCTGCTTCCGTTTGTTTGCGCTCATCATTCAGCGCACTTAATCTCTCAAATCCTAAATATGCTTCATGCGTGTTTTGTGAGAGGAAAAAATCAAGTGCGATTTTCGCATCCTCTAATCTTCCCGCAGAGTTGAGGCGTGGAGCTATCATAAATCCTATATCTTCTGAAGTGATGGTTGATTTGTTTAAAAAATCACGGATGATGATAGATGCAGGGCGCTGTGAACGCATGATAAGGTTCAAACCCTCTTTTACAAGTGTACGGTTTATATCGATAAGTGGCATGATATCCGCGATAATAGCAATCGCTAAAATATCTAAAAACTGTTTCATATCGATAGAAAGATTTAATTCTTTTTTTACAAGAGCAAGCAAGAGCCACGCGACCTGCGCACCACAAATCTCTTTAAAAGGATACTCACATGCCATAAGTTTTGGATCTACTATTGCATAGGCATGTGGGAGCTCATCTGAGGGCGTGTGATGGTCGGTGATGATAAGCTCAATCCCACGCTCTTTACAGATTTCTGCCGCTTCTTTGGCGCTAATGCCATTGTCAACTGTGATGATAAGGTCTGTTTCGATTGTTTCTAAAAGTTTTGGACTCACTCCATAGCCATGCTTAAAACGGTTGGGGATGATGGCATGTAAGGGATAAGGAATCTGACGAAAGAAATCAACCATAATTGCAGTAGAACTTACTCCATCGACGTCATAATCTCCAACAAGGGTTATATGTTTGTTTGTTTGTATGGCATGTGCTATTTTTTGGGCTGCTTTTGAGGCATCGTTTAAAAGTGCGGGATTTGGAATTTGTGCAAGTTTTTTTTCACCCTCAGCAAATCTTTGCTCTAAGAGGGTGAAAAGAGATTTTTTATCTAAAAAAGTGTGCAAAGAGTTATTCTGCTTCGAGAGAAGCTTTTACAAACGCTAAGATTGAAGGGTTTGGAGTTTGAAGTCTTGAAGTAAATTCAGGGTGAAACTGCACTCCCAAAAACCAAGGATGATCTTTAATCTCTACTGCTTCGATAAGCCCATTTGATTCACCTGTCACAACAAGTCCAGCTTTTTCTAACACATCTCTATATGTTGGGTTTGCTTCATAGCGGTGGCGATGTCTCTCATGAATTGTTTTTTTACCGTTATATGCTTTACTGAGAAGTGAACCATCTTTTGTTTCACAAGGATATTCCCCAAGGCGAAGTGTTCCACCCATAGGAGATTGGTGTGTTCTAAACTGAGAAGCACCCGTTTGATCTAAAAATGTATCGATAAGATAAATCATAGGATACGGAGTATTTTCATCAAATTCTACAGAGTTTGCACCCTCATAGCCTAAAACATTTCGCGCAAATTCTACGAGGGTGAGTTGCATCCCAAGGCAGATACCAAGGTATGGGATCTTGTTTTCGCGTGCATAACGGATAGCTTCTATTTTACCCTCTACACCACGACTTCCAAAACCACCAGCAACCAAAATACTGTCACAATCTTTAAGTAGCTCTTCTGCACCATGAGCCTCGATAGCTTCAGAGTCAACCCAGCAAATCTCTACACGAGCATCAAGATGTGCTCCTGCGTGGATGAGGGATTCGGTGAGTGATTTGTAAGATTCTTTGAGTTGAAGGTATTTTCCTACAAGTCCAACGACCACTTTCTCTTTTGGTTGTACTATTTTTTTCACGAGTGCATCCCACTCTTCCATATTTGGATTGAGCTCTCCGAGATCTAGCTCTTTTGCAATCGGTTTGAGGATATTTTGACGTAAAAAAGAGATAGGAATATCATAAATAGTTGCAGCATCAAGTGCTTCGATAACACTATCACTTGAAACATCACAACTCATTGCTAATTTTTTCTTAAATGTTTTTGGTAAAGCATTTTCACTTCGGGCAATTATCATCTGAGGAGTGATACCTATACGACGAAGTTCTTGCACGGAGTGTTGCGTTGGTTTTGATTTTAGCTCGCCCGCTGCTTTGATGTAAGGGATAAGTGTAACGTGAACAAAAAATGTTCCCTCCACCTCGTCATCGTGTTTCATCTGGCGAATCGCTTCCATAAATGGTAAGCCTTCGATATCACCAACAGTTCCACCGAGTTCTACGATAAGAACATCGTGCCCAACTCCTGCTAGCTTGATACGGCTTACAATTTCACCTACGATATGTGGGACTACTTGAATCGTTTGTCCGAGATATCCACCAGCACGCTCACGTTCAATTACACTTGAATAGACTTGACCCGTTGTAAAGTTGCTTGATTTTAAAAATGAAGTATCGAGAAATCTTTCATAGTTTCCGATGTCAAGGTCGGTTTCTGCTCCATCTTTTGTAACGAAAACTTCACCATGCTCTAAAGGGCTCATCGTACCTGGATCGACATTTATGTAGGGATCAATTTTTAACATGCCAACTTGTATACCTGAGTGTTTAAGCAA
Source organism: Sulfurimonadaceae bacterium (assembly GCA_034005815.1). Taxonomy (GTDB): domain Bacteria; phylum Campylobacterota; class Campylobacteria; order Campylobacterales; family Sulfurimonadaceae; genus Sulfurimonas. The sequence goes on along the minus strand of JAVETY010000002.1, from coordinate 6,273 downwards.
GGTTCCGATACTCGCAGCTGTAATCCCTTTTCCAAGGGAGCTTAAAACTCCTCCTGTAACAAATATAAATTTAGTCATGTAAACTCCGTCTTATTAGGTCAATTTTTAATCTGTGATTGTAGTGTAAACACACTTAAAACTTCTATATATTTTTAGAGTAAAGGGCGCAGAAGTGCGAAAAAATAATGATATAATCACGCACTTTTTTAAACCAAAAAAATCCAAACTAAAGAATACACTATGGAGCATACTCTTTTTTATGTAACTGCGGCACTAGGTATATCAATCGTTGTGAATATATTCTTAAAACGTTTAGGAATCTCACAAATTATTGGCTATATTTTTACAGGTACCATCATGGTATATGCGTTTGATTTACGTACCTTAAATGACACAGCTATCTTAGAGCATATTGGTGAATTTGGAATTGTTTTTTTGATGTTTACCATAGGACTGGAGATCTCTCTACGTAAGATGTATTCGATGCGAAAAGAGATATTTTTCAATGGTATTTTACAAGTTCTTATAACTGCTGGTATTGTTTATGTCCCCGCGCATTATATCTTTGGTATAGCACAGACATCATCCATGATTATCGCCCTTGCTTTTGCTCTCTCTTCTACTGCTGTTGTACTTAGCTATCTCAAAAGTTCAAAAGAGATTTATTCTGATTATGGACAACGTGCTACTGGGATTTTAATTTTTCAAGATATTGCCGTCATTCCTATTTTGATACTTATCGGATTTCTCACTATGAGTGGAGAAGAAAAAAGTATCTATGAAGTTTTAACACATACGCTTCTTAGTGCTGCAATCGTTTTATCAATCTTATTTGTAGTTGGGAAACGTTTAATGACATGGCTTTTGCGCTTCTCTGCTTCATCTGGGATAGAGGAACTTTTTATGGGTTCTGTGCTTTTTATCGTAGTATCTGCCTCACTTCTCGCTTCTTATATGGGTTTTACCTATTCACTTGGAGCTTTTGTCGCTGGTATGATTATCGCAGAAACACGTTACCATCATAAGGTTGAATCAGATATCGCACCATTTAAAGATTTACTTTTGGGAACTTTCTTTGTTGTGGTTGGGATGAAAATTGATATAGCACTTTTCTTTGACAATATTGGTCTTATTGTTATGCTTTTTACTTTGGTACTTGTGTTTAAAACACTTATACTTTATGGTGTTATGCGTTTGACATCTTCCCATACAGTATCACTTCAAACAGCTCTTGCTCTCTCGCAAATAGGGGAGTTTTCATTTGTTATATTTGCAGTGGCTAGTGTAGGCGGTGTGCTTGATAACACTCTCTCTTCTTTACTTGTACTCGTAGTGATTTTTTCTATGGTGATTACACCATTTTTTATAGCAAAACTCAATACAATCGTGGGATTTTTTAGTACAACAGCAGAGAATACACAAACTTCCGATATGACTGCTCTTGAAACACGAAAAAACCATGTAATAGTATGTGGATATAGTATTGTAGGGAAGTTTGTTGCAACACATTTGCAAGATTTGGGAGCATCGTTTATAGTGATTGATAACTCTCCAAAACATGTACAAGAAGCTTTGTCAAAAGGGTTTGAGGCGTACTTAGGGGATGCATCTAAAGTTTCAATCCTCAAAGCGCTTCATATAGAAAATGCAGCTTCAGTGATAGTGACACTTGATAATATAGAAAAAAAGCGTTTAGTCTGTGAAGCAGTTGCGCAGTACAATCAAAATGTAAATCTCGTTGTAAAGATAAGTTCACTTGAAGAGAAGAAAAAGCTACAAGGACTTCCTATAACCTATATGGTAGATAGTAAACGCGAAGTAGCAAAAGTGTTAGTAGATAGAATTGTTTCTTGTAAATTACGTATCTAGATACGTTGCACGTGCTCTTGTGCAACGTGCAACTTGAAAGAGACTACTTTGTCTCTTTTTGTTCTGTGACGAGCCACTCTAAATAGTTGATACTCCAACCTAAATCGTTGTAGGCTTCTTCGAGAGATTCTTCAGGTGCTTGTAAATGACTACGAACCTCTTTAATGCGTTGTTTGAGATACTGCGCCATAGAGTAGTAAAGATTGAGTGAACCATCATCTTGCGCTTTGATAATCTCTGCTTCTAGCGTTGATACAAGCTCTTTTTCATTTGGAAAAATATTGCCCGCTTTTTTAAGAGTACGATGTACTTTTTGTAAATGTTTCATATCGACTTTAAAATCAGTTGCAATTTTTGACATCTCTTAGTTACCTCTTGAGCCAGGTTTAATAGCTGTGCTTCCATCTTTACAAAGTGGACAACTATCAGGCGCATACATCTCGAAAGTAAAATCAGCTAACGCAAAAAATGGAATATCTTGTGGAAGTTTACAGTTTGGTTTTGTTGTGATAGCACTTCCCTCACGTTTACAAAAACCACGATTTGCTAAAGCCGCAACACCAACTATCTCAGCCCCAAGTGCTTGAAGTGCGTGCGCTGCTTCCATCGCAGAGCCACCGGTTGTGATAATATCCTCACACATAAGGATACGCTCACCTTTTTTGACAAGAAATCCACGACGAAGTGACATAACGCCATCCACACGCTCTGCAAATATAGAACGCACACCAAGTGCCGTAGCAAGTGCAAAACCTGCAATAATTCCACCAAGTGCAGGAGCACATACAGCGTCTATTTGAAGACCTGATTTTTGTATCTCTTTTGCAAGTGCCTCGCTAAGAAGTTTTGCAACTTTAGGGTCTTCAAGAACTTTTGCAGATTGGAGATAAAACTGTGAGTGGTTACCACTGCTAAGTTTAAAATGTCCCTCAAGCAGAGCATCTGCATCCATATAAATTTTTTTAATATCCATTTGATTCCTTGTGGTATGTATGGCATGCCATACATATTTTTATACTTTTAAGATTTCTATCTCTTTATCTTTTAGAATTTGATCAATACTTCCAATATATTTGTCTGTTAATTTCTGGATATTTTCTTGCGCAGCTTTTGATTCATCTGCTGTGATCTCTTTATCTTTTTCATGTTTTTTGATTTTATCATTTGCAGCTCTTCTATCGTTTCTAACACCTACTCTTGCATTTTCGCCCATCACTTTCATCTGTTTTACAGTGTCGTGTCTTTGTTCTACTGTCATAGGTGGGAAAAAAAGTTTGATTTGTTGTCCATCGTTATTTGGATTTACACCAATATTTGCTTTTTGGATTGCGCTCTCTATTTGCCCTATAAGTTGTTTTTCCCAAGGATTAATAACTATAGTAGTTGCGTCCGTTGCGATAACAGAACCTACTTGATCAAGAGGAGTAAGTGTTCCATAGTAGTCGATTTTTACATTATCCAAAGCAGAAATAGTTACTTTTCCTGTACGTAATGTTTTAAAATCTCTTTGCATGTGCTCGATGCCACCTAGCATCTTTTTTTCACATTCTTTGTAAATATCATTTACCATTTTGGTTCCTTATGTATGAAAAATAATTACGTAATTGTAGCGAGAAATATTTTAATAGATATAAAATGGGAGATTTGGAAAATGTGGGTGCAATAGTTGCTAAAAGCAACTATTTTGAATTATTTTGTTCTTCTGTAGGTGTAGTTTGCACTACTGAAGGTGCTTCGTAATTTGTATCCTCAACTAAAGTATCAACAACAGAACGATTTTTTTCTTGACTATAGATATATCCTAGAGTAATAGTATTGACCACAAACAAAAAACCTAAAAGAAAAGTTGTTTTTGCTAAAAAGCTGTTTGGACCTTTCGCACCAAATACTGACTCGTTTGAACCGCTATATGCACCAAGACCAATGCTTGAGCTTTTTTGTAATAAAACGGCAATTGTCAAAATAACTACCAAAACTATTTGGACGATGAGTAAAAAACTAGCTGTCATATAAGTTTTCCTGAAATAAAAGTGGCGAATTATATCTAAAAATTTCGATATTACAAAATAGGGTATAATTTTGCAAAAAATATGGAGATATAATGAGAGATATGCGCTTTCCTATATTTATATTGATTATTATAGTTTTTTTATTACAAATGTTTATAAGCCATGCCGATGCAGAAAAAGCCAAATTAGAGCAAAACACAACTACAAATCAACAAAAATGAAAATAAGCACCGAATTCTCAAAATACGCCACACACTATGGCACATACAATATTATACAAAATCAAGTGGTACAAAAACTCCTCTCACTCGTAAAAAATTCACCACTAAATATTTTAGATTTAGGCTGCGGTGAAGGTGCAATATGTAAGCAGATAGAGTGGGAATATCAACACTTTACAGGGATAGATTTTGCACCAAATATGCTTTCACTTCATCCAAAATCAAAAAATATTGAAACTCTTTTCGCAGATTTTAATCAAGCAGAAATATTTGATAAGCTTAAAGAAAAAAAGTTTGATGCTATCTTCTCTGCTTCTGCGCTCCAATGGGCAGATGATTTAGAAAGTGTTTTGAAACATATAAAAAATCTTGAGTCACCTATAGCACTGGCAATTTTTAGCGCAAATACTTTTAGAACATTGCATAAAACAGCAGGAATTGATGGAGTTTTACGTACAAATGAAGAGATAGTTGAGATAGCTAAAAGATATTTTGATGTAGATGTAGAGATTGTAGAGTACCAACTTTCATTTCTTAGTGTAAGAGATATGTTTCGATATATCAAAAAAAGTGGTGTGAGTGGTTCTAGAAAAGTATTAAGTTATAAAAAGACAAAAGAGTTAATGAAAAATTATCCACTTGATTATTTAGAGTTTGAAGTAGTTTTTCTTATTTCTCGTTAAGAAGTACTTCTTTTTCAAGTGTGTAAAGCTCATAGCGGATTGTTTTGAAGTTTTCACTGTATGGCATGTTGCTTAGTTTATAAATCTCTTCTAAGACACGAGAAGACTCTTGTGCACGTTTGAAATTAGCCAAAAGTATACTTGTTATATCAGAACGCTCTTGTTCAGATTTTGTACTTGGACGTAATACATCATTTGTACTATCACGATATTGTAAGAGTGTAAGTGTTTCATTGGTTTTCGCGAGATGTCGTAGATTTTTAAGCTTGAGAGCGACTGCTTTGTTGTTATCTCTATAGCGGACTATATCTTCGATAACACGAATCCCCTCTTTGAGGCGGTTGAGATTTGCATCAATCACCCGAAAAAGTTCGGGCGATTCATTAGTCATCATTGTTACCAAAGATTCCAAAGAGTTGTAATAATGCAGTAAAGATATTTAAAAAATCCAAATAAAGTGCAATAGCACCGTCAATAGGAGTTTCATAATTTCCTTGCATAATGTTTTGAGTATCATAAATAACTAAGATACTAAAAAGTATAACAACAACACCAGAGATAGCAACGTGTAACATTGGGTTACCAAGAAAGATATTGAGGATAGAAAATCCAATAATCACAAAAAGAGCAATCATAAGAGGTTTTCCATAACCTGTAAAATCTTTTGTAGTTTTAATAGCGTAAAAACTCATAGCACCAAATACAACTGAAGTCATAGCAAAAGCATTTCCAATTATTGTAGCTCCACCATTCATACCAAGTGTTTGAGAAAGAAGAGGCGCTAACATAAGTCCTGTCATAAATACAAAGCTAAACATCACTAAAAGGTTAAGACCTTGTATACGCTTTGCAAAATGAAGTCCAATAAGTAAACCTATCTCTAAAGCAAAAAGTGGCCAAAACCAAGCAGCAATAGTTGCCGCCATTGGAACACCAACATAAGCACCAACAGCACCAGCCATCATAGAAGCTGCAAAAAGTTTATAAGTCTCTTTTACGAAAGAGATAATTTGTGTGTCGCTTTTAGCTACATTTTCATAAGTAAAAGAGTTGCCTCTTGCATAATCACGGTCATAAAGTCCCATTTTTTTCCTTGAACTGTCTAATCGAATAGACGATAAATTAAATAACAATGCCATTCTATAAAGAAAGAGTTAATATAAAGCAACATTTTGTAGAAATAGAAGTGCTTTCATCTATAGAGTGATGCGAATATACCCAAGTAAAAATACTCTTGTATAGATAAAGATATATAAATACTTTTAATCGTGATTTTATAATTGTAAAAATGATTTTGAAAATAGATAGAGCTATTATAATGTAAGCGTAAAAGGCATGCTTTTGTTCCAAACGTTTAAAAAGGGGCAGAAACTAAACAATTTAAAAGAAAATGCACATTCTTTTAAAAAACCCTTGACATTGAATTCTAGTTTGTCTATAATTCCCGTCCACAAACACAGAGACCTGTAACAACAGCCTCTTAGGGACACT
>JAVETY010000194.1:0-2675 GCA_034005815.1 Sulfurimonadaceae bacterium | reverse complement strand
TTGAATCTCTAAATCTCCACCAATCTCACCAATCATAACAATTGCTTTTGTCTCTGGATCTGCTTCAAACATCTCAAGAAGTTGTATATATGAAAGACCAATAATTGGATCTCCACCAATACCAACAGCTGTTGAAATTCCAAAACCTTCACGACATACTTGGTTTGCACCTTCGTACGTTAATGTTCCAGATTTAGAGATAAGCCCAATATTTCCTTTTTTGAAAATATTTCCTGGCATAATCCCTATTTTACACTCTTCAGCAGTAATAATTCCTGGACAGTTTGGCCCAATTGTCATCATGCCATGTTTTGTAGCAAATGCTTTTGCTGCTTGCATATCACGAACAGGCGCACCTTCTGTAATAACAACTGCAAGCTCTATTCCTGCTGCTGCTGCTTCCATAACTGCGTCTGCAACAAATGCAGGTGGAACAAAAATCATACTTACAGTTGCACCAGTAGCTGCTACTGCTTCTTTTACAGTATTAAAAACTGGTTTTCCTAAATGTTCTTGTCCACCTTTATTTGGTGTAACACCACCAACAATTTTTGTACCATAAGCGATACATTGCTCAGCGTGAAAAGAACCCTCTTTTCCAGTAAAACCTTGAACGATAACTTTTGTATCTTTATTTACTAAAATACTCATTTAAATTATTCTCCTTTCGCTGCAGCTACTGCTTTTGCAGCACCGTCTGCTAAGTCTGTAGCAGCGATAACATTTGGGATGTTTGCATTTCTTAGTATTTCAGCTGCTTCTGGAGCATTTGTACCATCTAAGCGAACGATTACAGGAACATGAACATTAACAAGTTTCGTTGCTTCTAAAATACCATTTGCAATACGGTCACAACGTACAATACCACCAAAAATATTTACAAAAATAGCTTTTACTTTAGGGTTTTTTAGAATAATCTCAAAACCTTTTGCAACAGTTTCAGCATTTGCTTTTCCACCAACATCGAGAAAGTTAGCAGGTGTTCCACCCATATAATTGATAGTATCCATAGTACCCATCGCAAGACCAGCACCATTTACCATACAACCAATCTCACCATCTAAAGATACATATGAAAGCCCATATTGACTCGCTTCTCTCTCATCTGCATCCTCTTCTGAGATATCTCTCATATCTTCAATCGCAGGATGACGTCCAAGTGCAGAATCATCAAAGCTCATTTTTCCATCGAGTGCTAAGAAGTCCCCTGCTCCAGTTTTTATAAGAGGATTGATTTCAATCATCTCTGCATCATTTTCCATATATAACTTATAAAGTGCAGCTGCGAATTTTATAAATTTCTTTTGCTCATTTGGATCTGTGATACCTAGTGCAAATACTAATTCTCTTCCGTGAAAACCTTGAAAGCCAATTGCCGGGTCTACTGTTACTTTGATGATTTTCTCAGGGGACTCTTCTGCTACTTTTTCAATCTCCATACCACCTTGCGTAGAAGCCATAATAACTGGCATCTCTTTTGCACGATCAAGAACTATACCTAAGTAAAGTTCATCTTTTATATCAGCACCCTCTTCAATATAAACTTTATGAACAAGTTTACCTTCTGGTCCTGTTTGGTGTGTTACTAGAGTCATTCCTAGTATTTCATTTGATAGTGTTTCAACCTCTTCAAGTGAATGTGCTAGTTTAACACCACCACCCAAACCTCTTCCACCTGCATGGATTTGTGCTTTTACAACCCAGATGTTTCCACCTAGCTCATGAGCATTTGCTACTGCTTGCTTTGGTGTGTTTGCAACGATTCCCCTAGGGGTTGGTACACCGTATTTTGCAAAAATCTGTTTCGCTTGATATTCATGTATATTCATCTATTCTCCTTGTTTTAAAGTGGAAGCTTATTTAACTTCATATTGTGCACGGCCAGTTTTATATAAATCTTCGCCATATGCATCATTGATAACAGTGACTGGAAAGTCAACAACCTCTAGTTTACGTATCGCCTCAGGTCCTAGCTCTTCGTAAGCTATAATCTCTGCGCTTTTTATCTGTTTTCCTAAAAGTGCTCCAGCACCCCCTGTTGCACCAAAATAAACTGCAGTATGTTTTTGGCATGCATCCGTCACATCTTTGTTTCGTTTGCCCTTACCTATCATCCCTTTAAGCCCCTCAGCAATAAGCCTAGGAGAATAAGAGTCCATACGATACGAGGTTGTAGGTCCCGCACTTCCTATTGGATCACCCGGTTTGGGAGGTGTTGGCCCTACAAAATAGATAACTGCGCCTTTAAGATCAAAAGGAAGTTCTTTCCCTGCATCTAAAAGATCTACTAATCTTTTGTGTGCTGCGTCTCTTGCTGTGTAAATGATTCCGTTTAAATATACAATATCACCACTTTTAAGTTCTGCTACCGTTGCATCACTAAGCGGAGTTGTTAAATGGTATGTTTTACTCATCTCTTTCCTTTATAGTGTGATATGTGTGTGGCGTGAACTATGACACTGCACATTAACTGAAACTGGCAAAGAAGCAATATGGCATGGGTTTGCTTCGATATGTACTGCTAAAACAGTTTGTGTACCACCCATTCCCATTGTTCCTATACCTAATTTATTTAACTCTAGTTTGATTTTTTCTTCAAATTCTGCCATCTCTGGATCTTCATTGACTGAACCAATATTTCTAAATAGTGCATGCTTACTCGATATTGCAGCTCT
>JAVETY010000060.1:0-10837 GCA_034005815.1 Sulfurimonadaceae bacterium | reverse complement strand
GAAGAGAGTTAATCTCTTTTGTATCTTACATGCCATGAACGTCATGGCATGTATCAAAATTTTGTTTGAGTGTTTGGATTATTTTAGTAGTAATACTAAAGAAAGACGATCATTGACACGAAGTTTTGTAAAGATTGAAGTGATGTGCGCTTTTACAGTTCTTGTAGTTATATGTAAAGAAGACGCGATAGCATCATTGGTAAAGCCTTCTAGTATGAGAGAAACTACTTCTATCTCTTGTGGAGTGAGTCGTTCATTTAAAAAAGTTTGCGCATCATTATTCAAACGTATTTGTTTATTGATAGGTATAAGTGCTGCTGTAAGTTCAGGATAGCTCCATACATTGCCACTCATGACAGTTTGAACCATCTGATTGAAATGAATAGAACTCATTCTTGTATTTCCATACGCTTTTACTCTGCGAGAGAGAAGTTTTTTGCCTGTTAAAATAGCTGGAACTCTCTCTAGTACGATAAGATTTTGAGGAAGCAGGTTGGACGAGAGAAACTTATTTACTTCAGTTGCAACGGTATCATAATCAGCTATGACGACCATTGAAGGGTTTTGTCGAAGTTGTAATGAAAGTTCTTCTTCATCTGAAGCTATCAAAGTACTATCTATGGCATGTCGCTTTTTGAGTTCATCTACAATATCGATATTTTTTGTAAAAAATAGAAGTTTCATTTATCTCTCCGTAAAGACATATTGTTTCGATTTTAAAATCGGTTTTAAGATATATTGCATCACTGTTTTTTGCCCTGTTGTGATATCGGCATTAACAGTCATTCCTGGGATAATTTGGAGTGGATGCTCATCTGTGCCTAAATGGCTTTTTGGTGTTTCTACATGGATGATATAAAATGTTTCACCCTCTTTATTTGTGACAGTATCGGGTGAAATAAAGATTACTTTTCCTGTAAGACCTCCATGTATTGCATAATCATAGGCAGAGACTTTTACTTTTGCTTCCGCTCCAGGGTGGATAAACGCGATATCAGAGGGTTTGATTGTTACCTCGAGTATTAGCTTTTTACTCGTTGGTACAATCTCTATAAGATCCTCTCCAGGTTTAACAACACCACCAGCGGTATGGATATAAATCTTTTGGATAATTCCATCAACAGGGGATGAAACCATAGTACGGCGTACTTGGTCTGAAAACTCCTCTTGTTGTGCTCCTAGTCTTGCTATCTCAGCTGTGACTTCATGGAGCTCTTTTTTTGCGGTATTTATATACAATTGTTTAGATTCTATACGCTTATTACGAAACTCATTTATAGCTGATTGAAGCCTTGGAAGAGAGAGCTTTGCTGCGAGGATACGATTTTCTATCTCATTTGCTTCACGTTTGAGCTTTAGAAAATCAACCTTAGATTTTACACCCTCACGTACCATTGGAGCAGTCATAGCTATCTCTTCTGTTACATATTCAAGAGATTTTTTAAGAGAGTTGATATTTGCTTGTGCTTCTTTGTATTCTTGCTTTTTTTGCTCGATAAGGTTGAGCATACCCTCATCTTTTGCTAAAAACTCTAGCTTTCTTGAATCATAAAGTTTTTTTGCTAAAGCAATTTGTATATTAAGTTCCTCATCTTCTGTTTCAAATGCCTCAAAAGCAATTTGATTTGCTTCTGCAAAGAGTCGTAATCTTTTTGCTTCATATTCTTGGTATTTGATTACATTTGTTTTAGAAGCGGAGAGTGATTTTGCATTATTGATTTTTAAAAGGCTATCGCCCGTTTTAACAGTTTGTCCCTCATGTACTAAAATTGCCTCGATGATTCCACCCTCGAGATTTTGGATAAGTTGATTTTGTCCATAAGGGATAGCTTTACCATCTCCACGAGTAATCTCATCTATCTCCGCTACAGATGCCCAGAGTACAAAAGCAAAAATAGTTACAAGCCAAATTTTAATAACTTTGCTCATTTTTGTTGGAGCGCGCTCAAGCACAGCGGAGCTCAGACTATTCATAAATTCATAATCTTTTTGAGTGTATTCAACCGGTTTGTTATTTTTGTTCAATTTTTTTACCTCCACCTTGGAGTTGTTCGAGTGCACTTTCTTTAGACGCATCGATAATGACACGCCCTTCATTGAGTACTATGACACGATCAACAAGAGTCAAAAGAGTCATCTTTTGTGTGATTATAATACTTGTAGTACTAGTCAGTGCTGTTTGTAGATTGTTGATTAGATTTGATTCTGTGAGCTGATCCATCGCATTACTTGGCTCATCAAGAAGCATAATAGGTGCACTGAGTAAAAATGCACGCGCTATACCGATGCTTTGTCTTTGACCACCTGAGAGGCCTTGCCCGCGTTCACCTATCGGCATCTCATACCCACGAGGATGTTTTTTGACAAACTCTGCTGTACCACTGATTTGTGCAGCGCGAATCATTGAAGCATCACTCGCATGTGTTGCACGGTAGATGATATTATCTTTGAGTGTTCCTCTAAAAAGCATAATATCTTGAGAAACATAGCCTAAGTTTTTGCGTAAATCTGCGGGATCGATTTGTTTTATATCTATACCATCTATGAGAATCTGTCCAGAATCAGGCTCATAAAGTCCTAAAATAAGTTTTGCTATAGTACTTTTTCCAGAACCAATACGTCCAATAAATCCAACTTTTTCACCAGCATTTATGACAAAAGAGACATTTTTAAGAGATGGAATATCGTTGTTAGGGTATGTAAATGTAACATCAACAAACTCGATATGACCGCTAAAGTCTGGACGCTCAACAAATTTTTTCCCACTTGGACGCTCGCAAGGTTTTGAGATAATCTCATTGAGTGTTTCATACGATGCTTTTGTGTCTTCGTAGTTTGTCATAAGAGCTGCAACTTGTCCCATAGGTGCGAGTGTGCGTGATGTTAAAATCACAATTGCAATAAGCCCACCCATCGAGAGCTCAAAATCTTGAATAAGATAGACACCATAGACTATAACCATTACAGTATTGAGTTGAATAAAAAACTGTGTAACTGTTGGAATAGAAGCAGATAAAAGGCGTGATTTTAAGCTTTTTGTAGCTATTTCTCCTGTTGATTCTTCCCATTTCCATTGGACATTACTAAGCGTTCCTAGTGTTTTGAGCGTTTCTATATTGTTGAGGGTTTCTATAAGAATTGCATTTTTCTTTGCACTTGCTTCGTGCGTACTTTCAATGCTAGCACGCAAAGGTTTTTTAATAAGAAATGCATAAGCTAAGATTAAAGTCATTGTAATCATAGGGATAAGTACTAACGAACCACCGATATAACCAATCACTGCTAAAAATATAACGGCAAATGGCAGATCTATAATAGCAGCCATTGTTGCATTGGTTAAAAAGGAACGGATGGAGTCGAAATCTTTGAGATTACTTGAAAAAGAACCAACCGAAGCAGGGTGGTGTGCCATCTTTAAATCAAGTACTTTTTCAAATATAATTGATGACATAATGACATCACTTTTTTTGGCAGCGGTTTCTAAAAGATAGGTTCTTGTAAATTTTAAAAATGTATCGATACTGTAAATAATAAGAACACCAATAGCAAAAACCCAAAGAGTCTCTATCGCATTGTTAGGAACAACTCTATCATAAACGTTCATAGTAAAAAGAGGGGAGGCTAAAACAAAAAGATTGATAAGCAAAGAGGCATAAAGTACATCTTTATAGATACCTGCGGAGAGCTTAATTGTGCTCCAAAACCAGTGCTTTTGTTTGAGTTGCAATGTTCTGATACTCTCATCACTATACTCAAACGCTTTTTTTATCATAAATGCATAACCAATATATTCATCTTCGAGTATATGTATATCAACCCATTGCTCTATTGCATCTTCTGCTGGCATGATGATTTTTACTTGAGTTCTATCTGCACTCATACGGTCTAAGATGCATGCACCTTGATTGGAAAGAAGCACTATCATCGGGAGTTGTAATGGAGATATTTGATGGATATTACGTTTTACAAGACTCGATTTGAGTCCGGCTCTCTCAGCTGCGCGAGAAAAAAGCCCCTTTGCATTATTGATAGAGAAAAGCTCAGGTGATTCTTTGCCATATTCTACAGGCAACCCTGCTGTAAGGGCTTCTGCTGAGAATGGTTTATGATAAAGTTTGGTAAAAAGTACCAAACAATCAAGCAGGGCGTCCATTTTTAAGTTTTCAGCATCTGTTATAGACATAAAAAACCTTTATTTTTTTAATTTTCTAATAATTATATCTGCTCTATTATTGACATCTTGCCCTTTGCTTAACTCATTTGTAAGTAAAGGTGCAGAGTCTGCTTTGGCATGTAACACAATATTTTCTTCGAGTGCTCCCGCTTCAAGAAGTTTCGCTTTGATGACCTCGGCACGTTTTTGTGATAATGAAAGAAGTTCTTCTTGTGAAAGATCTGTATCATCAACATGTCCTAAAATATCAAACTTCATATGAGCAAAACCATACTCTTTGATTTGCGCTATAAGACTATTGAGTCTATTGAATCCCTCATCTTTTAAAGCATCACTTTGATTTTGAAATACAAATCCACTATAACGCTCAATTCTTTGCGTATCTTCATAGATGAGTTTACAACCATATACACTTCTCATATCAGATAAAAGTGAATTGTTACAAAGATCTTCATTATCACTTATAAGGTCTTTATCTTTATCTAAGTCTATTGGGAGTGTATCTTCATTCTCTGGTGTTTGTCCTTTGAGCCCTACATTTGCATAAACAGCATCTAAATCACCAATTACAGTAGGCACAAGAGTTCCAAGAGCATTTAAAATTCTATATTTTGCATAGAGCATGCTATATTCTGTATTGATGATTTGTGATTTTGCACCGATAAAATCATTTTGTGCGGAGAGTAAATCAAGTAATGAACGGCGACCTAAATCGTACTCTTTTACATAGAGTGTGAGCGTTTTAAGCGCGTAGTCTCTATATGATGTAAGGTGCTCGAGTTGGTCATTTAATTTTTCATTCGCTGCCCATGCGAGGTTTAATTTTTCTATCACATCGCGTCTGAGTGCATTTGCTGATTCTACCTCTTTATGGATCTCACTTACACCTTTTTGGAGTGCTGCTTGATCTGCAAAACCATTAAAGAGATTGTATTTTAAAAATACCATAGCACGGAAACGATCATCTTTCCCCTCTATACCACTGAGGTTTTTGTTCATATTTTGAGAAACTTCAAGGTCAAGCTGTGGGTAAAAAGCTGATTTTTGCTCATGGTACGAAGCTTGCACCTGTTTGATATTGTTTTTGTTGATAAGAAGTGCAGGGTTATTTTGCATAGCGAAGCGGGCTGCTGCTTCTATGTCTGCTGGAAGTGCGACAAGAAGCTGTGGCTTTTCCATCTCACTTACATCAAGATAACGCCCTAATACTTTATGAAGATTGTAGGTAACATCTAAGAGTGTATTTTCTTGCACAACATAGTTACTTCTTGCCAGAGCCAGAGAAGATTCGATTTTATTTACTTCTGAGAGAGTAGTAAGCCCTGCATCATAAAGCTTTTGTACCTTTTCAAAAATTTCTTGGTTGATATTGATATTCTCTTGTGCAGTATCCAAGAGCTCTTTTTGGCGCATCACTTGTAAGTAACTATTTACCGCTTCAAATGCGAGAGAGTTTACGCTATCAACATAACTATATGCTGCTGCAAAGGTTCTATACTCTTGTTGTTTTACCTTATATGTAGTTTCCCACCCTTTAAATATATTTTGGGTGAGCATAAGTGAGTTTTGATATACACTTAAGTTGTGTGTTGAGTTTGGGGTACTAGGACGGTCAGATTGTTTTGTTCTCTCTGTTCCCACTCCCAAAGTGAGATCTAACTTCGGGTAGTAGCCTGATGTAGCAGTTGTTGTATCCTCTTTAGTAGAGTTATAGTTTTTAAGTCTCTCTTGCACTGTAGGATTTGAAGAGATAACTTCATTTACAGTTGTTCGTAAATCTTGCCCTTGTAAAAGTGTGATAGCGGATAGAGCTAATAAAATTGTTTTTTTCATTCTTTTTCCTTACTGGATTAATTCTATTTCAATACGACGATTTGCTGCACGTCCCTCAGCAGTTGCATTGCTTGCAACTGGGTTTTCAATCCCTCTACCCACTGCGGTGAGTCTTGTCTCTTTGATACCATAACGTACTAGTACCTCTTTGACGCTATTTGCACGCTTTTGGGAAAGAACTTTGTTTGTATCTTTTTTCCCTTGGCTATCTGTATAGCCTACGATAACTACTTGGTACCCTTTGTTCTCTTTTAAAAACTGTGCAAATATTTCTACATCTTTGATAAGTTTTTGTGTTACTTTATGTTCACTTGGTGGGAAAGTAAGGCTAAGTGTTGCTGTTTGTGGACATCCATAACCATCTACTTTAAACATTTTACTTGTGTTTGGACATCTGTCTTTTGAATCAACAACACCATCTCCATCGCTATCGAGCTCTTCTTTAGGTTTTTCTTTAGGTTTTTCTTTTTTAATTTTTTTTACAGGTTCTGGTTTAGGCTCAGGTTTAGGTTTGATTTTTTCTATTACGGGAGCATTTTCAACAGATACTGGCTGGATAAATGAGAACTCACCTGCATTTGAAGCCACGGTGGTTTCTGCATAAGAGAGGAGCGAAAATCCCAAAAGAGAGATAAATATTTTTTGCACATTGTTTCCTTTATTACTTTTTTTTCAATTAAAAATGATAACCAAATATCATAAGATATATTTTATCAATTTAATTTGAAAGTAACTTGTAATTGCATCTTTTTCACTATAAAACTAGGAGATGTATTACAAAAAGAGAGATTCATTAAAGTATAAAAACCAAACTATCCTTTATGTTATAATTGCGCCCAAATAATTAAGGGTTTTTAATGCGTTCTACTGAGATTGACTCCATTCTAAACAGTAACAAGCTACTTGCTAGAATCTACTTTGATTTACAAACTTTTTTTGAAGAAAAATATGGAAAAGATACTGTTGTTTTTATAGAGATTGGAACTTTTTTTGAAGTTTATGAAGTGAGTAATGATGAAGAACAGATTGGAAAAGCCAAAGAGATAGCTGAACTCTTAAACATACAGCTCACAAAGAAAAATAAAAATATTGTAGAAAATTCAGAGAAGAACCCACTCTTAGCAGGAGTACCCGCCGTCTCTTTTGAAAGATATCTCAACCGTCTTATAGCAGAGCAAAAATACACCGTTATCGTAGTACGCCAAAGGGGAAATCCTCCAAAAATCAGCCGTTATGTATCTCAAATAGTTTCTCCTGGTACAAACTTTGATTATATTATCGATAATGATGAGAACTATATTGTCTCTTTGGTTGTTGATAAATATAAAGAGATTTACACTGTAGGATATTCAGCTATCGATGTAACTACGGGCAAAACATGGCTCTATGAAACACATGGAACAAGTGAAGACCCATCCTACGCACTTGATGAAGTTTTTAATCTTTTAAATGTGTATAAAACTTCTGAGGTGGTACTTACATTTTTAGAGGGTGTAGAAAACCAAAAACAGATTTTGCAGTACTTAGAAATCGCCGAGCATTATCACTATAGTATCAACCACCATCGCCCTCGCATAGAGTTTCAAAATGAACTTTTTAAAGAGGTGTATCAGATACAATCTCTCCTCTCACCTATCGAGCATTTAGATTTAGAACGAAGTCAAATGACTACAGAATCTTTGGCAATACTTATCGATTTTGTGATTGAGCATGACCTTTATATCGTGCAAAAACTAAGCATGCCAAAGATTATAGATAATCGTAAATATATGTATCTAGGAAATAATGCACTCGAACAGATGGGTGTAATCTCAAAAGATAAAAAAGAGTTTACACTTTTAAAGATGATAGATAAAAGTGCAACGGCCATAGGGCGTAGACTTATTAAAGAGCGCTTACTTAACCCCATCATGGATGCTACAGAGCTAGAGCGTCGTTATAACTTGATAGAAAAACTCTCATTGCATGTACGATATTTAGATGAATCGATGCGTGGGATTTATGACTTAGAACGATTAGCACGTAGACTTAAACTTGGCAGACTCCATCCATTTGAGATGAATCATATTTATGATTCTATGGTGAGTGTGAAAGAGATATTTGCCTATATCAAAAAACATAAAATCCAAAAAGCACCTTTTCATGAGTCAGAGCTCGATGAGTTTTTGCGTGACATTACAAAAACAATCGACTTGGATATTTCTAGAAGATTTACCACCAATACAGTCGATGAAAACTTTTTAATGCAAGGTGTCGATGAAGCGATTGATACCTTAGTAGAAGAAAACCGTGTAATGTTTTTAGGCTTTAGTAATATTATAAGTAAACTCGAATCGATGTTAGAAGAGAGCGGAGTAAACTCTACTGCGACACTCGGACTCTTGGATAAAGAGGGATATTATATATCTATCAGTAAAAATCGCTTTTCGCTTATAGAGAGTGCGTTTAAAAAAGAGGAAGAGTTTGCAGGTTTTAGTATCAAAAAACTTACAAATAATGTCAAACTTACTTCTCGATTTACAGATGAACTCTCCGATAAGATTATGAAAAATCGTCGTAAGATAGTGTCACTCCTAAAAGATAGATATATACAGCTTCAAGCTCTTTATGATAGACGTTACTCGATTTTATTTGAACGTGTAATTGGGTATGTAGCCGATTTGGATGTGGGTGTGAGCTCTTCTAAAGTAGCACAAATCTATAACCATTCACGACCGATGCTGATAGAGACGCAAACAGATGAAAACTTTATGCAGATTATGCAACTACGCCATCCGCTTATAGAGATACAAGAGCGCGGTGGAGTCTATGTGCCAAACGATATTGTGATGGGAAATCGTGATTATTTGGATCTGCCACATCCAAATACCGTGATGCTGGATGTTGCTGTGCACGATGGCCATCCCATTAACGGTGTACTTTTATATGGAATCAACTCAAGTGGAAAAAGTTCTTTGATGAAAAGTATCGGCATCGCTGTACTTATGGCGCAAGCTGGATTTTTTGTAAGTGCGAGTGCAATGAAATTTAGCTTATTTGATTCACTCTTTACCCGCATCGTCTCACGTGATAATCTGGCTAAAGGTTTATCTACATTTGCTGTGGAGATGTTAGAGCTTAGAAATATTTTCAACCGTTCTACTATCCGCTCTTTAGTTTTGGGTGATGAGATAAGTCACGGAACTGAAACACTCTCGGGTGTGGCTATAGTGGCAAGTGCTATCGATAAACTGGCAAAGATTAGGTGCCTCTTTTTATTTGCCACGCACCTGCATCAACTCTCTACCATGCCAGAGATTTGTACGCTTGATAATGTAGTTGATTTACATCTTAGTGTGGAATATAAAGAGGAAACGGACAAACTTGTGTTTAATCGTATATTACAAAGCGGAAGCGGAAGTAGTATCTATGGATTGGAATTTGCAAAATCGCTCCATATGGATAGTGAATTTTTAGAAAATGCGAACCGTATCCGGAAGCGTTTAGCAAATGATTTTGATGAACTTGAGCTTTTAGTCAAGAAAAAAACAAGCAAATATAATAAAAATCTTTTTATTACGAAATGTGTGATTTGTAATGCACCCGCGGAAGATGTACACCACATAAAAGAGCAATCACTCGCAAATAATGCAGGCTTTATTGGGCATTTTCATAAAGACCATAAACATAATCTCATCCCACTGTGTAAAGAGCATCACAATCAAATCCATGAGGGTAAATTAAAAGTGGATGGATTTGTAATGAGCTCACGTGGCTTAGAGCTCCAGTACGAAGAACAACTCAAAAAGCCTAAAATAGAAAACCCCAAAAAGCCTAAAATAGAAAACCCCAAAGAGCTAGAGATAAATGAGCCTCAAGAAGAAGAAGAAACACAGATGCATGCTTCTGCAAAAGTGCTTTTGGATGATTGGTAGTTCATGGCATGTTAGGAAGTACGACATGCCATAAAAGATTCCGTGTCAAGCATGGAATGACGTGGTATTTCGAACATTACGTTATCCTAAACTCCAAGCTTGTCATCCTGAACTTGATTCAGGATCTCTTGGTCTGACAAAAAACATGACATGCCATAGAATTTCATGGCATGTGAATTTAAAGAGTTGTAAATAACTCTAGTGTATAATCGATTTTTTATCTCTTTATAAAGTTGGATATGTGTTATGGGTATTATAGAACTTTTTAAATATATGATTTCGTGCAAAAGTGAAACTCCAAATGATGGGGGTTTACTCGATTTTATAACAACGTATTTACCTGATTTTACGCCTGTGCGTATCGATGAGGGTGGCGTAAAAAATCTCTTTTTATATAGAAAATTTGGGGATGGAGACCATCTTTGTTTTTTGGGGCATGTGGATGTTGTACCCGCTGGAAATGGATGGAACTCAAATCCTTATGAAGCACTAGAAAAAAATGGATATATCTATGGACGTGGTGCACAAGATATGAAAAGTGGTGTGGCGGCATTGACGGAAGCGATAAAATCAACGCAACACTTTCGTGGCACTTTATCACTTTTACTCACTTCTGATGAAGAGGGTGCGGCGATACATGGAACAGTCAAAATGCTCGAGTATCTAAAAGAAAATAATATGCTACCAGATTATGCTGTTGTAGCAGAACCAACATGCGAAAAAACATTTGGAGATACTATAAAAATAGGGCGACGAGGCTCTATTAATGGTTTTATAACTTTGAGAGGGAAACAAGGTCATGTTGCATATCCTGATAAAGCTATCAATCCGATAAATTTGATAGCTCCTAGATTAGCACATATTGCAGGGGTCAATATAGATAAAGGTGATGCCCATTTTAGTCCAAGTATATGTG
>JAVETY010000059.1:0-10965 GCA_034005815.1 Sulfurimonadaceae bacterium | reverse complement strand
ACTATGCAACACTACAGCTCTTTAAAAAAACATTATCAGTTTTCTGAGGAAGAGGAGCAAATTTTAAAAGATTTGCAACCTCGCATAGAAATGATAGCGGATGAGTTTATAGATCAATTTTATGACTATATATGGGGGTTTGGAAAGACTGCTCAGTTTTTGAAAAACAAAGATATCATCGCAAACCATCGCACAAAAGTGCGCATATGGTTTATCAATCTCTTTTGTGGAAAATATGATTTGTTGTATTTTACGAATCTCTACCGCATCGGTGAGATACATGTCAAGATTGGCTTGCCCACACACTACGTTAATGCTGCTTTTACCTTTGTGCGTACTTTTATCTTAAAAAATATCGAGGGTAATTTTCAAAACAAAGAGCTGCATATAAAAGAGATACAAGCGGTTGAGAAGATTATAGATATGAATCTTGATGTGCTCTCAAGCTCGTATAGAGAAGAGGAGCTGAGTAAATTTCTCTCCCTTTCTAAATTTGAAAAAACAATCCTTATGGGACTTAAAAAGTTCAACTCTTATGCAAACTTTTTTCTAGCGAGTGCGCTTGTTGTTGTTGCTTTTTTTGCGATTGGGCTTTTTGGATATGACATATATAAGCTCTTCTTCTCTGATATCGGAATCGAAAAAGGTATTCTTACTGTCTTAGGAAGTTTGCTTGTGTTGTGGGCGGCGATAGAGCTTATCCATGAAGAGATTAAGCATCTCCAAGGCAAAGGCTTTGCCATAGGAGCCTTTATCATGCTTGCGATGGCAGCGCTTATTCGTAAAGTGCTCATATATTCACTCTCATCAGAAAAATCAGATGAGCTTTTAACTATCGGTGTGGTGATTGTTGGATTAGCTATTGCATACTGGCTTGTAAATACTAATAAAAAACTAGATATACGATAGACAAAAAAGTATCAAGTGACACGACTGCTCTACGAATAACATAGTATGCGTTCTATAATAACAACAATAAAAGAGGGAGTTGCATGAAAGTAGTACTTACAATTGCTGGTTCTGATAGTAGCGGTGGCGCAGGGATTCAAGCGGATTTAAAAACTTTTGAAGCATTTGGAGTTTTTGGAGCGAGTGCTATTACAGTTCTTACTGCGCAAAATACAACTGGTGTTCGTAGTCTTTATGAAGTAAGCCCTAATTTTATAAAAGAGCAGATAAAAGCTGTTTTAGAAGACTTTGATGTAAGTGTTATCAAGATAGGTATGCTTTACTCTGTTGATATCATTTGTGCTATTAGAGATATTATCAAAGATCTAAAGATTCCTATCGTACTTGATCCTGTTTTTATCTCAAAAGTAGGCTCGCCTCTGCTACAACCCGAAGCCGTAGAAGAGATGAAAACGCTTTTTCCTTATGTGAGTATTATCACTCCAAACTTGTATGAAGCGCAAGAGCTTTTTGGGTTTTCTCATGGAGATACAGCTTCGCTTGATAGAGTTATTAACTGTGGCGCTCCCGTACTTATCAAAAACCAACTCTTAGAGATTAATCATCAAAAACTAAGTATCGATCAGCTTTTTGTAAAACACCAAAAACGCGTATTTGAATCTCCGTTTGTAGATACATCCAATCTCCATGGTACTGGATGCTCCTACTCGAGTGCGATAGCTGCAAACATAGCTCTTGGACATACTTTAGAAGAAGCGATACAAATTAGTAAAAAGTTTATCTACGAAGCGATACAAAGTGCTCCAAATCTAGGTAAAGGTGCTGGACCAGTCAACCATAAACAAGGTGGCTTAGCATGTTGCTAAAAGGATTGCTCACTTGAAAATCGCTGTATCCGCATGTCTCTTAGGTGAGAAAGTACGTTTTGATAAAGGGCATAAACGAGATGATTTTGTGATGGATGAACTGAGCCGTTATGCTGAGTTCGTCTCTTTTTGTCCTGAGCATTTTGCTTTTGGATCGCCTCGTCCTTCCATTCGTGTTGTAAAAAATGAGCAAGATGAAATGACTATCATCTCCAATAAAACAGGAGAAAATCTTACAGATGCTCTTATGGCTACTTCGCTTGCTGATTTGGAAAAAGTGAAAAATGCAAATGCAGGCGGAATTGTTTTAAAGTCAAAATCTCCTAGTTGTGGGATGATGAGTGCAAAAGTTTATCTCGAAAATGGATTCAATGATGGCAAGGCTGATGGTATGTTTGCAGCATTATGTCGAAAAGAGTTTCCACTTTTACCGATAGAAGAAGAGGGCAGACTTCTTGATCCTTGGCTTCGTGAGAACTTTGTGATGCAACTTTTTGCATATGATGCTTTTGAAAAGTTTAAAGTAGATGCACAGATAAAAGATTTGGTGCTGTTTCATCAAAACTATAAGTTTTTATTACAATCTAAAGATGAAGTACTCTATAGAGAGCTAGGAAATATCGTAGCCAATCATGATAAAAAGCCTTTTGTAGAGATTTTAAAAGAGTATGAGCTTGGATTTAAAACAGCTATCGCTATAAAAAGTTCTGTAGGAAAAACTCGTAATGTATTGCAACATCTCGCAGGATTTGTAAAAAATTTCTTAGATACAAATGAAAAAAAGATGCTTCATGAGCAGATAGATGATTATGCAGCGAAAATTATTCCGGTGATAGTGCCACTAAGCACACTCAAACTCTATGCGAATAAATACAATGTAGAGTATCTCTTAAATCAGATGTTTTTAGAGCCTTATCCAAAAGAACTCGCCCTTCGTAGTGATATAAAGAGTGTGAAATAGTTTTAATGAGCTTGAAATTTGTAGGAATTCTTTTTGAAAGTAACGCAATAAAGAGGTATACTTCGACCACTAGAAAAATGCCTACGGTTGGCTCCCTCTACGAACTTGCGTTTTACCGCACACTTTCAAATCAAACAAACTACTTGCTTAAAACCGTCCTTAGTTACCACTTTGGTTACGCTCGCATTTCCAAAGGAAATACCTATGACATTTAAAGATTTAAATCTTTCAGAACCGCTTTTAAAAGCAATCACAGCAGAGGGCTATACAGCTCCAACACCAGTACAAAAACAGGCGATTCCGTTTATATTAGCAGGACGTGACATGTTGGCTGGTGCGCAAACAGGAACAGGAAAAACAGCAGGATTTACTCTACCAATTCTTGAACTTATGAGTAAAAACAAACCAGCAAAAAGACAATTACGTGCACTTATCTTAACTCCTACAAGAGAGTTAGCAGCACAAGTAGCTGAGAGTGTAAAAATATATGGAAAATATCTTCCATTTAAAAGTACAGTTGTTTTTGGTGGCGTGGGAATCAATCCACAAATCAAAACAATCGCAGCGGGTGTTGATATTCTCGTAGCAACTCCAGGTAGACTTATGGACCTTATCGGTCAAAAAGCACTTGATATCTCAGGTGTAGAGTTTTTTGTTCTTGATGAAGCGGATAGAATGCTTGATATGGGATTTATCAATGATATCCGTAAAGTAATAGCTATGCTTCCTAAAAAAAGACAAAATCTTCTTTTTTCAGCAACATATTCACCTGCAATAAGAACTTTGGCAAGTACACTTTTGAACAATCCTGCAGAAGTAGAAGTAGCACGTCCAAATAGCTCCAATGAGCAAGTCACACAGAGTGTAATTATAGTAGATGACACAAGAAAAAGCTCACTTTTAGGTAAGCTAATCGCTGAGCGTGATATGCGTCAAGTGTTAGTATTTACTCGTACAAAACATAGAGCAAATAAACTCACAGAGTACCTTCAAAAAATAAATATCACAGCAGCAGCAATTCACGGAAATAAAAGTCAAGCAGCGCGTACAAGAGCACTTCAAGATTTTAAAAATGGAAGTGTACGTGTACTTGTAGCGACTGATATTGCAGCGCGTGGTATTGATATCGACTTGCTTCCACAAGTTATCAATTATGAACTTCCAAATATCGCAGAGGATTATGTGCACCGTATCGGAAGAACTGGTCGTGCAGGTTCAAGCGGAGAAGCACTCTCACTTGTATGTGTAGATGAACACGAATACCTTCGTCAAATAGAAAAACTTATCAAGAAAACTTTTGATCGTCAAACTGTTGAAGGATTTGAACCAGATCCAACAATACTTGCAAAACCAATCCTTCAAGGTGGTGGTGGAAATCGCCAAAGAAGTAATTCAGGTGGCAACTCAAGAAGCCCTTCAAAAAGTAACTCAAGAAATAGTCCAAGAAGATAGTCATTAAGTATGAAAAGAGTTGTGTGGTTTAGAAGAGATTTAAGAGTGGAAGATAATCCTTTGCTTGGTTTTCCTGGCGAAGTTTTACCCATCTTTATCTTCGATACACACATCTTAAACAAACTCAAACCAACCGATAGACGTGTTGGTTTTATTTATGATGCACTTTTGAAACTAAAAACTGATTTACAGCAAATTGGACTTGATTTAAAGATTTTCTACGGTAATCCTGTAGAAATCTTTACGCATCTTGTCTCTTTTGGATTTGATGAAGTAATTGCAAGTGGAGATTACGATAGTTACGCTAAAGAGCGTGATAAAGAAGTATCACATGTGATAGATTTTCGCTATTTACAAGATACATATATATTTAGACATGATGATGTGCTTAAAAAAGATTGTACTCCTTATCTCGTTTTTACTCCCTTTTATAAACGAGCTTTAGAAGTTTTAAAAACTAAAAATCTCACAAACATTACACAAGCAAAACATTCTCTCTATAAAGCAGACTACACAGGGATAACTATTTTTAAAGATGGTGTGGCCACTTCTGCTGATTTAGATATAAAAAATATCGGTTTTAATCCACCACAAGAAAACTTCCTATCTCCAATCACGAAGCTACATGCCATAAAAGAAAAACTTAAATCCTATGCGCATGACAGAGATTATCCACGTATCGATGCTACTTCAAATCTTGCTATTGATTTACGATTTGGAACTATCGGTGTAAGACAAATACTCCGTTTTATAGAGGGTTTAGAGGGAAGTGAGCCATTTTTGCGACAACTTATCTTTCGTGATTTTTATAGCTACTTACTTTTTCATTTTCCAACTTTAGAAGAAAATAATTACAAATATAATTTTGCAGGTATACCAGATGAAGAGAAGTTTGCACGCTTTACAAGCGCTACAACAGGTGTGCCGATAGTCGATGCAGGGATTCGTGAACTTTTGGCTTATGGCACGATGCATAACCGTATACGAATGGTTGTAGCTTCTTTTTTTACCAAAGATTTACTTTTACCGTGGCAGTGGGGAGAATCATTTTTTGCAGAACACTTACTAGATTTTGATAAAGCATCCAATGTTCTTTCGTGGCAATGGAGTGCTGGAACTGGCATCGATCCACAACCTTATTTTCGAGTTTTCAATCCTTATTTACAAAGTAAAAAGTTTGATAGTGAAGGGATTTATATCAAAAAGTATATCCCAGAACTTGCTTCAGTTACATCAAAATATCTTCATGATGAAATATATCTTCTGACACATGCCATAGATGGATATCCAAAACCGATGGTAAATCATAAAATAGCAGCACAAAAAGCAATCTCCATTTTTAAAACAGGACAAGTATGAAAAAAATTATCTTGGCATGTGTATTGCCTCTTATAGTATTTGCACAAGAAGAAAAAAAAACACTCTTAGATACTTTATTGGAACCTAAAATAACATATGAAACAGCGTATCTAAATGATGCAAAAGTGGGTGGTACGGATGGAACTGTAAGGGTATTTAAAAATAATCTCAAAGTAAACATTGCAGATGCAAGTGTGAGTTATAGCAACTGGAGATTTAACTGGGATAGTGTAGAGAATCTTCCTTTTGGAAATAAAATCGATACACCACTTGAACAAATCCATGAATTAGAAGTACGTATGAATTTTCCAAAACTTATAAACGAAAAATGGTTTATGCTCACTTCTATCTCTGCAAATACAACCTTTGAAAAAGAGATGAGTGATTCCTATGGCGCAAATATTTTTGCCATGTTATCGTACCAAATGGATATGGAACATTCATTTCAGTTTGGTGCTTTTGCAAACTACCATCCTATAAAAACACTTGCTCTTCCTGTAATGAGTTATAGTTATAGAGCAAATGAGAAAGATGGATGGCAATTTATCTTTGGTTTTCCAATCACTCACGTTGGATATTTTGTAGATAAAAATACACTTCTACGTTTAGGTCTTATGTTTTCACAATCACTTGTACGATTAGCAGATGATAATGTTGTTCAAAAGAGTGGATATGCAGAAGCAATGGATTATATGTCTAATCTTGGAATCACGTATGTAGTGAATAAAAATTTTAAACTTCACGCAGATATACTTTATACACTTGCTCGCGAATTTACTATCTATGATAAAGATGCAAATAAGGTACAAAAAGAAGATATTGAAAACAATTTTGGGGTAAATTTAAGATTGGTTTATAGTTTTTAACCAGTCTCCAAGACAAAAAGCAATATTATTAGCCAACTTAGAAACAAAGAATAATAATGAGAAATATTTATCTAATCATCGCAAAACAAATCGTCGAAGAAGCAGGGCGCATCATACGTGAAGCACGTGTTACAAACACTTTTAGTTATCAGTTTAAAGAGGATGACACTCCTCTAACAAACATAGATGTACAGATACAAGAGTACATGTCAAAGCGCCTCAAAGATAGTTTTGATATTCAAGTGATGGGAGAAGAAAACGACAATAATTTTGACTCCAATAAACCTTACTGGGCAATCGATCCGATTGATGGCACATGGGCGTTTATAACACATGAAAATACTTCTGCGATAAACCTCTCACTGATAGAAAATAATGAAGTGATTTTAGGGATAGTCTATAACCCATTTACAAATGAGTTTTTTCAAACAGAAAGAGGAGCAAAATCGTATATCGGTATGCTTGCGCTTCCACTACGCCACAATGCACATGTTGCCGTGGTAAACTTCAAACCTGAGCGCGAACATCCAATTGTTGGGAGTTTGAATGCACTTTTTAAAGAGAAAGAGATAAAAAAACTCACCTCTATTGGTGGTTCAATTACCTACTCAATGTGTATGGTGGCCAAGGGTGCATATAGTAATTACATCGCTTTTTTTGAAAACTCAGCCAATCCTTGGGACCTCTCAGCAGCATATATTATCATCAAAAATATGGGTGGTTTTGTGACAGATTTGGATGGAGTAGAGATTGATCCAATTTCACATCAAGGCTATATCATCGCAAGTGCAAATGAAGTAGTACGAGATGAATTTTTAGCGATGATTAATCCACTTTTACAATCTTAAAATATCTCGCAAAACTATCCTAAGATTAAAAAGCTAGATAGATTTGATTTATCAAAGATAAAAGCTCAAATAGCAGAGATATTGAAACACTATAAACATCTCACCTGTAATTGATTTTTGGCTTGTACTCTCTAACAAAGAGTAAAATTTCCTTTAAAAAAGAGATTAAAAATGTGCTGTTAGAAAAAGGTTTTATTCTTTTGCTACAATACTTCAAAAAAAGGAAGAACGATGAGCAACTACGAAGCACTTTTTGAAGATGAAGATGATATTTTTGGTGGAACTCCTGTTTCAAAATATTGGGATATTCACTCACAAACACACGAAGATTTACGCAAAGATGAGTTTGATAGAATTGTGGAGAGATTAGCAGCTATGGAAGCGATGTTAGCTGAACATTATGATTTTAACGAACTAGACAAAATTGTTCGCTCTTATATAGTTTCAAATCAGATAAAAATGGAAGAGATGAAAAAAAGCGTTTACATGGAACTTGCAGGGCAACTTATCTACAGAGTTGCTGACTAAATATATACTATGGGTTTGTTACGGTAGATTAACCGACAATAAACCCCTACGAACAAAATAAAAACACCGATAAAATAATCACTAAAGAAAGTACAAGAGGTAAATAATGAAATTAAATATTGCACTTGAATGGTTCTTAAACCCTGACCATCTCCCATTTGTTGCAGGGATTGCGCTAGGAAAGTATAAGCAAGCTGGGCTTGAAGTAAATCTTATAGAACCAAAAGAGCATTATGATGGATTTGAAGCATTACATGAGGGAACTATAGATATACATGTCAACGAGCCCTTACATCTTTTTGAACACTATTTTGATGGGATAAAATCTCTTGGGTGTTTCTTTGAAACACGTGGTGGCGTTATGATTCGTGCAGATAGAGTAGAAAAACTTCTCAGTGGAAAAAAGATAAAAATCACTACACCCGCATCGAATGATGTAACAAATAAGATAGGTTTTGAAATCATCAAACGTTATGGTGAGAAAAACAATATCATTATAAAAAAAGAAGATGTGGAATTTGTACAAACAGATTTTTATCACATCAAAAATATGCAAGAAAATATAGAGTTTGATGGTGCATGGCTTTGTTTCTATAACTTTGAGGGGATTGAAGCAGAACTTACTGGATTTTTAAATCTCTTTATAGATCAGTCACATGCCATGTATCCAAACTTCTCAGCACTTGAACTTATGAGTACAACAGCTATCGTGGAGAGTAAAAAAGAGGCAATTGAGAAGTTTATAAAGATAACAGGCGAGATGGCAACATACTTACGCACAAATCCTTTGGAAGCCAAAACTATTTATTATGATTATACAAAGACAGCGCAATCAAAACTAATGGATAATATCATCACAGATACTCTTTCGCGTTTTGAAGATAAAATAGGCTCTGATAAAGAGAGATGGCGTGAGCTTTATCATTTTCTAGAAGAGTTAGAACTTGTAAAACTTACAGAACAAGAATATGCAAATATTTGGTAATTCCAAAAAAGGAGAATAACATGTTAAAAGAACTCATATACACAGGTATCGGCGCAGCAACAGTGATTCGTGAAAAAGTAGAAGCTGAAATAAAAAAGCTTGAAGATGAAGGGAAAATCAAAAAAAATGATGCAAAAAGTTTTTTAGAATCCATTGAGACAAAAGGAAAAGAAGAACAAGCTCGTATCAAAGAGGAGATAAAGAAAACTCTCAAAGAGGTGATAGATGAGCTAGGTCTTGCTACAAAAGAGGATTTAGCAAAACTAAAAGAGGAATTAAGATAAAAACTCTTAAGTTTTACTCTCCTCGTCGGGTCTATGGGGTTTTTGTATTTTTACTTACAGTCTATCTTGTGATTAAAAAGCGCAAAAGTTTCTTTGGTATAAAGCCATTAGGACCTGTAGAACTACGAAAAGTGGTAACTATGCTTGGTGCTAGTTTTATAAAGCTGGCCCAAGTTTTAGCAACAAGAGCTGACTTTTTTGATGAATACTATTTAGTAGAACTTCGTAAGCTTCATGATTCACTTGACCCTATGGATGAAAAAAGCTTTAAAGAAGTATTTTCACGCAGCTTGAGCGAAGATAGTTTTTTAAGCTTTGAAAAAATCCCTGTAGCATCAGCATCTATAGGGCAGGTACACCGTGCAACGCTGCATACAAACGAGAAAGTGGCAGTAAAGCTCAGACGTTTAGATATTGATAAACAAGTTAAAGCGGATATTCGGATTATTAGCTATTTTAACACCCTTTTTAAACCACTTTTCTCCCATACGACAAAGAACTCTATTGAGGCGATTATCAAAGAGTTTACGGTAATGATTTTAGAAGAAGTAAGTCTCAATCAAGAGCTTAGAAACTTACAAAAGTTTTCACAGGTGTATGAATCGAGTGGTATATTATTTCCTCTACCTTTTCCAGCACTTTGTAGCGATGATGCGCTTGTAATGAGTTATGAAGAGGGTTTTCGTTTTGATGATAAAGAGAATATCTACAAAAACAATATAGATTTTAAATCTATCATAAACAAACTTGTTGATTTTTATACAACACAGATGCTTGTCAATGGCTACTTTCATGCAGACCCACATCCGGGAAATCTTCTCGTCACAAAAGAGGGGGAGATAATACTTCTAGATTTTGGGATGGTGAAACGTGTTCCAAACCAAACTCGCATAGCAATTATAGAGCTTTTGCAATCAGCCAATGAGAAAGATTATGAGCGCTATATAGCAGCCTCAAAAAAGTTAGGTACAATCGCCTATGAGGCACCTGTTGGAGAGTTAGCAGAGTTTACAGAAAAGATGTTTGAGATTTTCTCAAATGAAAACTTAAACTCAGAATCGATGCAAAAACTAGCCTTTGATGTCCTTGATGCTACAAGAGATTTGCCTTTTAAACTCCCAAGTGATGCTATTTATATCTTACGTGTAAGTGCGATTATCGAAGGGCTAGGAACTACATATATAGAAAATTTCAATGGTATAAAAGATATTTTACCAATACTTCAACAAAATATTCCCCGAGCACTAGGGGCAAAAGAGAGTATTGCAAAAACTATTATAAGTGAGATAAAAGATATCCCTTTTATAGCAAAAGATTTCAAATCAGCGCTAAAAAAAATTAGTTCTGATGAGTTACGAGTAGAGATATCAAAAGATCAACTTGATTGGATACTACGTGAAATTTTCACAAAATTAAGGTCAATTAGTTTTAGTTTTATGCTACTGTTTTTAGGGTTTTTTATCACTTTTTATGATGAGTCATTCAAAGAGCTAGGTGCAATTTTAGTAATTCTTGCATTTATATACTTTTATTACAAAAAATCGTAAATCTGTACTATAATCAAACCTTATAAGGATTTATGATGCTAGGTAATCTAAGTACTAAAAATAAAACTATGCTCTTTGTAGCTGTCGTTTTAGTTGTTTTTTCTTTACTTATATTTGGATATATCTACAATGAACAAAAAAATAAACTCCAAGAGCTCGAACAATCTTACTATAAAAACTTTCAAGAATCTTATTATAAAGTTCTCGCTAAACATAAAGAATTTTATGAAAATAGAGTACGGGCAAATATTGGCTCCGTAGGTGTAAAAGATGCGTTTGCAAATAAAGAAAGAGAAAAACTCCAACAGATTTCACAAGGACGTTGGGATACGCTTAGAAAAGAAAATCAATACTTAAAAG
>JAVETY010000058.1:0-11077 GCA_034005815.1 Sulfurimonadaceae bacterium | reverse complement strand
AACTAATTTTTATAAATATATAAAACTTTATGAGCTTAATAAAGAGAGTAAAAACAACTAATGCTCTTTAACTCCTACGAATTCATATTTATGTTTCTAAGTATAAATAAGTGTAGTCCCATCAGTTCCGATGATGTGAAAAGTTTCAGAGTTTTTATACTTTAATTTTTAAGAGTAACTTTGCTACAATTTCATCTTTAAAAAATTTAATTACAGAGGACTTTTAATGCAAAGAGAAGACATTTTTATAAAAATAACACAAATTATTCAAAAAGCCACTTCTAATCCCACTCTTATTTTAACAGAAAAGATGGAGCTTGAAGATATAGAAAACTGGGATTCTTTAACTACGGTTGATGTTGAAATGGAAATAGAAAATATATTTTCAGTTGATTTTGAAATCGGCGAATTCAAAGAAACTCCTAATATAGAGTCCCTTTTAGATTTAATTAGTAGTAAATTAAGTTAATTTTGTTTAATCAATTCGCAATGATTGAATACTTTCTTCCATTTAAGATAATCTATTTTAAGAAAAATACTAATTTTCATAGTTCTTATCACTACACTACAGTTATTGGTGATAAAATCATAGAAACCAATAGTACAGAGTGCGACCATATTTTAGTTAAGGACTCGAACTAAATGCTCTTTAACTCCTACGAATTCATATTTATGTTTCTACCCATCACGTTTTTTGTCTATTTCTTTTTACTCTCTAAAAGACTTGTTACTGGCGCTAGAGGGTTTCTTGTATTTGCTTCCCTTTTCTTTTATAGTTGGTGGAATATTCTTTATCTTCCTCTTATACTCTCTAGTATGTTATTTAACTATGTTATTGGTAATACTTTAAATAAGAAGAATGAGCAATCTAAGGTATCTAAGAAGCAGTTACTCTTATTTGGTTTAGGTGCCAATCTTTCTTTACTTGGTTATTTTAAATACACTGATTTCTTTTTAGAGAATTTCAATGGTATTTTTGGAGCTGATGTTCCATTACTTCATATTGCTCTTCCTCTTGCTATTAGTTTCTTTACATTTCAGCAGATTGCTTATCTTGTTGATAGTTATAGAGGACAGACTAAAGAGTATGACTTTTTAAACTATGCACTCTTTGTTACTTCTTTCCTCAGCTTATAGCTGGTCCTATTGTCCATCACAAAGAGATGATGCCTCAGTTTGCAAGTAAGTGGAATCTGGTAAAGAATTATAGAAATATAGCTTTAGGTATTTTTATCTTTTCTATTGGATTATTCAAGAAGGTTGTTATTGCTGATACATTTGCTGTGTGGGCTACAAATGGATTTGATCATGCTACTACTCTTAATCTTATAGAAGCTTGGGCTACATCACTCTCATACACCTTCCAGTTATACTTTGACTTTAGTGGGTATGCTGACATGGCTATTGGACTTGGTTTACTTTTTAATATTATGTTACCGCAGAACTTTAACTCTCCGTACAAAGCTTTAAATGTTATAGACTTTTGGTCACGTTGGCATATGACATTGACTAGATTTTTAACTACTTATATATATGAGCCTATAGTTCGCTCTGGTAAAAAATTCTCTTTCAATAGAGCCATGATTGCTACTGTAATAACCATGTTTCTAGCTGGTCTATGGCATGGTGCGGCTTGGACGTTTGTCGTGTTTGGTCTATTACATGGATTTGCTATTGTACTTAATCATTATTGGAAAAAAACAAAAATCAAACTCAACAAAGTTCTTGCTTGGTTTTTAACTTTTAACTTTTTAAATCTTTCGTTTGTTATCTTTAGAGCTAAAGAATGGGATGATGTATTTAAAATCTACTCGGGAATGTTTTCACTTGATAATGTGGTGTTGCCAACTGAACTGAAATTCTTAGGATTAAAATTTGCTCATTATAGTAATATTTGGCTCTCTAATATTTTTGCAGATAAATATCTTCTCGCACAACTCATAGCTGCATTTATTATTATTTTATTTCCAAAAAATTCTATGAGTTATTTAAAGTCATTCAATCTAAACAGTATAAGCTTACTTCTATGTATTTTTCTACTTATTACATCATTTTTAAATTTAAGTGGGGTTCATGAATTTTTATACTTTAATTTCTAAAAATAAATACAATCCGTTGCGATGGATTCGATTACTATTAGTTGGTCTTTTTTTGATAAGTACGTTTATTTTTAGTGTCAATTTTATTGTTGACCCATATAATATTACAAAATATAATCTTTTAAATATCAAGTTTAAATTTGCTAGAGATGATAGAACAGAAAAAACAAACTACTTTATAAGTCTAAAGCCATTTGATAATATTATGATTGGGAGTAGTAGGGTCTACTCTATAAATCCGGCAAAAGTATCAGAATACTTAGGTGGAACTACTTATAATTTTGGTGTAGGCACTGCTACAGTTGAAGATCACTTAGGTATTTTACTTTATCTTCAAAAGGAAAAAAAACTTCCTAAAAATGTCATTATAGGTGTTGATTTTTATACTTTCAACCCTGACATACCGCCTAACTCATATTTTCTAAAAAATAAAACTCTTAACTTTTTATCTTATAGCAGTATAGAAGAAAACTATTTAGAAAAATTTTTTTCTTTTGATGCTTTTAGAGCTTCTGTAAAAACTCTTTCAAATCATTTTAAAAATAAGGATAAACGTTCAAGATTTGATGAAAATGGATGGGCAAGTGCTTATGAAGATTATGAAAGTAGAAACTTGGAAAATGATTTAGTAGCTGCAAGAAAAGAGATACAAAAAGAGATACCTCTGATGTATTCTAATTTAGATTATAAAGCAATAGATCCTAAAAGAATTGAGTATTACGAAAGAATTCGTACTATTTGCAAAGAAAATAATATCAATTTATATATTTTTACCACCCCTTTGCATCCAGAACTTTTATCAATTTTGCAAAATGACAAAACTACCTCATTTGCCTTAAAAGAGTTTATCAAGTATTTAAATACATTTGAAAATTTTTATAATACTTATGATGATAAAGAATTTTACAGTGAAATAAGACATTTTCATGGTGCAACTCACACAAGCACTAATGCTGGTGATGTACTTATGCAAAAGCTACTTACAAAGTAGCTAACCTCTGTTTTACTTGTATAAACATCTCTTCTCTTGCCTTACTCTCCTGCGGAATCATAAAATGCTCTTGTAGTTTTTCGTCCCCGACACTTTTCCATCTTGCTGCACTTGCAAAAAGTGTATCTGCAAAAAAAGTGATGGTGTGTGTTCCTACGAGTGATGCTAGATGATATGTTCCTGTTGATGTACTTATAAAATACTTGAAACCAGTTATGAGCTTCGCAAACTCTACAAGTCCATCTTTTGACATAGTATAAATCACTTCACGACCTTGTAGCTTTTCTTGCATCGTTTGCATGAGATTACTCTCATCTGGTCCAAATGTTAACACTACTTGATATTTTTTCGTTTGTAGTACCTCATCGATTAACACCACATACTCATCAAGCGTCCAGTTTGCATCTGAAGAACCACCAAAACCAACGTGAAAAGCCACTATCTCTTTTATTATGGCACGTTGTGATTTAAATCTCTCTACGACTTCTTTTGCATCTTCAAACGTCAAGAGTGGCGTAGGATAAGTCAAATCTGTATCCGTAAATGCCTCTTTCGTAAGTGCTAGATTGTACTCAAACTCTGCCATCTTTACTTCGCTTCTACGCTGTCTGACTCGATGTGTATAAAAGATTTGTGCTATTTTTGTAGCTGGTGCGATTCTTGTTTTTATCCCTGCTAAAAATTGTGCAAAGGCTACTTTTGTATTAGAAAAAAGTGTTATAGAAAGATCTATTTTTGCATCTCGAAGTTGTTTTGCTAATATAAATACAGAATCATCTCCGCGGTCAACAATCACCTCATCGATAAAAGGACACGCGAGTGCTAGTTCATAGTTTAGTGGAGCGACACATGCCACTATTATATGGTTTGGATTATGGTTTTTTAACACATAAAAAGTTGGAAGTGCTGTTATAAAATCGCCTAATTTATCATTTCTTACTACTAAAATTCTCATCAATCTTCTCTCACTCGTAAATAGGAAGCAAATTTTGGTTTGCCATTTTTGGTATAGCCATAGTATTTAAAAGTTATAATTGTACCGATTTTTGGAGGATTTTTGCGTATCTCATCACTTAGTCCTCCTCCTATATAAAATTTTGTGCCATCAATCATCTCTACTTCAAGACTTCCTAGCATATCTTTATACTTTCCTTTTCCCTCTTTATAACCTATTATTTTTGCTTCGGTATCTTGAAACTTTTTTACTTTTAATATGTGTGATACTCTTCCACCTTCATAAGCTAAAGCACTGTTTTTAATCATAATGCCCTCACCTTTTAAGTCTATGACATGTCTTAAAAAAATTTCCAATGTTTCTTTGTTTTTACACTCTTTTTGTTCAATTATCATGGCATGTGATAATGGTATTTTGAGTAAATAGTCTTCTATCCGCTTGAGTCTTTGCAAGAAATCTCCCTCACTATCAGGAGCTTCAAAAATCATATATTTTATCTTTTTCCATCTCTCATCTGGAATCTCTCGCATTACAATAGATTGTATATTTTCAAAATCATCTCTCGTAGTCCAAAGCTCTCCATCGAGTGCAAAAGGTGGCAAGTCTTTTGTAAACCATTTTGGTGCATGGATTGGTTTCATCTGTCTTGTGTAGAGTTGCTTGCCATCCCAATATCCACGTATGCCATCGAGTTTTTCTGACATGTACCAACCGTCAATATTTTGATTGGTATAAAGCTGTGCTTTTTGAAGTTCTGTTGCGTACAGAGAAACAAAGAAAACAAAGCTCATTAATAGTGTTATAAATCTCATCATAGAGCCATTTTATCTTAAAGTTGTATAATTACATACTTTTATAAAGAGGAGCAAAGTGTTGCAAGAACCTTTTATTTGGGATAGTTTTTCCGATCAACCAGCGCAACTAAAAGATAGAGCATTTAAAAAACAGATGCGCAGAGTAGAACTTTTTTCACTTGTTAAAACATATCTGCTTGCACTTTTACTCTTGCCTCTTGCACTTATTATGACTCCATTTATCCGTCGTAAACACATTAATTCCAAAGATTTCTTCTGTTTAGGTATTGATTTTGAGCGTTATCCAGATGAGAGTTTGGAAATGATTAGCGATTTAAAAGTAGAACGTATACTGCTTCGTTTCAAACTTTGGGAGATGGATACACTCCCACAACTCAAACAATTTATTATGACATGTCATACTCAAAAAATAACTCTAAAGATTATTCAAGATAGAGAAAATATTACAGATTTAACCCTTTTAACAACTAATTTACGTTTGATATTTAGTGAACTTGGCAAGCATATAGATATGTTTGAGATTGGAACAACTATCAATCGTGCAAAATGGGGATTTTTTAGTGTTGGTGAATACAATCGTTTTTATCAAACTGCATACAACCTAAGAGAAAAAGAATTTTCAGATTTAAAACTTATCGGAAGCGGTGCAATTGATTTTGAATTTCACTTTACTGCGCATACTCTTTTTAACTTTACCCCTTATCGCTACGATGGAGTCTCTTCACTCCTCTATGTAGATAGACGTGGAGCACCTGAGAATCTACAACTAGGATTTGACCTCTCTGACAAGATAGCACTTCTTAGCACGCTTGTCTGGCTCAGTCCAAAATCTGCACATGAAGTGCATATCACTGAAACCAACTGGCCTATCTCAAACACAGCACCCTATGCTCCTACAAGTGAATACGAATGCGTGAGTGAAGAGTTATATGCTGCATTTATGCTTCGATACTATCTTTTGGCATTCGCATCACAACAAGTTAACTCTCTCTCATGGCATCAACTTATCGCGCCTGGATATGGGCTTGTAGATAGTCGTGATGGTTTGCGTAAACGTGAAGCATATTATGTTTATAAAACGATGGTAGAGAAACTCTCCTCTGCACAGTTTTTGCGCTTAGATATCAAACGTGGATATTACATCTGTCAGTTTTTAGTGGATGATGAACTGCTTCAAATTCACTGGGCACTTACTCCTACATCGTTAGCAAATATGGATAATTTTGAAGTGACTTCGTACACTGGAGAGCCTATCACATCTGAGGAGCTAGCTATAAATGAAACTCCAATCTATATAAAAATCAAAAATGAGAACCAACTATGAAAATCTTAATCATACTTCCTAACTGGCTTGGCGACGCTATTATGAGCACTCCAGCCATTGAGCTTTTGGCGCAGAAATATCCGCATGCCATGTTTACATTTGTAGGCAGTTACGCTTCTATAGAAGCGATGAAGCATCATCCTCGTTGTGAAAAAGCGATAGTCGATATGACTAAGAAATCAGCCAATAGGTTTGTAGCTACGTACAAGCTTGCAAAAGAGCTAGGTGAGTTTCATCTCGCAGTGAGCTTTCGTAATCAGCTTCATGCAACACTTTTATTGCGTTTTACAAATACTGTTGTGTGCTGTGCACGCAAATCATGGCATGCGATGTTTTTACTTTCTCACGCTCCACAGATAAATACAAAACAACACTTAGTTTTACAATACTGTGACATAGCTACAATCAACTTTCAAATGAAACCAAAAGAGATTCCAGCGCTCAAGCTCTACATCCCTAAAAAAGAGTTCCATAAACCTACCCTGGGCATCAATGCAGGTGCAACGTATGGAAGTGCAAAGAGATGGTATCCTGAACGATTTGCAGAGGTTGCAGCAGCTCTAGCGGATAGATATGAGATTATGATATTTGGTGGACCAAATGAGATAGAGATGGCGGGAGATATTGAAAAAGCTCTTATGACATGTGGTGTCATAAACTACACAAATATGGCGGGAAAAACTACAATCGAAGAGCTTTGTGCACTCATCGGTGGTTGTGCGCTCTTTATCACAAATGATAGTGGACCGATGCATGTGGCCGCTGCGTATCAAGTACCAACAGTGGCGATTTTTGGACCTACAAGATATTTAGAAACGTCTCAATGGATGAATAAAAAAAGTAAGATAGTACGTCATGAGATGAAATGTAGTCCGTGTATGAAAAGAGAGTGTCCGCTTGGTCATCATGAGTGCATGACAACCATTACAGCGGGAGAAGTTTTAGAGGCTGTTAAGAGTCTTTAAAACGCGAAACGAAAACCTACATAAGCAGATCTGTTATAACGAAAATCGTATGTAGTACCTGATACTTCATAGTTTGTTTCTATATTTCTTGCACCAATTAGAATTGTTGCATTTTGAATCACTTCTATATCAAGTTGAATTCTTTGCTCGAGATAATTTTTTGCATCACTCATTGAAAGAACTTGTGGTGCATAGTAAAGACTTCCACCAATATAAAAAGGGACAGTATTTGTAAATGGAAGTTTATATTTTACCTCTATACCAAGTGGCACAGTCGTAAATTTTTCTGTATGATTCGCTTTAACACCTAGCCCTACAGTTAAACCTGTATTATCAACTTTTCTTTGCATTAAAAAGTTAAGCTCATAATAGTCTTTAATATCTGGATCTTTTGGTCTTGCATGATCTTTATCAGCTTTTAAAAACTTCATTCCTACAAACACTGTATCTGGATCTACTGCATGATTAAATTGCCCCATATCAAGCTTAGCGCCTAGCTCTAAATCTTTATCGTTGATGTTTAACTCTACATTATGCATAGCAAACGCTGTAGCGGTACAAACACCTATTAATGCTAATTTTTTTAACATATTTCACCTTTTATTTTTTTGATTGTTCTTGTTGTACTTTTACCATCAACAAAATCAACTAATCGTAACTCTCTAGCAAATTCTGTTCCGACCACCTCTTTCCCTTCGTAGTCTCCACCTTTTACAAGTGTGTCAGGTGCAATACACTTGATAAGTTCTAACGGCGTATCCTCTTCAAATGGAACAACATAATCGACTGCTTCTAATGCAGCTAAGAGATAGGCTCTATCTTCAGCGATATTAACAGGTCGCGTTGGACCTTTGAGACGACTTACAGAAGCATCGGAGTTGAGTCCCACGATAAGAACATCTCCAAAGCTTTTTGCTATCTGGAGGTACTTGACATGTCCAACATGTAAAATATCAAAACACCCATTGGTAAACACTACTTTTTTACCTTGTGTTTTAAAACGCTCTACTAAAGTAGAAATCTCATCTAAGGTTTTTATATGTGCATCCGAGGTACTTTTATGAAGTGTTGCCTCGTACTCTTCTATCTCTTCTAAAGTAACTGTAGCAGAACCGATTTTACCTACAACCACACCTGCTGCGAGGTTTGCAAATCTACACGCTTCACCTATAGATAGTCCTGCACTAAGAGCAAAAGCTATAGAAGCGATAACAGTATCACCTGCTCCTGTAACATCAAAAACTTCCTTTGCTACAGTTGGAAATTTTTCTAGCTTTGTATCTTCAATAGCAATACCATCTTCAGAAAGAGTAATCATAGAAATATCTAAATCACACATCTTTTTTAGTTTTTTGAGCGCATTGTGTAATGACATGTCATCTATTATATCTATCTTCGTAGCTTGTATCGCCTCTTTTTTATTGGGTGTTAAAAGGTATGCACCACTATATTTTGCATAGTCACTCCCTTTTGGATCGACTAAAACTTTGACACTATTTTTCTTTGCAAGTTGTATTACCCCTTGTGAAAGATTCTCACATAAAACACCTTTTCCATAATCTGAAAGCACAATCGCATCATAGGTAGAGATATTTTTTTCTAAAGAGGCAAGGAACGCGTCTACTGAAGTTTGTGCAATGTTATTTTTACTCTCTTTGTCATAACGTAAAATCTGCTGAGATGCAGCAATGATACGACTTTTCTTTGATGTTTTACGCTCTTTTTCTATGGCAAGATTTTGAGTACCAACGCGAAGAGAATGGAGCATCTCTTTAAGCTCTTCTCCATTTGCATCATCACCTATAACACTTAAAACTCCAACATCTGCACCAAGGGCTACAAGATTACTGATAACATTTCCAGCACCTCCTAGCACCATAGTCTCTTTAGCAACATCCACAACTTGCACGGGCGCTTCTGGAGAAATTCTCTCACAACTTCCCCACAAATAATGGTCGATCATTAAATCCCCAATTACGAGGATATTTGGTTTTGCATTTTTTAGAATCTGCACGCTTATTTTACCTCTTGTTCATACATACGTTTGATATCAAATACATACGCTTTGATTCCATCTTCCATCTCATAAAGTGGCGCATATCCTAGCCCCTCTTTTGTTGATTCTATATCTGCTTCTGTATGGAATTGATACGAGCCTACAAATGGATTTGGAATATATTCACAAGGAAGTTCTGTTTTTAGTTCACGTTGGAGAATATCTACGATATCTTGAAAACTTCTTGCTTTTCCTGTCCCAACATTATACACACCACTTTTCTTTGGCTCCATCGCTTTAATATTTGCTTGGATAATATCCTCTATATAAATAAAGTCTCTTAAAATATTATCACTTCCCTGAAATAGTCGTGGATTTTTTCCTGATAATATTTGATGTCCAAACTGCAATACCATTGAAGCTGTTGTAGATTTAAAATACTCTCTTGGTCCGTATACATTAAAATAACGAAGCCCTACTATAGAGATATCATGATTTTCCATATATTCTCTTGCTATATGATCCATACTAAGCTTAGAAAAACCATAGACATTATTAGGAAGCTCAGCACCCACTTTTTGTGGAGAAGGAGCATTTCCATACGTTGCACCTGATGAAGCGTAAATCATATTTGCACCCTGTCTACATGCCATATCAAGCAAATCTACAAAAGCGTTTACATTTGTTTTTATCATCAAATCTTGTTCTTGTACTGTTGTATCAGAAATCGCAGCCTCGTGAAAGATATAATCAAACTTATATTTTGTTTCTAAATGTAGCAATAACTCTTTATCATTTATATTACCACTAATAATCTCTCCACGAAAGCCCAAAAGGTTCTTAAAATGCCCGAAACTCTTGAGGTTACCATTAGAAAAGGTTTCTGCATTTCTAAAACAATCAAGGACAACCACTTTTGCTTCGGGATGATTCTCTTGGAAATAAAAAGCTACATTAGAACCTATAAATCCCGCTCCACCGGTTATTAGTATAGTTTTATGCTTCAAATCATTGTCTATATATCTCATCTTTTCATCCTGTTTGAAATTTATTAATCATAATATTATCTAATCCATCATTAACAAGTATTTAAGATTAGGCACACTATAATCAATCTGAAAATTTTAATTCAAAGGGTATAAAAATGAAAAAAATCGTTACTGCTTCAATCGTTGCTCTTGCAACTGCTTCAGCTTTGATGGCTGCTCCAGTAAATCCAGCTAAATGTGCAAGCTGCCACGGTGCGGACTGGACAAAAGTTCACATGGGTAATAAAAATGTTTCTGAAATGTCTCACGCTGATATCGCAACTGCGCTCAAAGGGTACAAAGACGGTTCATACGGTGCAGCTAAAAAAGCTCTTATGAAAGGTCAAGTTGCTTCTCATTCAAACGAAGAGCTTGAGGCTTTTGCTCAAACAATCGGAAAGTAATTTTTCAAAAGCTTGGGGTGAAAACCCCAACTTTCTATTCTGGCATTGTTCTCTTTTTTTGTAATTCTTTTTTCTTTCTCTCTTGATTTGCAGCGTCATTTAATTCATCTACACCATCATATTTAGCAGCATTTAAAAATTTTTCTTCATCATCAAATTGTCCATTTTTAATCGCCCATAAAAATGCAAATAAAGCCGCAAGACCTAAAAATATCGAACCACCTAACATCATCGCTATTACCCAACTATCCATATTTTCTCCCTTTTTAGTTTTTCTTCCATTTCCATCTGATACGCATCGCATTTCCTACCACAAGCAAAGAGCTTAAACTCATCGATATAGCAGCGATAAGTGGGATAATATATCCTGCCATAGCAAGAGGAATCGTCACTGCA
The DNA here is from genome assembly GCA_034005815.1 of Sulfurimonadaceae bacterium. Taxonomy (GTDB): domain Bacteria; phylum Campylobacterota; class Campylobacteria; order Campylobacterales; family Sulfurimonadaceae; genus Sulfurimonas. The sequence continues at coordinate 104 of JAVETY010000058.1, read as the reverse complement.
TTATACACAAGTGAGATACCTAAGTTTTGTTTAATAAGTCCAAAGGTTGTACGAGACACTTGAAATGCTTCCTCTAAAGATTTGAGTGAGCTATCTAAAAGTAC
>JAVETY010000193.1:0-2816 GCA_034005815.1 Sulfurimonadaceae bacterium | reverse complement strand
TATTTCACTTGATTTAGGTACAGTACGTCTTAAAGAGCTCTATTTTGATACAAGCAATATTCTTGGTGCTACAGCCTTTATCGATGCAAAGCTACAAGTACTTGATAATCTTACTCCCGCGACACTTATAGGCATTGGTGGCTCTTTTAGAGCTATTGCACAAGCGCTTATCTTACATACAAAGTATCCATTAAACAAAATTCATAGTTTTGAATGTACACAAGAGATTTTTTTAGATTTTATAGAAAAGATTTTAGATGCAGATGAAGAAAAGTTAAAAAAGCTTTATATCAAAAGTGATCGTTTTGATGTTATCAAACCAGGAGCTTTGATACTCCAACGAGTATTAAAAAAATTTCCCCTACAAAACCTTATCACAAGTGGTGTAGGCGTGCGTGAAGGTGTCTATCTAAGTGATCTCTTACGTAACTCGAAGAACAAGTTTCCAGAGCACTATAATACATCAGTACGCTATCTTCTTGATAGACATGTTTTAGAGCAAAGCCATGCCAATGAACTCAACAAACTTGCAAAAGATATATTTGACCTCACAGCAAAACACTTGGATCTACCAAGTGAATATCGTCATGAGCTTGCGATCGCTGCAAAGCTTTATCCTATAGGAACTGCAATACATTTTTATTCTAAAAATAAACATAGTTACTATTTGATTCAAAGTGCACTTGAGTATGGATTTACCCACAAGCAAATAGCACTTATTGCTACACTTGCTAGGTATGGTAAAAAAAAGTTTCCATCTCAAGCACACCAAGACAAATACAAAATGCTTCTACCTGAGACAAAGATACTGAGTGCCTTATCGTATATACTCTCTGTATCACTAACACTTTTATCTCATTACCCAAGAAATAGAGATTTTGATATGGTGTTTGAAGACAACACCCTTAAAATAAATTCCAAAACAAAACTCTACCTTGCAAATGATGCATTAGCAAAGCTACCAAAGTTTAAGCCACTCAAAGTAACTCTAAACTAAGAGAGAGGTTGTTAAAACCTCTGCCCCATAGTAAACTCAAATACAGCTGTTCTATCACCATCTTTTTGATTAAGTGGTCTTGCAAACATAAGTTGGATTGGCCCCACAGGGGAAAACCACTCTAGTCCAGCACCATAGCCTCCACGTGAGAACTCTTGAAGATTACTCTCCCCTATAAAGCCCCAGTCTATAAATGTCGCTAAGCGCATTTTTGCTTTTGGTACAAGAGGAAAACTAATCTCAGCACTATTTGAGAAATTTTGCATTCCACCTATACGTCTTTCAATTCCATCTGTTCCTATCTCACTCGGAGATATAGAGTAGGATTGATATCCTCTTACACTTCCTATACCACCCAAATAAAATCTCTCATTAATTGGGAGCATCCCAGTGTCAGCTGCATAGTTAAATCGTGCTTTGTACCTAAAAATAGCATCAAACCCTACATAATCTTCAAGTCCATAATATTTTCCAAGCATTGTTCTACTTTTAAAGAAATCTGCTTTTCCTCCAACACCCGACTTCTCAAAACTTTGACTCAGCACTAAACCTTCACGAGGAAGATAGTAATCGTCTGTGTTATCAAAAGTCATACTCACAGTGATAGAACTTTTTGTATAATTTTCAAAGTATCTACTATTTTCTCCACTATATATGTCACTATTTATTCCATCTTGGAATGTATATTTATTTTCAGAATACCCATATCCCATATATCCACTTATATGGCGTGAGAATCTATGTCCTGTTCCCACGCTTGAGCCTATAGTATCAACGGTATAATCGTTATACTCATACGAAGAGGTAAAGATAGAAAAGTTTCCACTAAAGTCACTATCGTTAAGGCGTGGATTGGAGATATCAAAAGAGTAGTTTTGACTCATCTCAGATCTCTCAGCGCGTACACCTACTCCGATTCCTGATCCCCAGATATTTCTATCATCTACAGCAACACTAAGAAGGATACCACCGTAGCTTCCATATCCCCCACCGATTTGTATATTTCCGGTAGGTGCTTCTTTTACCTTAACAATGAGATCTATCGTTTGATTATCGATACGTTTCTCTTCAATTGTATTGCTATCAAAAAATCCTAAACGTCCAAGTGAATTTCTAGAATCTTTTAAATCAGTAAGCGAATACATATCTCCAGGACCCAAATAAAGTTCACGACGGATAATACGGTCGAGTGTACGGTTATTCCCTGATATAAGCACATTGCGCACTCTTACCTTATCTCCAGGAATGATTTTAAAAACTACTTCAACTGTTTTTTCCTCTTTGTTTTTAATAAGGTCAGGAACAACCTGAACAAACGCATAACTTAAATCTGCGATGATAGTTTTGATTTTTTCTGCATCATCACGAAATGTTTTGATATTAAATGGTTTATCTGCAACCATACTTATCACTTCATATACAGCCGCATCATCTATAACATGTTGTGTTTGCTCAATACGAACCTTACTAATAGTATAAATATCACCCTCTTCTATCTGATAGCTCATAGAAGCTATGTAGTGATCGAAATTTACACGTACAAAAGGCTCAGAAACCTTGCTATCAAGGTAACCATGTTGCATGTATAGATCACGGATTCTAAGATTATCGTATTCTAAATCGAGTAAAGACATTTTTCCATCATTACGCCCCCAGAACCATCCCATAAATTGGCGCTCTTTATTGGCGATAACCTCATCAAACATTCCAGTCTCTAGACCTTCTACTCCGCTATACTGGAGCTTTTCTATAATAATTTTCTCACCCTCATTTACGAAAAAGGTAAGTTTAATTCCACCATTATCTAAAATCTCTTTTT
>JAVETY010000057.1:0-11576 GCA_034005815.1 Sulfurimonadaceae bacterium | reverse complement strand
CAACGTTGTGATGAACGATACGCGCCTTGAAGATGGAAGTCTGTGCCTTATCCTTGATTATGAAAAACTTCTAGCAGATACAATCCCAAGTGCGATGGTTGATGTTTCAAAAGAGGCGCTTGAACTTAAAAAAGTGGACATGCCAAAATCTCTTAAAAAGGGCACTACACTTATAGCAGAAGACTCAAAAACAGCACAAAAAGCACTTACACGTATTTTTGAACATGCACACCTCAAGATGAAAATGTTCTCAAACGGAAAAGAACTTGTGGATTACGTTTTGTCACTTGAAGATCCATCGGTTATTCCTGCGATTATTACAGATATCGAGATGCCAGAGATGTCAGGTTTTACAGTTATCCAAACCCTTCGTGCTAATCCTACAACAAGAAATATTCCCATCGTAGTTAATAGCTCTATGACAGGTGAAAATAATAAAAGAGAAGCAGAAGTTTTAGGTGCAAATGGATTTATAGATAAAACAAAGAGTCATAATATTATCCCTCTTATTGCATCACTTATCGAAGAGTTAGAAAAAAAATAGAAGACTCTCTCCCTTTATACAAAGGGAGAGAGAAAGCCAAGAGGCTCTTTTACATAAAGAGAGAGATTAATATACCTGCAGCAACTGCAGAACCAATAACACCCGCAACGTTTGGACCCATCGCATGCATTAATAGCATATTTGATTTGTCATACTCCATACCTACTTTATTCGATACGCGCGCCGCCATTGGTACCGCTGAAACACCAGCAGAACCGATAAGTGGATTAACCTTGTGTCCTGGGAAAAGATTCATAATTTTTGCCATGATCACACCCGAAGCCGTTCCCACAGCAAATGCTATGATTCCTAAAAGTAAAATAGCAAGCGTATTTGGAACCAAGAACTGATCTGCTGCGAGTTTTGAACCAACCGCTAGACCTAAGAAGATAGTTACAATGTTAATAAGTGCGTTTTGCATCGTATCAGAGAGACGATTTACAACTCCACTCTCTTTTAAGAAGTTACCAAACATAAATGCACCAATAAGTGGCGTAGCTTCTGGTAAAACTAAAATAGCAAGAACTAACACAAGTATAGGAAATACAAGTTTTTCTAAACGAGATACGTGACGTAATGTCGTCATCTTAATACGTCTCTCAGCATCATTTGTAAGTGCTTTCATAATTGGAGGTTGGATAATTGGAACCATCGCCATATATGCATAAGCTGCTACTGCAATCGCTCCAAGCAGGTGAGGTGCGAGCGCTGTTGCTATAAAGATTGAAGTAGGACCATCTGCTCCACCAATAATAGCTATCGCAGAAGCCTCTTTAAGCGTAAAGTCAAAAATCGTCGTATATTGTGAAAGTGCCATAGCACCTACAAGCGTTCCAAAGATTCCAAACTGAGCAGCTCCACCGAGAATTGCTGTTTTAGGGTTAGAAAGGAGTGGTCCAAAGTCTGTCATCGCTCCAACACCCATAAATATAAGGATTGGAAAGAGTTGATTCGAAAGACCCATATGGTAAATAATCCCTAAGAATCCGTCATCTCCAGCAATCCCTGCAATAGGGATATTTGCTAAAAGTCCTCCAAAAGCGATTGGTAAAAGTAAAAGTGGCTCAAACCCTTTTTTAATCGCTAACCAAAAGAGTAAAAAAGTAACAAGAATCATAATGATGCGACCCCAAGATTTATGAAAATCACTCATCTTTTCACCATGAGCATTAAGTTCGTTTTCACTAGGGTTTACAAGTGCATAGACACCAGTGGAAGTGAGAAATCTACTTACCATCTCGGTAAATGTATGGGTTTGGTACACCTCTTTAGTTTCTACTACAGGTGTTTCAAGCGTTGAGGCATAAAGTGTACTCATTCCAAAAAGAACAAATAATGTTAAAAATTTTACAAGTATTTTTTTCATCTGCTTATCCTATGATGGCGACGACTTGACCTTCGATGACGGTGTCGTTTGTTTTTACATTAATCGCTTTTACAACACCACCACGTGGAGCTATAATATCTATCTCCATTTTCATCGATTCTACGATTAAGATTACATCACCCTCTTTTACACTTTGACCTGGGTTTGCAACTATTTTCCATACACTTCCAGGAAGTGGTGCTTTTACTGCTATTTCACTTCCTGATGGTGCAGCACTTTCGCCGTTTACTGCAGTTACTTGAATATCTGCATCCCCTTCTGCTACTTGAACACTAAACTTTTGTCCATCTACTACTACTGTATAGTTTCCGTTACCCATATTTGTACATCCTTGTTTTTGCATTGTTGAATTTTTACGAACGTTTACTTCTGCTTCACCTTTGAGGAAAGTGATCCCTTTATCTTGGCATGCTGCTGCGATAAAGATATTTTCATCTGTTGTCTCAATATTTTCATCTTCAAGTTTTTTCTTCCAGTAGCCAAGTGATTTTGTCTCATCTCTCTCTGTAAGATCTAAAACTTTTTCAGTTGTAGGCTCTAAGTGAAGTTTTTCAGATGCAATTCTCACCACTTCTGGGTCTGGTGCAACTGGAGTTTTTCCAAAATATCCAAGAACCATTTTCCCATATCCTGGAGCGATTGCTTTCCATGGACCTTGCATTACGTTGTTGAGTGCTTGTTGGAAATAAAATTGTGAAACTGGAGTTACCGAAGTACCATATCCACCTTTTTCAACAACCTCACGCATCGCTGCGATCACTTCTGGGAATCTGTCTAAGATATTGTTATCACGCATCATCTGTGTATTTGCAGTAAGTGCGCCCCCTGGCATTGGAGAAAATGGAATAAGTGGAGAAACCATAGTAGCCTCAGGCGGCATAAAATAATCACCAAGACAATGTTCAAGCTCTTTTTCATACTGTAAAATTTTATCAATCTCTAATCCACCAAGGTCATAGTTCATACCTTTTGTAGCGTGAAGCATTGTTAAAATATCTGGCTGACTTGTTCCACCGCTCACAGGGGAAGCTGCCATATCAATACCATCGATTCCAGCTTCAAGAGCGGCAAGATAACATGCAACACTTACTCCAGCTGTTTCGTGTGTATGAAGACGGATATGTGTTCCCTCAGGAGCTAAGCGTTTTGCCATTTTAATAGTTTCATGAACTTTATGTGGACTTGAAGTTCCTGAAGCATCTTTAAAACAGATACTATCAAATGGGATACCGCTATCTAAAATCTCACGAAGTGTTCTCTCATAAAATGCAACGTCATGTGCGCCTTCACATCTTGGAGGAAGGTCCATCATCGTTACAACCACTTCATGTTTAAGTCCATGATGTACGATACGCTCACCCGAATATTTGAGGTTTTCTACATCATTAAGTGCGTCAAAGTTTCTAATCGTAGTTGTCCCGTGCTTTTTAAACATCTTGGCATGTAAATCAATAAGGTCTTTACTTCCTGTATCAAGCATTACTGTATTTACACCACGTGCGAGAGTTTGCAAGTTTGCTTCAGGTCCTACTATGTCACGGAATTTATCCATCATCTCAAATGCGTTTTCATTGAGATAAAAGTAAAGTGACTGGAATCTCGCACCCCCACCAAATTCAAAGTGAGTAAGCCCAGCCTCTTTAGCAGCATAAACCGCAGGGAAAAAGTCATCCATAAGTACACGACCGCCGAAAACTGATTGGAAACCATCTCTAAAAGTAGTATCCATTATATCTATATATTTTTTAGCCATTTTTGCCCTTATCCTTGTCTATGATGCATAATCGCTGCACTTATTGCGGCCACTATCTTTTTTTTATCTGTCTGATTTGTTTGCGATGTTTGTGTATTAGCGCTAGGTTCAGGAAAAAATCTGTGGATAATCCATGACATAATATTCATACAAAATATCATAGTAATAAGGAATAGAAAAACTGACCCCATACCAAGCACCATAAACTTCACACTCTCTAAAACGAGATTTGTCTCCATTGTCTTGCCTTATGTTTTCGGATTTGAAGCGATTAGTATAGTATAACTATGTTTAAAAGATTTTTTAACAATTTTGTATTTTTATAAAAACAAGCGCTTTGTTACTTTTTGATTATATAATTCACTAAATTTTTATGAAAAGAGAAATATGTTTAAGCATAGCGTAAGAAAATTTAGACAATTAGGAATAATAGAGGGGTATTCTTATTTAATACTGTTATTTATAGCAATGCCACTCAAATATTATGCAGGTTTACCTCTTGCGGTAAAGATTGTAGGGATGGCACATGGAGTTTTATTTATAATCTTTGTACTTTATCTTTTAAAAGCGTGGCAAAAAGCAAGATGGAGTGCTTATGAGAGTATGATATTTTTTGTAGCTTCACTTATACCATTTGGTACTTTTTATACCGATAAAATGGTAAAAAAATATGAACCATCAGATGAGATATCACAGTAAATCAAAATGATTATTTTGTTACAATATGATTTTATTTTAATCTATACTCTTTGTATAAAAGGAAAACTATGATTGCCGGAATGCATGAACAAGATATTATCGCTTATATTATTTTTGGAATTATCCTTAATTTTTTATTCTCTATTATTTTCGGACTTTATTTAAGTAAAAATATTGGTGTTGAGGAGATGCTGCGCTCAAAAGGGAAAAAAGAACAATCATTTTTTGTAGCAATTAGCTTGTTTATCCCTTTTGTAAAGATGGCTATCACACTCTACCGTGTAGCTATTTTACAAATCTTTTTCCTCAACCGTGGTTATTCTCACAAAGAGTTTTGGATCTATTTAACACACGATAATAAAGAAAACAACAACTAATTATTTTGTTGTAGTTTTCTAAAAATCTTTCTCTCTAAAACAAACGATACAATAAACATCCCCACATAACTAGCCACTAAAGCGATAATGAGTGATATAACACTTGTAGAAAAGAAGATATAAATACTATAAAAAGTAATAATAAGCACAAAAATCCCAAAAAGACGAATCAGTAAAGCGCTCAAAAATGCTCCACTTGCTTTGATAAAAGCTATCTGGTACGCATTAATAATCAAAAATATAAAGAAAAATGCAAGATGTTTGAGCATCAATGAAGCCCCAATATACTGTGGAGGAAAAAGAAGTTCTATAATATCTGTACTAAATAAAAGTGCACCTACTAAAAACACCCCACTTACGATAAACGCATAACGATAGATCCAACGCTTTAGCTCACTTATCTCTGCTATATTTTTATCACTTACAAGCTTGGAGAGTTCAGGCAAAACAAAACGAAATATAGGAAATACAAAAAGCATCATCATGTAAGTAAAGATGGGTTTTGTAACCACTTGAAAATCACCTAGTTCATCGATAGTAAAATATTTAAGCATCAAAAAAACAACCATGTAAAGTAGCACTATTCCCGAGCCAAATTCTATCGTCGATATCACTGAATTTTTCAAAAATTTTATCGCTTTTTCATCAAAAACTGGACGTTTTATTACCACGGACTGATAATACTTTTTACTCATCATATAGATAAACATACTCACCCCAAAGGAGCTCATAATTGTCCCTATAAAAAGAGGCTGAATCCCACGCAAATCAAAAGCAAAAAATGCCAAACTAAACCAAAACAATAAAAGCATCGGCTCAAGAAGCGTCACTGCATTAATAATATTATAAAGCCTGTACATTGCAATGATATTGGAAAAATAGAGGTAAATACTAAGTGCTACCACCGTAGCCACTAGATACCAATAGTGGATAGAAACTCCCATTTTATGCTTTAAAAATGGGATAACAAATGCCCACACCAAAAGCACTACAACCACAATAACCCCACGAAAAATATTGATAATCATTTGAGGATTTTTAAGCTGTGCAAATGTGACCACCATAGAGGAGCGAAAGCCAACAAGCACGAGAAGTGTAAGGGTAAATATATCAATCGCAGTAAAATAGAGTGTAAGCTCACTTTTTACAATAAGGTGTGCACTCATGATTTTAAAGAAAAAATTGAGCCCTATACTCATAAGAGTTACTAAAATACTATTATAAAATGCTTGCTTCAAATCTTATTCCTTATATACCTCAGCCATACATTCGATGATACCCTGGTCACTCCAGATTCCGAGATTTTCATTTTTAGCATTTCTTTGTGCCTTTATAAATAAATGGTAAAACTCAGAATCTTCAAAAAATGGTCTCATAAAAGCCAAACCTTGTCGTAGCAGTAGTTCTGAGAGAGTTTTTTGTCCTTGTGCATACAAAATGCAACGATTCTCTTTTAACTCAATATGATAAAGTTGTTGTTTATCAAGTCGCTCGCTTGTATAGTATTGTAATAAGGGATTTTTTCTATAAAACTTTTCTATTACTCTTTTACATGTTTCATTTGTTGCTGTGTTATTATAGAGTTCCTCTATAGAGACAATACCATAAGGTTTACAAATAAATAAGGACTGATTTATCTTAAGTGTTTGTGTGTCGTTGGATGGTACTGAGATTAAAAGTGCCATCATGGGTTCTTTTGCATATAAACAAGTGCAATAAAAACAAAAAAGAAGAGTTATGATACGCATAAAAGATTGTAACATGTTATAATAAATCCATTCACAAAGATTAGGTTGCAGATGAAAGAGTTTAAATTAAAAATGATACTAGCGCTCGTGGGTGGAGTCTTTTTCTCATTTATTTTAATCTTACTTGCATTTGTTGCTCCACTCGATAGAAAAGAGACAATGATTATAAAACCTAAAGGGGTTTTGGAACAAGTTTCTCAGTCTATTAAAAAATAGTACTTTTAATCTTTATCAACTTTATAGTGTTATATGCAACTTCAGGTTTAAGTTTGATAGCGCAAACTTCAAGTGCTTTTAGATAATAACGTAAACAATCTATATTTTCTTCATGCATCATCTTCTCTAATATTGACTGTCCATCTTTTATACGCAAATTTCTCGCTACTCCAAGATTTTTATGCGCTAATTCACGTAAGGGTATAAAGTCTAGTGGCTTATGATTTTCTCTTGCATTATCTAGTTCTGTTATATAGTAAGAAAAAAGTTGTTTCGTTTTTAAAACTTGTTCTACATAATCTTCTACAAGTTGGTGTATAAGCTCATCATCAAGGCCTAGTTCTGAGATGGCTTCTTGCGTAGTATAAATATAGTCGCATAAATCAAATACGCACTCTGTTTTATCTCGCAGATGTTTACACTCTGTTTCTGCATCTTGTAATAACAGTGCAATCTCTTCTTGTTTGGATAATTTTTGATTATTTATTTCTTGGTTCATAAATAACAAAATAACATAATTTCTTTAGAGTATTGAAAATGGAGAAAGTTTTTGAGAGAAAATTTGGTGGGTGCTACTTTTACACCCACCTTAAAAATACGAATTAATATATTATAATGCTTTTGCAATAATTCTGTTAAGTCTCATTATAAAATCTTGTGTATCTGCAAGCTCTTTGCCATCAAAAAGTTTTGCTTGATCGAGTAAGACATGTGCTGCATCACTGATAAGATTTTGATCTGCAGAATTTTTAAGCTTTTGAATAAGCTCATGTTTTGGATTGATTTGTAAGATTGGCTCTGGCTCTTTTGTATCGCCACCTTGTCCAAACTGTTTCATCATTTGTGCCATCATGTAGGTTGGGTCTTCTTTATCGATTTTAAGTTTTACTGGAGAATCTACTAAATCAAAAGTAACTTCAACATTTTTCACTTGATCACCTAAAGTATCTTTGAGCTCTTTTACAAACCCTTCATACTCTTTTGAACTCTCTTGTTTTGCTTCTTTTTCTTCATCACTCTCATCAAATTTTGCATCACTAACGTGTACAAATTTATACTCTTTGTATTCTGTTACCATTGGGAAGATAATAGTGTCAATCTCCTCATTTAAAACAAGCACATTGATATTACGAGATTTGAATTTTTCAAGCTCTGGAGATGATTTCAACATTGGTAGAGATGTTTTACCTGTGATGTAATAGATCTCTTTTTTCTCTGCATCTACATTTTTTACAAACTCTGTAATTGTTGTTTTTTCACTTGTTGAGAGTGTATTAAATTGTAAAAGCTCTAAGATTTTTTCACGATTTGCAAAGTCATTATAAAGTCCCTCTTTGAGCACATTACCAAACTCAGCATAGAAAGTGTTATATTTATCTTTCTCTTTTTCTGCCATTTTTGCAAGCTCTGAAAGTACTTTTTTCACAGATGCATTTTTAATTTTTGCCATAATTTGGTTCGATTGTAGGATTTCACGAGATACGTTAAGTGGTAAATCTTTTGAATCAATCACACCACGTAAAAATCTTAAATATGTTGGCATGAGCTCTTTTTCATCATCGGTAATAAATACACGGTTGATGTAAAGCTTAATCCCTGGTTGATAATCAACTCTATACATATCCATTGGCGCTTTATTTGGGATATAAAAAAGTGTTGTGTACTCGATAGCACCCTCAGCCTTGTTATGCATCCATGATAAAGGCTCTTCTGAAGAGTGTGCGATAGAGCTATAAAAATCTTTATATTCTTCCTCTTTTATCTCACTCTTAGCAAGACTCCAAAGTGCATTTGCACGGTTGATTTGTTCATTTTTCATCTCTGTTTTAGATGGAACTGTCTCTTTACCATCTTCATCACGTTCTGCTGGAATAAAGTTTTCTTTATCCATAAAGATAGGGAATGGAATATGGTTTGAATATTTTTTAATAATAGTATCAATGCGGTGGCTCTCTAAAAACTCACCCTCATCCTCATTTAAAAAGAGTTTTATTTCTGTTCCATGTGATTCTTTTGTAGTCTCTTCTAATTCAAACTCACCATCACCTTTACTAGTCCATTTAAATGCTTTCTCATTTGCTGCTTTTTTTGTAATCACTTCTACATTTCCAGCAACCATAAAACAAGCATAAAAACCAACACCAAATTGTCCAATAAGACGTGAATCTTTCTTTTGATCCCCTGTCATATTTTCCAAAAATGCTTTTGTACCAGATTTTGCAATTGTTCCTAGGTTACTCATAAGATCTGCTTCATCCATACCGATTCCACTATCACTAATAGTTAAAGTTTTAGCCTCTTTATCTACTTTTATATCGATTCTAGGATTAAAGTTTACACCCTTATATTGTTCATCAGTAAGCACGAGCATATTGAGTTTATCGAGTGCATCTGAAGCGTTAGAGACAAGCTCACGTAGGAAAATCTCTTTGTTTGAATAGAGTGAGTGGATCATCAAGTGGAGTATTTGATTTGCTTCTGTTTGAAATTGATGTTTTGCCATAGTTATCATCCTTATTATGAATTATTTTTGTAATCTTATCAAAAAAAAGTTAACATACGCAAGTTAAATCAACTTATCTTAGTCTTAATGACTAAGGTTTATTTAGCCTAGTTGAAAAACTTTCATTTAAGGGCAATCTTAATCTTTTTTTTGATAAGATGCTTCGCAATAAGGTTTAGAGATTTTTTTCTAAACATTGCATCAAAATAAGGATTATTTTATGAAAAAATTTACAACACTCGTTGCTACAGATTTTTCTAAAAGCAGCTATGTCGTTTTAGCAAAAGCTCTTGATTTTACACATGCCATGGGAGGAGAGTTACATGTTATTCATGTAACTGAAAATTCTATGTTTTCATTTAAAAAAGATATGGAAACAATCCGTCAAAATAGTTATGCAAAACTTTTAGAAGATTTTCCAACAATTCCTGAAGATAAATTTTACTGCGTAAGTGGTAGAGTAAAAACTGAAGTTGCAAAGATAGCAAGTGTAGTTGGTGCAGATATGATTATTATCGGTAAAAGTGGAGAGACCTACTTTTTAGATGAGCTTGTTTTAGGTTCACATACAAAAGATATCGTACGTAACTCTGATATTCCTGTTCTTGTTATCAAAAATGTACAGGAAATTGAATATAAAACTATTTTAGTTCCATCAGACCTTTCAAGTGCTTCGGCAAAAACTATTGAGACATTGGCAACACTTTTCCCACAATCAAAACTTCGCATCTTAAATTTTTACTATTTACCATTTGAATCACGTCTTAATACTTATGGATTTGATGAAGCAGAGGTTATCGAGTATCAAGCAAAAGTTCGTGAAGAATCAGAAATCAATCTTCATAAATTTGTATCAGGTCTTAACCTTCCTTCCACTGCAGATATCGCAACTTCTGTAAGACGTAGCTCTTTAAATGCAGAACTTTTTAACCAAGAAGTTGAAGATATTGATTTTGATTTACTTGCTATGCATACAACTGGAAGTGTAAGCTTTTATGCGTTTGACCTTTTAGAAACATCAAAAAAAGATGTTATCCTCCTTAAAAAATCTCACTAGCATGTGGTTTATCCACATGCCATACTTTTATGATGCAAGAAGATTCTTTAGTTCTTTTTGAACCCGTCCCTACTCTCTCTACCAAATGGTGCAAGTTTTTAGCCCTTGTTCTAAAACTTATATTGCAATACACTGTTTTTATTATTCCTCTTATAGTGTGGTATAAATTCGATATCTTGCTTGCATTTTTCTCTCTCGTTTTAACTTTTATCATTATGGGTATCATCCGCTCAAAACTTCGCAACGATTCTATTCCTCTTAACCAACGAGAGTTTCACTATAACGATGATGAAATAGTTCGATGGTTTTTAGCAAAACAGGTCTGCTAGAACTTATTTTTATTTTACTCCTATATAATAACAAAAAAAGGAGTTCTATGAAATTTGTAGCTTTAGTCGTTATAGCAGACGCAGAATATGAAACCGACTTTAAACGTGTCGCAAAATCAGCAGGGGCTAGTGGAGCCACTATCATCGAAGCAAAAGGAAGTGGTGTCGAGGAGAAAAAAACTTTTTTCTCTCTTACTTTTGAAGGAAATCAAACGGTACTTTTATATATCCTCGAAGAGAGTATGTCTCGTAAAGTATTAAAAGCCCTCAAACTCTTTATAGAAGAGAGCTCTAAAAAAGGCTTAGCGTTTACAACACCTATTATGAATATAGTAGGACTTGATAAAACACTTTTAAGCCAATTTGAAAAAAACATCGAAGATGAGGAGAGATTATAATGGAAAAAAAAGTTTTAGTTGAAGATCTAATGCATAAAGAGGTCGCAATAATCAAAGCACATGCCACACTTAAAGAGGCACTACAAATGATGAAACAAAAAGGTGTAAAATCACTTGTTGTTGATAAAAACTCACCAAGTGATGCATATGGAATTATCACAAACTCTCAAATCTTAGAAACTATTTTAGTTGAAGAGGGAGATATAGAGCTTTTAAATGTTTTTGATGTGTATAAAAAACCAGCCTTTTTTGTCTCTTCACAAATCGACGTAAAATATGCAGCTAAAACGATGTTAGAGCATAATATAAAAAGAGTTGTTGTCACAGATAGCAACGAAATAAGGGGTGTTCTTAGTATTACAGACTTAAGCCACTATCTCCTCTCAATGGTTGAATAGAGTCCTATGTTTGAAATCTTAAAACAGCTACGAGACGCACTAAAAGAGTCTTTTATAAATATATTGCCAATCCTTGCAATCATAGCTGCCTTTCAAGTTTTTGTTTTTCAAAGTGTACCTAATGATTTTTTATCCATTAGTATAGGTTTTTTAATTGTAAAGATCGG
>JAVETY010000056.1:318-11725 GCA_034005815.1 Sulfurimonadaceae bacterium | reverse complement strand
ACGGTATTTTCAGGGTCGAGTGAGGAGATAGTGACACTCGTGCTTATCTTTTCTCCTACAACTTCACGTGAATATTTTGAGCTTGGTTTATAACCACAGCCGATAAAAAGCAAGATTGCTACACATAGAAAAATAATTTTTAGAGTAGGTGTAGCCAATCGCATTTTTATCCTTTTACCACAAGATTAACAAGTTTTTTAGGAACAACAATCTCTTTAACAATCTCTTTATCCTCTAGCCATTTTTCTACTGCTTTTTTTGCTTCTTTTATAATAGATTCATTTGTTGCATCAGCTGCTACTGTTATCTCACTTCTTTGCTTTCCATTGATAGAAACACCCATAGTGATATTTGCTTCTATAAATACTTCGTCAACCACTTTTTGTGGAGCTAGATTGTTACGTTTAAAATACTTATCACTGATATCCCATACAGTATGGGGAATCACTGGCTCCATAATAGAACAAAGTATCCAATATCCTTCACTCCACACATCACGGTTTTCTTGTGCTTGGAGTGCATTCATCGCTTCCATAACACCAGCTATCATCGTGTTAAAAGTATATTTTTCAGTATAAACGTCATTTGCACGTACGAGTGCTTCATACACTTTTTTACGTGCAAATTTCTCTTTGTCACTTAACATGCCATGGTTTATTGGTTTTAATGTATCCATAGTGTTCACATGCGATGCACGCTCATAAAAACGTTTGATAAATTTATAAGCACCCTCAACCGCACTATCATTCCACTCTAATTCTTGGGTTGGAGGAGCAGCAAAAAGGATAAAGAGACGTGCTGTATCTGCACCATATTTTTCTATTATCGCATCTGGGTCTACTGTATTGCCTTTTGATTTACTCATCTTCGCGCCATCTTTGAGCACCATCCCTTGTGTGAGCAATCTATCAAATGGCTCATCAAAGTTTATATATCCTAAATCACGGAATACTTTTGTAAAAAATCTTGCATACAAAAGGTGAAGTATGGCATGTTCAATCCCACCGATATAATGATCTACTCCCATCCAATAGCTTATTTGCTCTTTTGAGAATGCTTCATTTTCCCAGTTGGATTCAGAGGCACAAAAGCGTAAAAAATACCAGCTTGATTGTACAAATGTATCCATCGTATCTGTTTCACGTGTTGCATCTTTGCCACATTTTGGACATTTACAGTGTTTCCATGTTGGATGATTCTCTAGTGGATTGCCCTCGCCTGTTATCTCAATATCATCAGGAAGTGCGATAGGAAGATTCTCTTTTTTCTCCATCACAAGGCCACAATCATCACAATGAACAAAAGGTATCGGAGCGCCCCAATAGCGTTGACGTGAAACTCCCCAGTCTTTAAGTTTAAAGTTTGTGGTTTTTTCCCCAATTTTTTCTTTTTCAAAATGCTCAATGATTTTTGATTGCGCTTGTTGTGAGTTTTCTCCATCAAAAGATTCTGAATCAAAAAGCTCACCTACTTCCGTAAATGCTTTTGTTGTATCTAACTCTTTATCAAATGGTTTAATAACTGCTTTGATAGAAAGATTGTATTTTTTAGCAAAATCAAAGTCACGCTCATCATGCGCAGGAACTGCCATAACAGCACCACTTCCATAATCCATAAGGACAAAGTTTGCAACCCATACAGCGATTTTCTCACCCGTAAGTGGATGGATAACATAAAGATTTAAACTCACACCCGATTTTTCTTTTTGTCTATCAATCGATGAAGTACTTTTCATCTCTTTTATCTGCTGTATCGTTGCATCATCTAAAAGTTTATTTTCAATCATATAACTTACTATGGCATGTTCGGGTGCAAGAGCCGTATAAGTGACGCCATAAATAGTATCTGGACGTGTGGTAAAGACATCAAACCCATCAAAAGAGTTTTGAAGTAAATGCGTACTTTCATCAGAAAGATTGAGTTTAAATGCTAAACCATTTGATTTTCCTATCCAGTTCTCTTGCATCGTGAGAACTTGTTTTGGCCAACCATTCTCAAGCTTTTTTAAATCTCCTAAGAGTTCATCTGTATAGTGTGTGATTTTAAAGTAATACTGATTCATCTCTTTTTTCTCTATCGGAGTATCACATCTCCAACAGCATCCCTCTATTACCTGCTCATTTGCAAGAACAGTTAAATCATGTGGACACCAATTTAAAAGTCCTTTTTTACGATATAAAAGACCTTTTTCATACATATCAATAATAAAAGATTGCTCAAACTTTGTATAGAGTGGATCACTCGTAGCAAGCTCACGTTTACGTGAAAAAGAGAATCCAAGAGAATAAAACTCATTTTTCATGTAGTCTATATTTTGGTAGGTCCATGTTTTTGGATGCGAACCATTTTGTATCGCTGCATTTTCTGCTGGCATACCAAAACTATCAAAACCGATTGGGTGTAAAACGTTAAACCCTTGTTGGCGGTAATAACGTGCAAAAGCATCGCTCAGTGTATAGTTTCTTACGTGTCCCATATGCAGACGTCCGCTTGGAAACGGAAACATACTTAATATATATTTTTTAGGAAGTGTAAAATCTGTGGTTGGTTCAAAACTTTCGTTTTCTTTCCAAAAGTTTTGCCATTTTTTTTCTAGTATTTTTGACTCGTATTGCAAACAAAATTCTCCTATTAAAGGTTTATATAAACCTATTTTTTATGATGGTGCAAAGCCCATCATCAAAGCATCTAATACTCTTCGTGTGTTTTGGAACTCTCAATATATACAAGACCTATAGAAAAAACATTTGCTATTAAAGCTCCAATGACAAGTGCTATAGCCCATTCAAGATTGCCTACAACTTGAAGATAAATAAATGCGGGAATAAGGTGTAAATCTGCTACAAGAGAAGAAGCTAAAAGTTCTGCAGAGAGAAGATTGCGTACACCAATCTTTAAAAATGTTGAGATAACATTTAGACTAGCTGCAACAAAAAGTGCAACAACGCTATGCTCATATAAAAAACCTGCAATTGACGTCAAGCTCATTAAAGAGAAAAATACATAAATAACTTTGCCCCAATCCATACTCACAACCTTAACGTTAGATAAAATTGAAGCGATTATACAAAAATAATCTTAATATGTGACTGAAGAGAGACATGCCAAAGGTATGGCATGTCATAAAAGAGGGTTAAAGAGTTCCTGATTCGTATTGAGAACGAAGTTTTTCTTTTTCTGCTGCAACTCTTGCTTTTTCTGCAAGTTTGGCATGATAATTTTTCACATCAAATCCAAGATGTATCAAGATAGGAGAAGCAACAAAGATAGAAGAGAATGTACCGATAACAATCCCCACTAAAAGTGTAAACGCAAATGGATGGATAATCTCACCGCCAAACATAAACAAGGTAAAGACCACAAAGAGAGTAGTCAGCGATGTTAATGTTGTTCTTGAGAGAGTTTTCGTTACAGAAGTATCGATTGTCTCTTTAAAATCTGTACTTTTAGAATCAGTAATACCCTCTCGAATACGGTCAAAAATAATGATAGTATCGTTAAGTGAATATCCCAAAATAGTGAGAAGTGCAGCAAGCACATCAAGGTTTACATCGATTTGTGCAAGAGAGAGCGCTCCCAAAGCGATAATGATATCGTGTACAAGTGCAAGCACAGAAGCAACTGCAAATCTCCACTCAAATCTAAATGCAACATAAATTAAAATACCTATCACTGCAAGTATTAGTGATGTAAGCCCTTGAACGCGAAGTTCACTTCCAACTTTTGGCCCAACAATATCAACACGACGGATCTCAAAATCCCCCGTACCTTGAAGTGTTTGGTGTGTAATATCACCAACATCTACTACTACATCAGATGTAGTCGTTTTCATACGGATAACCACTTCTTGTGGTGAGCCAAACTCACTTATAGAAGCACCTTCAAACATAGAGTTTGATTTTAGCTTTTCGCGCATTGTATCAATGGGTGCAATGCTCTCATATTTTACCTGAACAATCGTTCCTCCAGCAAAGTCTACACCGTAGTTAAGACCTTTTGTAGCTAAAAGTGCTAAAGAGCCAAGAAGTAAAATAAGTGAGAAAACAAAAGCATATTTTGATTGAGCCATAAAGCCGTAAGTTCTTGTGTATTTAAAAAATTCCATCTCTTAAGCCTTTATCCCAAACCAAAATTTCTTATTTTTTGATTTATGAATTTTTGATTCTAACATCTGATAGATTCCGTGTGTTCCTACAATTGCCGTAAGCATCGAAGCCAAAATTCCGATACTAATCGTCACAGCAAAACCTTTGATAGCGCCAGTTCCATACACATAAAGAACAACAGCTGCGATAAGCGTTGTGATATTTGCATCTAAGATAGCACGTATCGCATTTGCATACCCATCTTCAATCACTTTATGGATAGAAGCCCCTTCGTGTAAGAGCTCTCGCATACGTTCAGAGATGATAACATTGGCATCAACCGCCATACCAACAGTAAGAACGATTCCCGCCATTCCTGGAAGTGTAAGTGTCGCACCAAAAAAGCTCATCACGGCTAAAATGATAAGTATATTCGCGACAAGTGCGATATTTGCGATAACTCCAGCCATTCTATAGTAGACAACCATAAAGATGATAACCGCTAAAAATCCACCAATAAGTGCAACCATACTCGCTTGAATCGAGTCAGCACCTAAGCTTGGCCCAACAGAGCGTTTCTCTAAGAGTTCAATAGGCGCTAAAAGTGCTCCAGAACGTAAAGCAATCGATAAATCTTTTGCTTCCATAACAGAGTAGTTTCCAGAGATTTGTCCACTTCCACCACCAATACGCTCATTGATATTTGGAGCAGAATAGACTTTCCCATCAAGCACAATTGCAAGACGTTTACCAACACTACGACCTGTAAAATCTCCAAAGAGTTCAGCACCCTCAGCATTAAGCTTGAAGTTAATGACAGGACGATTGTTTTGATCAAACCCAACTTGTGCATCTGTAAGCATTCCACCATCTAAGATAGGGATCTCTTTTACTAGATATTTCATTTGCGGATGGGCGGCATCTGAAAGGATAATATCCCCATAACTTGCAGCATCTGCGTGTGTCATGGTAGAAACACGAGCATTACGCTCTTCATCCACTGCCATTAGTTCTAGTTTTGCTGCTCTTGAGATAAGCTCACGCGCACGTTGCTCCTCTTCGAGAGTTTTGATACCCGCGAGTTGCACGAGAATTTTATCTGCACCTTGTCCAGCTACTACAGGTTCTGATAGTCCAAACTGATCGAGTCTATTTCTAATTGTCTCAATCGCTTGAGCAACAGAGAGCTCTTTTGTTTTTGCTATCTCATCAGGTGTAAGGGTAACGGTAATACGTTCACCAGTTACATTGACAATTGCACCACTTGTTTGTGAGAGGTACTCTTTGATTTTTGAAATTTCGTCGCTATCTAACAGTAAAAAGCTAACTTGATCTTCATTGTGAGAGAGGGAGTCGATAAGAATCTCTTTTTTTTGTGTGTAGTGGTTTATACTTGCAGCTATAGACTTCATACGTGATACAACTGCTTCATCGGTTTTCACACCCAAAAGCATATGTAAGCCACCTTGAAGATCAAGCCCTAAGTTGACTTTTTTCCCCTCTGTTTGTAACAAAGAAGGGAGTGAAAAAAAAAGTCCAAATACTATCGCACCAACTAAAAGAGAGATACGATAATTAAGCTTCATCCTCGTACTTTCTTGCAACAGAGTCTTTTGTAATCTTCACAATTACATCATCATTCATTTTCACTTGAATAAATTGCTCTTCTACTTTATGAACAACTACGATAAAACCACCACCAGTGATTACTTTATCACCTTTTTTGAGCTCTTCTCTCATCGCTTGCAGTTTTTTTGCTTCTTGTTGTTGTGGGCGGATAATCACAAAGTACATAATTGCGATTAAAAATACAAACGGTAATAATTGACTAAATATCTCCATATTCTATGGTTCCTTCAAAATTAAAATTGTGGCGATTATACAAAAACAAAATTAATAACCGCCTGAATAACTTTTATTTCACCCTCACCAACACATAGAACCATTTGTACACCTTTTTTTTGTATAATCCCGCCATGATAAAAAAATTCCTTACCATTAAACCTCTCTATCTTCATACTATTTATGGCATGTTAACTGCCCTCTTTTTTAGTGCTTTTATCTATATGGAGCATTTTGAACTTACCAATAAACTTCTCGCCACCCTTTTTGGGCTCAGCGCTCTTGCACTCTTTTTATATATTCCAAAAAGAGCTCTCTTTATTGCTGGATTTTTAATAGGGATTTTTTGGTTTTACTGGATTGGGTATAGTTTTGAATATACGGGAATGGGTGTTATCACTCCTCTTGTCACTCTAGGGTTTGGCCTTGTTTATATGCTTTTCTTTGCCACTCTAGCTTTTTTCACCCATCCGGCACTTCGCGCTCTTATGCTCTTTGGTCTTAGTTTTATTGAGCCTTTTTATTTTAATTGGATGCAAATTGAGCTCATTTTTGTAGAGTCTTATATAGGAATAGAGAAATATCACTTTGCTATTGTGTTGCTTGCTTTAGCTTTACCTACCTACATGCCAAAGAAATTTCGCTTTTTACCACTTTTACTTTTGGTATTTGCACTCAACTTTCAAACATATGAACCTAAACTTGCACCGCTTAAAATCAAACTCGTAGCAACCGATATAAAACAAGAAAAAAAATGGCTAAGGGAGAGCTTAGAGCCTACAGTAGCTATGATATTTCGAACGATTCATGAAGCGATAGAAAATCACTATGATGTAGTTGTTTTACCTGAATCTGTTTTTCCACTCTTTCTTAATAAAAATCCACTCCTTATTGAGGAGCTAAAGAAGCTCTCTTTTGAGATATCTATCGTAGTGGGCGCACTGTTACGAGAGAATGGAGAAAACTATAATGTATCTTATATTTTTGAGGCTGGGGAATATACCATTGCTAAAAAATTAGTTTTAGTCCCTTTTGGAGAGTATGTACCACTACCAAAATTTGCTCAAGATTTTGTGAATGAAATCTTCTTTGAGGGGCAAGCCGATTTTAGTATAGCAGAAGCACCAACCGATTTTACGATTAAAGGTGTATCATTTCGTAACGCTATTTGCTATGAAGCAACTTCACAAAAAATTTATGCTGATAATCCCTCTTATCTTATAGCAATTAGTAATAATGCATGGTTTGCTCCATCTATAGAACCAACACTTCAAAACCTACTTATGCGATACTATGCACGTAAAAACAGTGCTATCATCTACCATAGTGCTAACTTTAAGGGGACGGGTATCGTTTGGTAACGCAACTTAGTTTGCTTTTTGATATAATTTCACAATTTTAATGAAAGGGGCTTTTGTTAATGATTAATCTTAAAAATCCCGACTTTTACATCAACCGTGAACTCTCATGGCTTCAATTTAATACACGTGTTTTGAAGCAAGCACAAGATGAGGCTTTACCACTTTTAGAACGTTTAAAATTTCTTGCTATCTATGGTACAAACCTTGATGAATTTTATATGATTCGTATAGCTGGACTTAAAAAACTTTTTACTGCAGGTATTATCGTCTCAGGCGCAGATAAACTCACACCTCTACAACAACTTCGTGAGATACGAAGCTACTTGCACCAAGAACTCCAAGTAGTAGAACACTGCCTCAGTGGCATCCTTGATAAACTTGCACTTGAAGGCATTAGCATCAAAACCTATGATCAGGTTTCTCAAAGCGATAAAGTAAAGCTAAGACGCTATTTCAATGAAAATATATATCCACTTATCATACCCATTGCCATCGATGCAACCCACCCTTTTCCACATCTCAATAACCTTAGTTTTGGGCTTATTGTCAAGCTCAGTGATAATGACGACCCAACCATCGAGCGTTTTGGAATTGTACGTATCACTCGTGTACTTAGCCGTTTTATAGAGCTAGAGCAACGTGTTTATGTACCTATCGAGAGTGTTGTTGAAAAACATATTGCAAATCTCTTTCCAGGGTATTCGCTTATCAAATATGCTTCATTTCGTGTAACAAGAAATGCTGATATTGCTATCGAGGAAGAGGAAGCGGATGACTTTATGGAAATTCTCGAAGAGGGACTCAAACTTCGCCGCAAGGGGGAAATGGTTCGTCTTGAAGTGGGTGCAAACACAGATGAAGAGCTTATCAACTTTTTCAATCGCCATATCAATGTTTATAAAGATGATATCTATACCTACCACACATTTTTAAATTTCTCAAGTCTTTGGCAAATAGTTGGTAATAAGCATTTTGCACATCTACTTTTACCACCATTTCAACCTAGAAATCTTCCACCTCTTGATCATAATGAAAATATCTTTACTGTTTTAGACAAGCAAGACTTACTTATGTATCATCCGTATGAGAGTTTTGATCCAGTAGTAAAACTTATCCAAACAGCAGCAAAAGACCCTGATGTTGTTTCTATTAAAATGACACTCTATCGCTCTGGAACAGATTCTCCTATCGTAAAAGCGCTGATGAGTGCGAGCGAATCGGGCAAACAAGTCACTGTAATGGTGGAGCTAAAAGCACGATTTGATGAAGAAAATAACCTTATCTGGGCAAAAGCACTTGAAAAAGCGGGTGCGCATGTAATCTACGGCATTAAGGGTTTTAAAGTACATGCCAAAGCAACACTTGTGACGCGCAGAAGTAATGGAAAGCTTAAACAGTACGCACATCTTGGTACTGGAAACTATAACCCATCCACTGCAAAAATCTATACTGATGTGAGCTACCTTACAAGTACAGATGAGATTACAAACGATTTGACGAGATTTTTCCATTTCCTTACAGGTTTTAGTAAAAAAGGGAAACTCAATGAGCTTTATATGGCTCCAGCGCAAATCAAACCAAAAATACTTTCGCTTATACACAATGAAGCAAGAAAAAAAACAGCAGGGCAAATCATCGCAAAGATGAACTCTCTCGTAGATGATGACGTGATAAAAGCGCTCTACCAAGCAAGCCAAGCGGGAGTTAAAGTTGATTTAATCATACGTGGAATTTGTTGTTTAAAACCTGGGGTTGAAGGGGTAAGTGAAAATATCCGTGTTATATCAATTGTGGGAAAATATCTCGAGCATCCTCGTATGTTTTACTTTAAAAATGATGCTTCGCAGGTATATATTTCAAGTGCGGATTGGATGCCTAGAAATCTTATGCGACGCATTGAGCTCCTTACAACTATCAAAGATGAAGCAGCAAGAGAGCGCATTATCCAGATTTTAAAACTACAAATCAATGATAATGTTTTAGCGCATGAGCTCCATAATGATGGAAACTATATTAAGGTAGCAAATCCTGATAATAAACCTATCGATAGTCAAAAAATACTTGAAGATTTTGTAGATAAAGTATCACGTGCCACAAAAAAAGAATCCCCCTCAAGTGTACAGCAACTCGCTAGCCGCTTGTTTAATGAGAGTTAATTATGATATACCCATACAAAAATATGTTACCAAAAATTGGAAATAAAACATGGATAGCACCCTCAGCGGATGTGATAGGTGATGTGACTTGTGGAGAAGAGTGCTCCATCTGGTTTGGCACTGTTGTACGCGGTGATGTACATTATATAAAGATAGGTGATAGAGTAAGTATCCAAGATTTATCAATGGTGCATGTTACACACTATAAAAAAGCTGATAAAAGCGATGGACACCCAACTATTATCGGTAATGATGTCACTATTGGTCACCGTGTAATGCTTCATGGCTGTACCATCGAAGATGCATGTCTTATCGGAATGAGTGCGACTATACTCGATGGTGCTGTGATAGGTAAAGAGTCCATTGTTGGTGCAGATGCACTTGTAACAAAAAACAAAATCTTTCCACCACGTTCACTTATTATGGGAAGCCCTGCAAAAGTGGTTCGCGCTCTCACAGATGAAGAGGTAGCAGAGCTGTATGCTTCCGCATCTCGTTATGTAAAGTTTAAAGAAAGTTACGAAGTCTAACCGCTATGCCAGAGTTTTTTCTTTATGCAGATATTTTAGGAATTATAGCTTTTAGTATAAGTGGTTTTCTCATCGCTATCAAAAATAAGCTCGATATCTTAGGAATCCTCATAGCCTCCACTCTCACCGCTCTTGGTGGTGGAGTACTGCGAGATACTATCCTTAGCAACACTCCCTTTGCATTTAGCTCTTTTTATCCAGCTGCAACTGTTGTGAGTATACTTACTATTATTTTTATTTTTAAACTCTATAAACAGCCTTCCATTGAACGCCAATGGGTATTTGTGATAAGTGATACAGTAGGACTTGTAGCATTTAGCATCACAGGGGCAATTTTGGCTATCAATGCAGAGTATAACTTTTTTGGGATAGTGATTCTTAGTTTTATCACCGCGGTGGGTGGTGGAGTGATACGAGATATTATGATAAACCAAGTCCCAAGTGTACTTATAAGTGATTTTTACGGTTCTATCGCTGTAATAGCTGCGATAGTTTTAGGTCTTTTAAATATGGCTCATATGTTAAACGAACTCTCTATACTATGTGTAGCACTCTTTTGTGTAGCGCTTAGACTGCTCGCTGTAAAGCTAAAATGGCACCTTCCAACGCTTAATTAACAACGTCTCCTCACACAAAATTATTGTACTTGTTCCTCTTTTTTATAATCTTGATAAATTTCTTTCAGTTTTTCAGTAACGGCTTGCTTGTCTTTTGGAGGTATTCCTTCAAATCTTTTTATCAATTCTTTTTTTAAAATATCTTTTCGCAATGGATCCGTATATTTAATTCTCCATGATGGAGCAAGTGACTCTGCTTTATCTAAATCAAACAATGCCTTTTGATTTTCATCTAACATCTTAAATGCTTTCGCTCTATACCAATATCCATAAGCATCATTGGGATATTCTTGAATGCGATTATTGCACATTTCAACTACTATCTCGAGTTTACCTCTTTCAAAAGTATCTTTTACAAGTTCTACACTCCATATAGATGGTAATGGTTCATTTACTTTATGTAAAGATTGTTTGTGTGGTTTCTGAGATGATTGTGTTTGGTAAAGATTCATTGAGAGCAACTCAGGTTTTAACAATATCAGCAATAGACATATCACTATGATATAGAGAAGATTTTTTATAGCCTTCATCTCTTTGATTGTCTTGCTTGATTCCATATATTATCCTTTTTTATTTATAATACATATATTCAATACTATTGAAAAATATTTTTTATAATAGCAAAATATTATTGATAAATAGGTAATAATTTGATAAATAATTACTAAGATTACACGTTTGTGAGTGAATCTCCACTTTTAACTATTTTTGAAATCAAAGACTTTGAAACTTTTTGTTTCTCTTTTTCTTGAAGTTATAAAAATTATGTTCTATAATCCGCATTGATTTTCACATACTCATAACCTAAATCACATC
>JAVETY010000056.1:0-308 GCA_034005815.1 Sulfurimonadaceae bacterium | reverse complement strand
AATAGGCTAAAATCATCTTTCTATGCATCATCTCACACTCATCCCTTCATCGAGGTATTTGATGAGAGGGTAGATAAAAAACTCTATTACTCTTCGTTGCCCTACTTTTAATTCGGCTGTGACGCTCATACCCGAAGCAAGCGGAATTTGTTCTCCTGCTACGATGATGTTTGTTTTATGAGGTGTCAAATAGATCTCATACACAGGTCCTAATTTCTCATCTTCCATGGCGTCGTCTGCAATATGTTCGACCGTTGCGGGGATGAGTCCGTATTTTTGAAAATCAAAGGTATCTATTTTTACGGCGG
>JAVETY010000192.1:0-2874 GCA_034005815.1 Sulfurimonadaceae bacterium | reverse complement strand
CTGGCCAACTGGCTTCTGACTTCCATTTAAAAAATATTGATGGTGATTCATTGAGATATGTTTCGTATATGTTCATTTTTGTTTTATAACCTATGATAACCGTTATTTTATAGTTTTAGTAAGAGTTATTGTATCGCAAAAAGAGAAAATATGAAAAAAAAGATGCATAACAAGGCTTTTAGTGGAAAAAGCCTTGTTGAAAAAGTGATTTAGTTTAAATCAGGTTTTGGAGTTGTAATCGTTGAAGCTGGTAGGATTGGAAGTGTCATTGCAGGGATTCTTCCATCGAGTGCTTTTAGAAAAGTTTCAATTGCATCTGCTTCTTTTTCTGTGATAGAAGCACCAAGTTGGATACGACCCATCTCTATGATAGCTTCTTTCAGTGACCATATTTGACCATTATGAAAGTAGGGTGCTGTAAGTGTGATATTTCTAAGTGTTGGAACTTTTACCATGCCATCAGCATTACCTCTAAAGTCACCTATATTCATATGTTTGTATTCAGCTGTAACATTTAACATATTCATAGTTCCACCGAGTGCGATACCGTTATGGCATGTAACACACCCTTTGTCTATAAAAGTCTCAAGTCCTTTTTGTTCTGCTTTAGTAAGTGCTTTTGCATTGCCATTTAAAAAATCATCAAAACGTGAAGGTGTTACAAGAGTTCTTTCAAATATTCCGATAGTATCAGCAATTTTCTCAAACGTGATTTTTACATTTTTACCATATGCTTTTTGAAACTCAGCTACATATGCTGGAATCGATGTAACTGTTTTTATAACATGGTCTTGTGTTGCTGCCATCTCAGGAGCTGCTTGGATTGGACCTTGTGCTTGTGCTTCTAAGTGTGGATCACGACCATCCCAAAATTGTGCATCAAAAAATACTGCGTTATATACAGTTGGAGAGTTTAAGTGGTGTGGGTTTGTAGCCCATCCGTGACCAACTGCAGCTGGGATTCCATCATCACCACCTTCGCTTAGGTTATGGCATGAGTTACAGCTAATAAATCCACTTTTTGAAAGACGTGGATCAAAATAAAGCTTTTTACCAAGTTCTACTTTTGCATCCGTAATAGGATTTTTAGGATTATCAATAAGCTTCATAAGCTCAGATTTTTTAGCTGGAATAGGTGCTAAACCGTTATCTTTAGCAGTTTGAGCTAAATCAGCAGCGAATAAAGATGCACCAAATAGTGCAGTTACAAGAGCAATTTTCATTTGTTTTCCTTATGTTTATTATCAGAAGATAATTTTTATGAACTGAAATAATAGCTATAAAGCACTTAAAGGAAAATAATTATTATTTACTACCTCGAAGCTAGGAAAAAGAAATCTCTTTTTCCTTACTAAAACATACACTATTTACTCAAAATAGGTGTACAATTTTAAAAATAACATACGGGAAAATCATGGTCCAATTTACGATCAAAGAACACGCTTTAAAACCCTTCACCATCGAAGCGAAGCCAATATTAGAAAAGTACTTAGCAGAGATAGAAGTTGACCTATGTGACTACACATTTGCTGCGAACTATATTTGGCTTGCAAATGCAAGTGGATTCTATACAGTTATAAACAATTGTTTTTGTCTTTTTGCAATGTCTGGAGGGGAACTTACTATGCTACTTCCTCCAATTGGTAAAAAAAGATATATCAATGATACGATCACTGAATGTTTTGACATTATGAACACAAACAATAGTTCTATGTACTACTCTCGCATCGATTATGTACAAGAGTGGATGGTAGAAGAGTTTGTTCAAAGTGCGGATGAAGTAGAGAGTATGTTTACGATGCTTGAGAACTTCTTAGTAGAGAAAAAACTAGTAGATTATATCTATGAAGTGGACGCTCTTATAGAGCTTCGTGGCAATAGCTACCATACAAAACGTACAGAGATAAATAAGTTTAAAAAATCATACCCTGATTATCGTATGGAAGAGTTAGATAGCATCAAACACAAAGATGAAATCCTTGCTCTTTTTAACAAATGGGTTTCAGACCGTGTACGTTACATGCCAAAAGAGGAAGCGGAAGTTTTCTTAGAAGGGATCCATCAAGAGCGCCATGCTGTAAAACGTATGCTTCGTGATTATGAAGCACTTGGACTTATCGGACTTGTCATCTATATAAATGACGAACTTACAGGCTTTACTGTAGGGGAAAAAATCAATCAAGATACAGCTTCGGTCATTATCGAAAAAACAGATTTTGAAGTGATGGGTTGTGCTCAGTTTATCTTTAGAGAGTTTTCTAAACTTTTAAAAGAGCACTATGAAGTGAGTTATATCAACGTAGGTGATGATATGGGATTTGAAAATCTCCGTAAAGTAAAAATGTCATATCGTCCTTATAAACTTGTACCAAAATATACTATCTACCAAAAATGATTCTACGACCTGCAACGCATCAAGATGCAAAAGAGCTCTCTCTTTTAGAGAAAGAGCTCTTTGGGTTTGAGAATTATCCTCTTAGTTACGCTTCCTTTGTTTACCATATAAAAAATAATCTTTTAATTGTTGCAGTAGAAGAGGGTGAAATAGCTGGATATATTTTAGTATTGATAAAAAGAAACACTCCAAAGATATATTCTCTTGGGATAAAACAAGCGCATCGCAATAAAGGGATAGGAAGTTTACTTCTCAAAGAGATACTCTATAAAACCAAAGAAAAAGAGTTTAAAAGTTTGATTTTAGAGGTAAGAGTGGATAATAAATCAGCAATCGAACTTTATAAAAAGTATAATTTTGAAGTTTTTGAGACTAGAAAATCTTTTTATAAAGATGGTTGTGATGCGCTCATTATGTCTTTAGTTTTTGATAAATGAGATTGCACTCTCTACAGCACTCAGATAACTAAGAGTATTTGC
>JAVETY010000191.1:0-2882 GCA_034005815.1 Sulfurimonadaceae bacterium | reverse complement strand
TCTTCCGATCTAACAAGCAAAAAAAGTAGAATATGTAAAACGCGACACTGTCAAAAAGATTATAGCAGCTTGGATTATTACTGTACCCGCGGCTTCTGTATTAGCAGCACTCTTATTCTTTATGATAAAAGGGATTATGATTTAGTTCTTTTATAAAAACTCGTTGACATGCCATACTTATTGTATGGTATCTTTTTATTCTACAATCAAAAAATCCTTCACATGCCATAACTTTTATGCAATATCCTCTTCTGTTTTTACAAGATTTTTTCCACTATGTTTTGCAAGATAGAGCGCTTTGTCAGCTCTTTCTATGGCATGATGCATCTCATCACCACTTTGTACACTAGCAACGCCTATACTAAGAGTAACCTGCCCTACCGTTTCTATTTCTGTATCTGCAACAGACTCTCTAATCTTTTCAGCAATTATAATAGCTTGTGCCAAATCTGCAGTTGGTAGGAGCACTACAAATTCTTCCCCACCCCAACGACATACTATATCTATATTTCTAAGCTTACTCTCAATTTTTCGTGCAATTATTTTGAGGACATTATCTCCCTTATTATGCCCATAGGTATCATTTATTTTTTTAAAGTTATCTATATCTAACAGCAACAAACTTATTTGTGATTCTCTTAGTAGCATTGTTTTATAAGAGAGATTGTAGAGCTCTGCAAATTTATAGCGGTTATAAAGCCCTGTAAGAGAATCATGCGAAGCTTGTTCTTCATACTCTTTTGCTTTATTTTCTAGTACGCTATTTATCATTTTAAGCTCTTCTTGATACTCTTGCATCATAAGATTCCAGTGAGAATAGCTAAGTTTAATAAGCTCTTTTTGGGTGATAACACCACTGAGTCTTCCATCCTCATCTACAACCACCACACGTTTAAAATGTTTTTCACGTATAAACTCCAACGCCCCTTTTATAGCGCAATCTTTGCCTACAGTCTCTACAGGTGAAGCCATATAGTGTGAGACTGGAAGGTTTAAATCGGCTCTTTCTTTTACAAGACGTATCACATCTTTTGTGGTTAAAATCCCAATGGGACGCAAATCTTCTACGATGATAGCATTATCAAAAGAGTTGAGTGTTATATCTTCTAGAAGTTTGGATGTTTTCACATCTTTATTCACCCATTTCATCCGCCGTCCAAGTTTTAAAAAATCTTGTAATTTATAATTTTCCATCAAGGTTTCAGGGTCAATATTGTTTGTGATATCTGTATGCGTTATGACACCATAAAGGGAGCCATCTGGTTTGATTACTGCTATATACTCCACGCTACTACTCATCATATCGATAGTATCAAGGATATTTTTATATCTTCCTATGGTAGGTATTTTAGTAAGTTCAAGTTTATTCAAAGGAGTATCTAAAGAAATATTTTTTGTAATTAGATTTAATATATCTGCTGAGCCAAATACAAAATATTCACCTTTACTAAAGACTATAGCAGCTCTATGTCTGCTAGCAAAAATCACTTCTACTGCTTCTATAACCTTCGCATCTATTGATACGGTTACAACATCCCTTGTTGCAATATCACAAATATTTGGAAATTTCATATATCTCCCCTTTTTAAAAATTATCTATAGCTTCTTTTACTTTAAGCGCCTGGTAATGCTCTTTTACATCATGCGCTCGGATGATAGAAGCCCCATTATTCACTGCTTCAAGGTGGATTGCTAAAGTGCCTGCAAGGCGTTCTTCAATGGTAGATGGTACTATCGAATTTATCATCGATTTTCTTGATGCTCCCACTAAAAGAGGTTTATTAAACTTTGTAAAATGTTTATGATGCTTGATAAGAGCGAGATTATGTTCGAGTGTTTTACCAAATCCTATCCCCACATCAAGGATAATATCTTCCACTCCAAAAGACTCTGCTCGCTCTATTCTCTCTTCAAAAAAACCACTAATATCAGTTAATATATGCTCATAGATAGGATTTTCCTGCATAGATTGTGGAGTACCTTGCATATGCATGATGACAGCCGTTGCTTTGTAGCTCGCACATAGTTTACACACCTCATCATCACTTAACCCTGTGATATCATTAATAATACTAAATCCCGCATCAAGTGCATAGGAAATAACTTTAGGTGTATAACTATCAAGGCTAAATCTTGCTTTTTCGTGTAGCTTATGTGTTCTTACACAATTTATTACATCTCTTACACGTTCTAGCTCATCATCCGCACTTACACTCAGAGAGTTAGGACGAGAGGAAACTCCACCTATATCGATAATATCTGCACCATCAGCTATCATCGTGCTTATTGCGGTAAGGATATTTTTTTCACCTATGCGACTTGAGCTATAAAAGCTATCATCATTTGCATTGAACACGCCCATAAGTGCCACAGATTTTGACTTTTTTATCTTAGATATTTGCTTCAATTCTCGTGCTACATCTTTCAGTCCAAAAGGTTGCGCCAGCTCTTTTCTAGCAAGTAGCGCGAGCTGTTTTTGTGTGGCAAATAAGATACAATCAACATGCTTTTGTGCAGCTATCACAGTCCCTCGCGGCACTGCTAAATCAGCTCCTATAGAGAGAGCATCTTGCTTGAGTATATTTGCAGCTCCTACGTGAAGATTGCGGATATAGAGGATATGTTGCTTTGCTTTTGTTGCCATAATGGCGATGCCACCCTCATCTACACCTAAGCGTGAGAGATATTTTTTAACATCAATATGTTCTGAGAGTTGTTCAATTTCCATATTTTGCTTCACTTATAAATCCCATCAAAAGCATTGTATAAACACTTTGTGGTCTGGAGTTTAGTTCTAGAAGTTTATATGCTTTCTCGAAATTTTCTAACTGTCTTAGAGAGAGTATGAGCATATCTACAACTGTAGCACGGTAATAGAGCGC
>JAVETY010000055.1:0-11915 GCA_034005815.1 Sulfurimonadaceae bacterium | reverse complement strand
AATCATTACTTTTTTAACAAGATTTTGATTATAATTGATAGAAATTTCACATAGGAGTTTATTATGCAAACCATACGACTTGATATAGATGAAAATAAGCTACAAACAGTTTTAACGCTTCTAGAAAATCTCAAAGATGGTATCGTTAAAAATATACGTATAGAATCTAATAATGAAGATGATGATGCACTACAAGAATATAAAAAAACAAAAGAGTTTCAAGATGATAGAGATTATTTTCAAGAATGTTTGGAAGATATAGAGAATAATAGGTCAACGCTCCTCACAGAAAAAGAGTACGCTTTAGAAATGGAAAACTTTACAACATCTTTAAAGCAAAAACATGAAAATTATTAGAGACGAAAAATATCTTTTAAATCTTAAAAATATTATGGAATTTATTGCAGAAGATAGTCTTAAACAAGCTTTGAAATTTCAAATTGAGCTAGATAAAAAAATCATCAATTTATCTTACATGCCATACAAATTCAAACAATCCATTTATTTTAATCATGAGAATATTCGAGACTTTATCTATAAAGGATATGTTATCCCTTATAAAATAGACACAGATAAAGAAACGATAACTATAATCGGAATAAATAAATATAAAAGAGACTTATACATGCCACAAAACACAATATACGCAGGATTTTGGATCCGCTTTCTCGCTTCGTTTTTAGATACGCTTTTTTTGGCTCTTCCTGTTGGAGTGGTTATCTATTTTCTTAGTGATGGGGCTTGGTTTGATTTTGCACAGTATCAACAAAATATGCTTCAAGCGATGAGTGGCAATGCCAAAAATGCTCTAGCTTCTCAACCAGAGACCTCTTTTACTTGGGAACTCATTTTCGAAATTGCTGTTTTGGTTGTAACAGTTTTATTTTGGAAAAAATGGCGTGGTGCTACACCTGGCAAAAAGTTTGTAAATATTAAAATTGTAGATGCAAAAACACTTGGAGATATTTCAAATACTCAAGCTATCACACGCTCACTTGGTTACATCATCTCTACTTTACTTTTTCTCGTGGGCTTTTTGATGGTTGCATTTCGCAAAGACAAACGCTCTCTTCACGACTTACTTGCAGATACTGTCGTTATTTACGAACAAGAGATTCCAGAAGCGTAGGAAGTTCATGTAGAGTTTTTATAAAATGGCTTGCTTGTGAGAAGTCATGTGTTTTTGTAAACTCATTATGCACGATTGCGCATTCTATCCCTGCGTTATATGCAGCGCTTAAGCCCCTTTGTGAGTCTTCGATTACAAGTGACTCTTTTGGGTTTGTATTAAACTTTGCCATTCCTGCTAGATATGGATCAGGAAATGGTTTCGCACGTGGATACTCTTCCACACAAAGGGTAAAATCCATAAACCCAACTATATCTCTCTTGGCATGTATCAAATCAAAATCAACGCGTCTTGACGTTGTAACTATCCCCATCTGATACTTTTTTGATAGATATTTAAGCACTTCACTTACTCCATCTATCTCGATAGGTTGTGAGAGTAAAAACTCTTGGTAGTAGTTATCCCGTTTTATTCTTTGCTCTGATATCGTTTCTTCATCTACGCCCTCTTTTATCGGTATCTCCCATGCATTTCCACCTCGTGCCATAATCTCCATATAGACATCAAAATCAAGCTCAAAACCTATCTCTTTTAAGGCTATTTTATTGGCTTCGTAGTACCATATTTCTGTTTCTACTAAAACTCCATCATTATCAAATAACAGATACTTTTTCATCTTCAATCTTCTTTCATGGTATTAGTTTTATTTATATTAAGCGTTCTGTGCTAGAATTATGCCAAAATTAAATATATGGATAATTACAATGGATTTACAAACCTTAGCACTCCATGCAGGCTATGAGAAAGACACTCAAGGAACCATGGCTGTTCCTATCTATCAAACAACAGCATATGAGTTTCGTGACTTAGAACATGGTGCGAATCTTTTTGCACTCAAAGAACTTGGTAATATCTACACACGTCTCAATAACCCAACAACAGATGTTTTTGAAAAACGCTTTGCATCTCTTGAAGGTGGCGCTGCTGCCATCGCTACTTCAAGCGGTATGAGTGCAATTTTTTATGCTATCGCCAACGCTGCTGAAGCGGGAGATAACATCATTTGTGCAAGACAACTCTATGGTGGAAGTGTAACACTTTTTACTCATACATTAAAGCGTTTTGGAATTGAAACACGCTATTTTGATGTTCATAAACCAAAAGAGATTGAAGCACTTATAGATGATAAAACAAAAGTGATTTTCTTTGAGTCTCTTACAAATCCTAGCATCGATGTGGCTGATATCGGTGCCATAGCTGCAATCGCTAACAAACACAATATTTTAAGCATCGTAGACAATACTGTTGCGACGCCTGTAATATGTCGTCCATTTCTTCACGGTGTAGATGTGAGCGTGCATAGTGCAAGTAAATACACAACAGGACAAGGCCTTGCTATTGGTGGAATTATGGTGGAGCGTCATAACCTTGTAGAAAAAATAAAAGACAATCCACGTTATGCACATTTCAATCAACCAGATCCGTCATACCACGGGCTTGTTTATACAGAAGTGCCACTTCCACTTTTTAGTCTTCGTGCACGCCTTTCACTTTTACGTGATTTAGGAGCGGTGAGTTCACCATTTAACTCATGGCTATTTATCCAAGGGATGGAAACACTTTCACTTCGTATGAGAGAACACTCTAAAAATGCACAAGAACTTGCAGAGTTTTTAGAAGCGCATCCAAAAGTAAAAAAAGTAAACTACCCAGGACTCAAGAGCAATCCAAACTATGCGAATGCACAAAAATATTTTGATGGTGGACTTTGTAGTGGACTTCTAAGCTTTGAGGTTGCATCGCTCGAAGAAGCAGCTAAAATCGTAAATGCTACAAAACTTTACTCTCTCGTGGTAAATATAGGTGACTCAAAATCTATTATCACGCATCCAGCTTCTACAACACACCAACAATTAAATGATGAAGAACTCAAAGCGTGTGGCGTTCCAGCAGGACTTATCCGTATCTCATGTGGTTTAGAATCGATTAGAGATTTAATCGCTGATATGAAACAAGCGTTAAATTAAACGCCAAATGAGTAAAGCCCTTTTGGCTACGCTTGCGCCGCTATGACGACTAAAGCTTGCTTCTTTGAAGCAAGAAAGTCATCTTCTTTATCATAACATGCCATAAACTTTCTCTCAATTAAGTGATTTTTGCTACAATAACACCACATATTTTGGAGAGTAGCAACGTTGTCTTTAAACCTACAAACACATACAGCACATTTTACCAATCCACTCTACCTTGAAAGTGGTCGTATCCTCGAACCTTACGATATAACTTATGAGACTTATGGTGCCCTCAATGATGACAAAAGCAATGTTATTGTAATTTGTCATGCACTTACAGGAAGTCACCACTGTGCAGGGTTATATGAGGGAGAAAATAAACCAGGTTGGTGGGATGGACTTATCGGAAGTGGCAAAGCTATCGATACTGATACGTTTTTTGTGATTTGTACCAATGTTGTAGGGAGTTGTTTTGGCTCCACGGGTCCCATGAGTCCAAGACTTCCAAGCTTAGAACCATATCGATATAAATTTCCCGTTGTCACTATCAAAGACATGGTAAAAGCGCAACGCATCCTTTTAGACAGACTTGATATCCACCATGTACATGCCATAGTAGGTGGCTCGATGGGTGGGATGCAAGCACTTAGCTTTGCAGTCAATTATCCAAAGTTTGCAACGCATATCATCGCACTTGCTACGACACATGCCACTGCTCCATGGGCAATTGCTTTTAATAAAATAGCGCAAGAAGCGATTTTAAAAGATCCCGATTTTAAACAAGGCTACTACGATCCAGAGCTTATCAAAGAAAATGGACTTTCAGGGATGGCTGTGGGGCGTATGGCTGGGCATATTAGCTTTTTATCACATGAATCTATGCAGGCTAAATTTGGACGAGAGTACAAAAGAAATGATGGACTTTATGAGCTTTTTGGAAGATTCCAAATCGAGTCTTACTTAGAGTACAATGGCTATAACTTTACCAAATGGTTTGATCCTCTCTCTTATCTTTATATCACCAAAGCTATCAATATTTTTGATATTTCACGTGGTTTTGACACTTTAGAGGATGCGCTTGAGAAGATAGAAACAGACCTACATCTTATTAGCTTTGAAAACGATTTACTTTTTAGAAACTTTGAGATGAAAGAGATTGGTGATGCATTAAAGAGTATAGGCAACCAAAAACATAACTATATCGATATTAAAAGCGATTATGGACACGATGCGTTTTTAGTAGAGTTAGAAAAAATAGAAGATTATATCAAGGATGTACTCCATGGCTGAGATAAAAGAAAACTTTGAGACAAAATTAGAAAGTGCAAAAAAGATTTTAGAAACACTTATGAATCCTGAGATTACTCTAGAAGAGAGTGTTGTAGCGTATGAAAAAGGGATGAGTGAACTCTCTGCTGCACAAAAAATGCTTGAAGATGCACAACTCAAAATACAAGTGATCAAAAGTAATTAGATGAGAGTAGCAGTTTTACAACTCAGTGCTCAAGGGATGAGCAGTACCAAGCTTTATAACTATATTCGTATTGCTAGTAAAAACGATGTAAAACTGATTCTTTTGGGTGAATATATCCTCAATCCTTTTTTTAAAGAACTTGAGTCGATGTCTCTTGCAATGATTCACGAACAAGCACTTCATCAGAGCAAAGTTTTAGAAGAACTAAGCACAACATATAACATGGTAATAGTAGCACCTCTCGTGAAGGTTAAAAAAGATAAAATCTATAAAACCATTATGAAATTTACACCCTCAGGTATCGCTACATACATGCAACAAATTCTGATAAACTACTCACACTGGAATGAAGAGAAGTTTTTTGCCAACAAAATAGAGAGTCTCAAAGCTCCCCTCACTTTTAAAGTAGATGGTTTGAAGTTCGCTGTGATGTCTGGATTTGAGACCCATTTTGACGAACTATGGATGGAGCTTAAAAATATTGATTGTGTTTTAGTTCCAAGCGTTTCTACATTTGATTCTTACGAACGCTGGAAAGCACTTTTACTCACCCGCGCATTTACCCACAACTGCTATGTTTTACGTGCGAATCGTATAGGGGAATACAAAGAGGAAAATATAAATTGGCAGTTTTATGGGGATTCGTTTTTAGCAGGTCCCTATGGGGAACTTTTGGAACACTTAGGCAATAAAGAGGAGCTTATGATAGCAGAGCTTTCTCATAGCGATGTTCTAGAAGCTCGTAAGCTTTGGAAGTTTAAAGAACATGCCAAGAAAAGAGAATAAGCTCTATTTCTCTATATAAAGCTTACTCAAAATTTTCACCATACTTTCCACCGCTCGCACTGATGTTGTCTCATGCACTGTGTGATATCCGATTGTAGGGATTTGAAGCGTTGCTCCTTGGATTTTTCCTTTTGTAGCATCGATAATACGCCCTAATTCGGTTGTTCCCAAAGGACGTTTAATCCCACTTTGCGCCATTTTTTCTTTGAGATATGTATCTTTAAAGTGAAAACGAATTTTCTCTTTTTGCGCTATTTTCTTCATCTTCTCTTTAAGCGGTGAGCGAAACACAGCGTTTGTATCACGATTACGAAGTACGATATCAAGATTTGAGATATCATCAATGGAGCTATAGGGACTCGTATCTAAAACTAAAAGTTCATCCGTATGAATATTAAATCTACGAAACCACTCTAAAAGAAAACGCCAACTCTTCCCCGCCTCTTCTGAAGCTGTAAAAAATGAAGTTCCCTGATATCCCAAATGATACATATAGATAATCATCGCTACACTCAGCACGTTATCAAGCTGTGCAGAGATAAATTCTTCTTTGTGTTCGAGCTTATCCACAAAAGCGATAGGAGTTCCAGGAAGTAAAAAATCAAATCCTTCTACTTTAAAGATAATGTTATTTCTACGCTCACAAAGATAAGCTTGTTTGATTTCACCAAGTCCAAGGTAACTTCCAGACCAAGGCTCGTAGGCTTGTACTTTTTCATTTACAAATCTAGAAGTAAAGTTTTTGAGGAGTTGTTCAGAGTTGGAGTCACCTCGTAAGTCTGCTTTATTTTTAGCGATGAATGCAGCGTATTGAAACTCATTATGACCTGTACAGATAAGCCCGTGACGGTCTACGTGTGCTGAGATATATCCACTTGTAGGATTTTTACCCATCCCAACAAGTACTCCATCATAGTACTCTACGTGCACTCCAACTTCTTCGAGTTCACGTTTGATTGCCATAAAAAATGGATGCTCCGCACCAACAACACAAGGTACACGGATAAGTTGCTTTAAAATATCATAGAAAAATTCCATTAGGCGCCTATTGTATCTTTTTTTCTTTTACGTATTTTTTCTTGTGTAATAGGGTCTTTTACATTTATATGGATGTAATCCATAATCTTAGATGCGATATCGATACCTGTTGATTTTTCAATCCCCTCGAGTCCTGGAGATGAGTTTACCTCCATCACAAGTGGTCCACGCTTGGAGAGTATCATATCGACCCCACAAACACCGAGTGCCATTACTTTTGCAGCTTGTAAGGCTGTTGCTTTTTCTTTCCGTGATAGCTCATATGAGGCGGCACTGCCCCCTTGGTGTAGGTTAGATCTAAAATCTCCCTCAGCACCTTGGCGCCTCA
Organism: Sulfurimonadaceae bacterium; assembly: GCA_034005815.1. Lineage (GTDB taxonomy): Bacteria > Campylobacterota > Campylobacteria > Campylobacterales > Sulfurimonadaceae > Sulfurimonas. Next base: position 5,208 of record JAVETY010000055.1, on the reverse strand, counting down.
TCGCACCCACCACTTTTCCATCCACTACAAAAGCACGGATATCAGCACCACCCGCTTCTTCTATATACTCTTGAACCAAAAGATTTACATCAAGTCCATAAAATGCATCCAAAACAGATTTTGCAGCTTTTTCACTATCAACTAAAACTACACCTATCCCTTGTGTTCCCTCTAATATCTTAAGTATCAAAGGTGCCCCACCACTAAGCTCTATCACATCTTTTGCACTTGATTTATTCGATGCAAAAACAGTTCTTGGCATGTCAACAGCATTGGCGGAAAGGATTTGTAGGCTTCTAAGCTTATCTCTACTTCTAGAGATTGCTAAACTTCCTGAAGTACAAAATGCCCCCATCATCTCAAAGTGACGCACTATCGCGCCCCCATAAAATGTTCTACTAGCACCTATGCGAGGAACTACAGCATCAGGGATTGGAAGCTCTTTGCCTTGATAATTGACTTTTAGCTCCCCCTTCATTATCTCAATACTACATTTGAGATAATCGATTACACGCACTTCCCAGCCTCGATCTTTTGCAGCTTCTACAAGACGTTTTGTAGAGTACAACTCTTTATTTCTTGATAATATATAAACTCTCATTTTTCTCTACTTTACTGATTGATAATCACAAGATACATCTACTAAAAATCGTTTATTTAAAAATCTTCTTCCAATAAGCATTGGATATTTCATATCTTTACGATTTGTAAGGGAGACAATCGTCGTGTATTGTTTTCCATAAAAGGCAACTTTAACCTTGATAGAGGGGCGAAGTTGCACCTCTGCATTTGAACTTTTTACTTTTTTCAATTTGTATAATGGCATCTTTATTCGTTTGCCATGATACGATTCGTGCACCTCATCTAGAAGGGTAAAACTCACCCATTCATCTTCTATCTCTATATCATCACAGTGCAACGCATTTGAGTCGGCACCCGTATCTATTTTTGCATCAAGATCATAAAGATCAAGGTCTATGATGGAAATTTTTTCTCTTCTACCTACGATTTTCTTTTGCAAATCTACCCTTTATATACTAGTTAGTAGTCTGTTTGTACATCATAGCTACTTAGTTTGTTGTACCGTATCACCTTGCGTAGTTCTTTTGTGTAATCTTCCCCTAACTCAGAGTAATTGTCAAGTTTTTTTACAAGTTCTAGAGGATTATTAGTTTCAAGTCTCATTTGTCTAAAATCTTTGTATGCACTACTTGTTGCAAGTAGCTCATAGTATGCTTTTACAGCATCTTCAATAGTATCAAATCGTTTGAGCCAGATTGTTTTATCAGCCCTTCTCTCATTCGCTGCAATTCTTGGTTCTTCTGTATCAAAACTCCACATGCCATAGAGATTATTTGCTTTTAAATAAAATCTTGATGTAGCCCATCCACTCTCTAGTGCAGCTTGAGCAAGTGCAATACTTGGTGGATGCGGTTTGAGTGCCGCTAAGAGCTCTTCATCCTCTTGTACTCCATAAAAAAGTTTGAGTTCTACTACTCTCTCTTGATTTTTTTGCTCTGCTATATCTTGTGCAACCTCACTATACTGTTTAAATAACTCATTATATGTTTTTAAAACGATAGGCGCTATAAGAGTATAAAAACGCTCTTTTTTTGTTTGTACGTCCATATTTTCAAATGTTCGTATCATCTCCTGCTCTATGACGCCTTCGCGTATAAAATCTGCTAAGAAATCTGTTTTTTTGTCATCAGCACTGAGTGTCAAAGACACAAGTACCCAACTCAATAAAATTCTTTTCATTTTCTACCTAGTTGCAAAATATTTATATCTATATAGTTTACACTAATTTCATATAAACAAAACCAAAGCGCAGAAATGTTATAACTTTAAATCATATTTCACAAAATTTGAAAACCATCTCATAAAACTCTTGCAAATGCAACATTACCAAAGGACCCCTAGATATGGATGACCCCATACAGACTGTTTCAAAAAAACAGTTAAAACTAAACAACAAAATAAAATTTTTTATCGAAGACTACTGGGATATATTTATAGGTATCCTCTCGATTATCTCTGCTATGTATTTTCACCAATTAGGTCAAGGTGGTTTAGCAACTCTCTTTGCCGCTATTGGTATTGGAGCTTTATCGATTACGGTCGCTGAAGTTGCAGAGATTCTCTCTACTCGTTTTCAAGAGCCCTATGGAAGCTTTATTCTCACACTTAGTGCCGTTATAGTTGAGATTATACTTCTTTATATCATCTTGCTTCAAGCATTAGAAAACCCTGAAGTTGTAGAAACAGTACGAGGGGGAATCATCTCCGCCGTCATTGTCGATATGAACGTTCTTTTGGGTCTTGCCGTATTTCTAGGTGGACTTAGATACACAGCGCAAGAGCATAACAAAGAGACTTCAAGCTCTTACACAACCATACTTTTTGTAACAGGTGCAGCGCTTTTAGTTCCTAGTTTACTCAGTGAAGTCAAACACCAAAAAGATATCGTCTACGAAGCTTCCGTACTTATATCTATTTTATTAATGGCTTTTTATATCATTATCGTAGTTTTTCAGACCAAAACACATACGCATTTCTTCAAGCAAACCGCAAGAAGTAGAATTTTTCGTCTTAAGCGTAAGATGGCAGAAGAAGATGAATCGCTCAATGAAGATGACTATCTCTTTGAAAAATTCAATAATCTAGGGCTTATTTTATCTATTGTATTTTTTATCGGTATTATTGCTTTTGGAGCAGAAGTCTTTGCCAAAGATGGAATCCAGCTTGCAAAAGAATATGGCATATCTGCAGGTATATCAGGTCTTATCATCGCTATAGTAGCTGTTTCACCAGAGATTATGACTGCTATAAAAGCCGCTAAAAACGATGAGATACAGCGTGTGGTAAATATCGCGATGGGAGCTTCAACTGTTTCTATCCTTATTACAGTACCCGTTCTTATGGCTCTTGCCTATGCAAGTGGAATTCGCTTTACGCTTGATTTTAACCCGCTTGAGATTGGTGCGCTAATCCTCACAATTATCCTCGCTTGGAAAACCACAGATGAGGGACAAACAAACTACTTTGAGGGAATTTCCCACCTTATGTTTTTCGTTGCTTTTGCCATCATCGCTGCGTACTACTAATATGATATAATCATTTCTTTTTCTTATAAAGGATTTATGATGATGGAATATTTCACAAGACAGGTACAACTCTGGGGTGAAGATATCCAGCGCTCACTTCAAGATAAGAGCATTCTTATCGTTGGTTCAGGAGGGCTTGGAAGTTCTTTAGGATTTGCTTTAGGATCAAGTGGGATTGGAACTATCCATATGGTTGATTTTGATGATGTGAGTCTGCACAACATCCACCGCCAAATCGCTTTTAAAACAGATGATGTTGGTAGAAACAAAGCCGTTTTAAATACACAACTGATAGAAGAGCGTTGTCCATATGTAAAAACAATAGCACACGAGTGTAGATTTAGTGAGTGGATAGAAAAAGATATAAAAGTAGATTTAATTATAGATGCAACAGACAATCTTCCAACAAGAGGCGAGATAGCAATATACGCACAAAACCAAAAACTCCCATGGATTTACGGAAGCGTAGAAGCATTTCATGGACAAGTATGTTTTTTTGAAAAAAGTATTTTTGCAGATACTTTTAAAATAACAAATAAAACCCCCGCAGGAATCACTGCTCCGATAGTGATGCATATAGCCTCACTTCAAGCCAATCTAGCACTTCGCTATCTCGCTGGTTTAAATGTAAAAAAAGATTATCTTTACTATCTGTTTTTTAACGACGATGGAGAATTAATAACGCAAAAGTTTAATCTACCAAAATAAATTTTAGTAGATATTTTCATAGCATGTGATACAAAAATAATTATGAGGATTTCTCTCGTTCCCATGTTCTACGTGGGAATGCATACATTAGTTCTATGACATGTCATCTATAAAAAGGTTATGAATATCTCTATACATTCCAACGCTGAAGCATCTGGAATGAGGATAATTGCTATATGCATAATGAGGGCATTGGGAACGAAAAATGTACTACTGTCAAGAGATTCACTCACTGGAATGTAAATCTAAATCGGTGTGCAAACCAGATAAATCTATTTTATTTAAACACTCACTCGTTGCATGCATAAAATCAAAAAATTCATTTTCATTACAACTTATCATTTCTGGATTGAAACTCCCATATATTAGTATATCAAATTTATTTGATAAATCTAAAACTTTTTTCGTTATAGCCTTCATATGCACTACAGGTTTAGTATTCCCTTGTTTAAATACATTTGGATGATAAGGAGTAATTAAAAAATTAACTTTTACTCCACCTTCTTGATAAAATTTTATTAATTTTTCTAAATTATCAATAACTTTTTCATCATAAATATCGCCACTAATTTTGTAATCTCCTCCGCCAATAGGAATATTTTTTATACTTTCTTTTTGTTTTTGAATCCACGAGTTAGCATAAATATGACTACCATCTGACAATGTTACTGCTTTTTTATATCCATTATTCATATTAAATGTAGTATTAACTTCTTCTATTTTTGAAAAATTGAAAAGCTTCTCATTTGAATCTCGTAATAATTCTATACTTTTTAAAAAATATTCTTTATTAATTAAATTCTTTAATACTTTATTTTCATATGAATTATCAATTTCCATAACAATATCAAGTTTTTTTAACATTTCGACATAGTAGTCTTTATTCATCAAATACCTAATATCCATATCAAATTTTAAAGTCCAAGGATCTATTGATAAAAAAACTTGATTAGGAAGAATTTTTTTACTTAGAATAATATTTGAAAAAACAAACATATCTTCTATTGACCCACCACTTACCCCAAGATTAAGCACTTTCTTACATTGATTAGTAATATTCCCAGTATTTCTAACACTTGATATCCCCATTATATGGGATGAGCCTAATATTACACAGTCATTATCAATAAAGTTTTTTGCAAATGCTGTTTTAACAGTTCTCTCATTCCAATCATTTTGAACTAATCCATTATTTGCTTTTTTTAATTTACTAATATATTGATTTGTATAGTAATCATTCATTTTTTTTGTTAAATATATTTTCCCTGGATCAACGATAAAATTTATTATACTTATAAAAAATAAGATTCCAAAGATAATAGATAAGCTAATTCTTAAATATTTTTTATGCATAATAACCCCTAAAAATTAAAATACAAGAATTCACTACCTC
>JAVETY010000054.1:0-11944 GCA_034005815.1 Sulfurimonadaceae bacterium | reverse complement strand
TTACAAGTTAAAGCAAAAAAGCAGACAAAGAGTTTAAGAGTGATGAGATAGTTTATATGTCAGAACTCGGTGGTAGAGATTTTAAAAACAGCTTGGATATTGATGGCAAAGAGTTAGTTGTAACATACAAAAACTATATAGCTAAAGCTGCTAAAACAGCAGTAGAAGATCCTAATGGGGTACCAATAGCAGTTTTTGTAATTCCAACACCACAGGGTCCAGAAAAATATTTTCTAAAAAGTGGGGAAGTGCTTGATGTTGGGCCACTAGCTGTTTATTTTGATAAAGAGCCAAGACTCAACAATAAACCTATTTTGAGGTTAATCAGCGATGAAAATGGTATATCATTTGTTTCAAATGTATCCATCAATTGGTTAAAAATGATCGATAATAGTACAGGTGTATATAAGCAAGGCAACATATATAAACTTGATGAAAGACGCATGTATAACATTAATGGCATACAACTTGTAACGAAGGCTGTATTAAATAAGGGTGCAGTTAAAGTTATTAGTGAAGAAGAGTATAAAAAAACTATGAAGATGGAGATGAAGATGCAATCTTTATCTGCTCTTGTTGTTGATGTTGCATATGATGGAGAGCATAGGGAAGTCGCTCTTATGGGGAAAGGTAAACGCTATATAGGTTTTGAAGAGACTCTTGTAATTGGCGATGCTGAGATTATGCTTGAGTGGGGCGCTAAGGCAATAGAGCTACCATTTTCATTAAAATTACGTGATTTTGTACTACTAAAATATCCTGGATCAATGAGTGCCTCATCTTATGAAAGCAATGTTGTTTTAATTGATAAAGTAAATCTTATTGAAAGAGAACATAAAATTTATATGAACAATACTCTTGATTATGGTGGGTATCTCTTTTTTCAATCATCATATGACCAAGATGGGCAAGGTACTATCTTATCTGTAAATCACGACCCTGGTAAATGGCCAACTTATCTAGGATATATACTTTTAGGAATTGGTATGTTTTTAAATCTTTTAAATCCAAACAGTCATTTTGGAAAGTTAGCTCGTAAAAAATATGTTTATAAAGCAAATAGCGTAGCTGCATTTACTTTGCTCTTAGCACTTTTTTATACGCAACCACTCTTGGCAGCACCCATGGATGATATACAAAAGATAGATAAAGATCATGCAAACCATTATGCGACTATGTTAGTACAAGGTAATGACGGCCGTATTAAACCCTTAGATACTTATGCTATAGATTTATTAAATAAAATAGCGGGAAAAGATAGCATGTTTGGGCTTAATCATAATCAGGTGATACTTGGAATGGCATCAAATCCAGATGCTTGGAAAAAAATTGACATGATTAAAACTACGCATCCAGAAGTAAAAAAACTCCTTGGTATGAGTGAAAATCAAAAAACATTTGCTTTTGAAGATGCTTTTGACAAGTATGGTCAATATATTCTAGGTCCATTAGCAGAAGAGGCACTTCGTAAACGCCCTGCTGAAAGAGGTAAATACGAACAAGAGTTGATTAAGGTTGATGAGAGAGTCAATGTTGCTTATGCAGTTTACTCTGGACGTTTTATGAATGTTTTTCCTTTGTCTGGAGATCTCAACAACAAGTGGTATTATCCAGAATACGCTTTGAAAGATTTCCCTCCACAATTTTCACATGAAGTCCTTGCTTTACTAAAAAATAATTCAATCGGTTTATCTCATGGCCTAAAAACAGGAGACTGGGATGCTGCGAACAAAGCTATAGATGAGATAAAATCTTTTCAAAATAAATATGGAGCTAATGTCATTCCCGATAGTAATTTAATTGAAGCAGAATTGTTTTATAACAACTTAAATACTTTCGAGAAACTTTATCCTGTTTATTTATTAGCTGGTCTTGTACTGCTTTTCATCATATTTATGCGTTTGGCAAAACCAAATTTAAATATTAAGATAGTTATGAATAGTGTATATATTGTCTTAGTAGCAGCGTTTGTCGCACATACTATTGCTTTGGGACTTAGATGGTATATTGCTGGTCACGCACCGTGGAGTAATGGTTTCGAAGCTATGCTTTACATCTCATGGACTATGGTTCTAGCGGGTATTGTTTTTGCTAGAAGTTCTGACTTGGCAATGGCTACAACTGCTATTTTTGCAGGTGTGACTCTTTTTGTAGCACATCTTAGTTGGCTAGACCCTCAGATAACAACACTAGTCCCTGTACTTAAATCTTACTGGCTGACAATACATGTGTCTATCATTACAGCTAGCTATGGATTTTTAGGTCTTAGTACGCTACTTAGTTTTGTATCTTTAATCTTTTATATCATGTTAAGTAATAAAAAGAAAAGAGAACAGTTAAGTGTAAATATTTTAGAGTCCACGCGTATAAGTGAAATGTCACTTATAGTAGGTCTATCACTTCTTACGGTAGGAAACTTTCTTGGCGGTGTTTGGGCTAATGAATCATGGGGACGCTACTGGGGTTGGGACCCTAAAGAGACTTGGGCACTCGTAAGTATACTAGTCTATGTATTTGTTATACATATGCGTTTTGTACCTATGCTAAAATCTAATTTTATTTTTAATGCTGTAACAGTTGTAGCCTACTCTTCTATCATCATGACGTACTTTGGTGTCAACTATTATCTATCTGGTCTACACTCGTATGCCGCTGGAGATCCGGTGCCAATACCAGAATGGATATATTATGTAATAAGTGTCATTGTTGTTATAATTATATGGGCATCTGTTAATCGCAATAAATTGATGAATATAAAGCCTACAAAATAAAAAGGATTTAGATATGAAACACTTCTTATTGGTAGTCATAGCCATTTTTGTGAGCGGATGTACTACTCTTGAAGTTCAGGTTGATTATGATGCTAAATATGACTTTAAAAGATTGTCGACTTTTTCAGTAGTTTATATTAAAAAAGACGATAATAAAGATTTTCTTAGAAGCCGATTAAGTAAGGTACTAGAGCGTCATATAGAAAAAAAAGGTTATCAAAAGGTAGCTAAAAGTCAAGCAGATTTTTACTTTACAGTACATCTGGATATTCAAAAAAATACTCAAGTAGAGACAAACTATGAGACTATGGGGATTAGACCTAATAGATTCTATATCCCTACAAGACCTGGAATAAATAACCGTCTTTATATGAGAGATACAATCTATGAGCCAGATGTTAGGGTAACTACGCATACTTATGAGTATGAAGATGGAAAACTTGTAATTGAACTTTTTGATGTAAAACTTCAAGAGATTGTTTGGCAGGGAATAGCTAAAGATGAGTTATCTTCTGGCATGTCACAAGAAGAAAAGAGTGTTTATATTAACAAAGTAATTACGGAATTATTTAAAGATTTTCCTTCTAAGTAGATGAGAAGTTTTAGAGCATCCTAAGATGCTCTAATGTTATTTGATAGAAGTGAATTGTGCTTCTTCTATGAGTACAGAAAAATTATATCCATACCCAAGATCAACATCTGTTTTTACTACTCCACTGGTAGTAATTATATCTCCAACTTCTACAGTTGAGTTTACTGATGTAGCTATAATATCACTAGTAGCTGCAGAACCTGAGCCATCTTGTAAATGAATCCAGTCTTTGCCCATGATATTCTTAGATACTTTAACTACTTGAGCATCAATCTTCACGACTTTATCTTTAAGTTTTGCTTTTTTTGTATAAATATCTTCCACTCTATACCCATCTCTATTTTTAACTATATTGATTATTTGAGGAGTATCTATTGTAGTTTGATTATGAGCTGATGTTACATTAGGAGTAGCTGTTGGAGTTGTAGCATCCTCAGTAGCAGTTCTTAGAGAGTCTTTAGCAGGTATTATCGTGCTAGCAAAAACGATGAGATCAAACGTTCTGTTTAATGATTTGCTTGTAAAATCTTGCATCACCATTTGTTCTATATAAGATACCGTACTGCCAACAGTTAATTCTGTTTGGGGACCGGCTGCCCAATATATATCTCCAGCCTCATCAACCTTCATATATGTATAGCCACCACTATCTATAGTCTCAAGTACTACGACTATGTGTGGAGCATTGTTTTGGATATTATCCTCCATATGTTCTACTATGTGTTCTGCTTGAGTTGTAGTTCCATAAATATTTTGTGGCTCAACGTTTGTTGTTACTTGTTCTTTAACAGGGGTACCTTTTTTTTCTTCTGCATTATCGCTGCATCCAGATATTAAAAGTGCTGCAACACATAATGAGATGGATATTCTATTGATCTTATTCATTAATTTCCTTTAGATTTTTTGTATATTTCATATGCAATGTTTGCATCTTTAAGATTAGCATTTGGATCTTTACTTTTATCAAACCACTCTTTTATAAAAGTATTTTTTTCAGCTTCTTCTTTTGTTAAACTTTTTTTAGCAACTGTAGCTTTTACTGGGGCAGTAAGGGTAGATATATACTTAGCAACCTGATCCATCTCTTTGTCTGATAGTTTTGTTGCTTGACCCCCCATCATAGCACCATAGCCATAGGAATCCCTAGTTCTTGCTTGGTATTCTTTGAGTATATCAACTATATCTTCTTTCTTCATGCCAGCTATAACTTTACTAACTCCAAGCGAGTTTTTCTCACCATTGTCTCCATGGCAAATTGCACATTTTGTAAAGATCTCTTTACCAGACAATAGATTAGATTCTATATTTGATTTCGGTTCATCTGTTTTTGATTCCGCTTCATCTGTTTGTGGTTGAGGAAACTCTGATATCAGGTTCGCAAGAGCCTTAATATCATCATCAGATAAATTTTTTGCTTGACCTTGCATCATAGTTCCAAGGCCATACTTATTTCTAGTTTTATTTTTGTAGTCATAAAGTATCTCTATAAGATCATTTTTATTCATACCAGCAATAGGTTGAGTGATGTTTAGTGAATGCTTTTGCCCTTTATCACCGTGGCAGGTTCCACATTTTTTGAATATCTCAACGGCACTTTGTGATGCAGATAAGATACATGCAGAGGATAAAACCAGCAGCAAGCTTTTTTTCATAATTTTCCTTCCATCTTTAAAGTTATAATATTTACAAATATACCAAAAAAAGGTAAATATGTTTTCATGCTATTCTTGTGGTAATGTTTCAGTACTTGGCAGTGCTTCCCAGCCGTTTTTATCCATAATAGCTTTGGCTTCTTGATTTCCATTGAGGTAAGCTTCTTTTATTAAAGTTTCTGCTTCTTTTTCATTTTTAACTAATCCATCACCATCTAGATACATTTTACCAAGTGAATATTGAGCATCTGAACAACTTTGCATTGCAGATTTACTAAGGTAAGATTTTGCTTGTTCCATATCTCTTCCTACACCTTTACCTGTTTTATACATAATACCAACTTGATGTTGTGCAAATGGAAAACCTGCATCAGCTGCAACTTTATATAATTCAAATGCTTTTTTATAATCTTGTTTTATATCAGTGCCTTTATAATAAATCTCTGCAAGATGCATCACTGATTTATTATCTCCATCTTCTACTGCCTCTTGAAATAGTGATATAGATTTATTTATATCTTTTTCTACGCCATCACCTTCTTGATATAGTACTGCGAGGTTGAAAATAGCTTTTAAGTGACCTTGATCAGCTGCTTTTCTATACATAATTGCAGCTTTAGCTTTGTCTTTTTTAGTACCTATTCCTTGGTAATACATACCACCTAAAGCAAATAAACTATTTGCATCATTATTATCAGCGCCAATTTTCACTGAATTAAAAGCTTTTTCATTCATTTCTGACACACCTGCATATGCTGCAGTCGATACCAACAAAAATAAAGCCGTCACCTGTATAATTTTTTTCAAAACTTCTCCCTTATTTCTTTCATAAAACTTATTAAATATAGATATGCAATGAAAGTTTATTTGAACATAATTGTATCTTATTATTCATACTTTTTTCTTAAGATAACAACAAAACCATCAGTTAAATGTGATTATATAACAATATATTATTATTTGTATTATAAAAAATTCTAATAATAGATACTTCCAAAAATACAATATTTTTTGGAGTCATTCATAGAACTATTAAAAAAATGAACTTGAGAGTGTTACAATAACACTTCAATGGAGCACTACAGCAATTTTTAGTTCTATCGGGACTCTTACCACGTAACTTCCGTAGTAAGCATCCAGCTTTGTTTGTCAAGCTGATTACCAACTTTATAAGATTGATTTACACCATTAACTCTGGCAATAGTGTCATCTTTAGAATTAACTGTTTTACCTGATGCAATAAATTTAATATTTTTATTATAACGATATGCTGTACCGTAGATGAATTGGGTTGCATCTCCTACGTTTGTGTCGTTTTTAGTTATATTATTTGAATATTCAGTTTTCAGACTATCATAACGTGCAAGCACTGTCCAATCTTTTGCTGGGCGTATTTCACCATTGATTGACCATATATTCAATTTAGTTTCCGTACTCTTATCTTGTACCTTATCTTTGCTCAAACCATATTGTGCTGCGAGCAAAAATTCTGGTTGGTTATACACGAAGTGGAACCAATATGCATTACGATCATATTCAGCTACATCATTCACGGTAATGACATTATCTTTGTGATTTTTACTATGTAGCCCTGCAAACGAAATATTCGCATAGGTATCTTTATCCAGCTTGTATTTACCTACTTGCTCACCATTTCCAAGCAAGTGACCCGTCAAACGCCATTCAAACGAAAGACCACTACTGTTTTGCTGGTTATTTGCTGCTTTATCCGCATGGTACCCTTCCCCGTTAAAAAGACCAAGTTCACTCGAGATATATGGTGTTTTTGTTTTGAAGTTAATTCCTAAATCTGCCGAATTAAGAACATCTGGTCCCACGGCTGTAGTTGTTGTCAATCCTCCCGTAGCGGCTGTTGAAAATTTGTCTTCCAAAGCAACTTTGTTGATGGAACGATAATTCCACGCATTATGCTCCTCATAGTCAATCCACGGCCGGTGTGCAATACCAATCTCAACACCCGTGTAGGGAAGCACTGTATCTAAATAAAGATATGCATATTTCACATATATATTTGCATATGATGTTGTTGATTCCAACTCTTTTGTTGCATCCATCGTTACGCGGAAATAATCTTTGTCATTGAAATATGCTTTGGCTTGTAAATAGTTACGACGGAGTTCAAAACCACTTGACGCATCACCGCCATTCCAATTTTTACCACCATAGTTATTGCTACTTAATCCAAAATAGTGCGTACCGCTAAATTCAAGGATTTTTGCCTTTGATTTTAGATTAGGAAGTTGCATGTCAACTTCTTTTACACTAATAAACTCACCCATTTCAACACGCCCTTCACCAGGCGTTGTAAACACTTGTCCTGTTTTAGCATCATTGTAAAGAGTCAATGCATCAGCTGATGCAACACCGCTAATAATTACCGCAACAATGGTAGATAATGCAACTTTTTTCATAAGATTAACTCCTGTTTTTTAATGATGTTATTGTAGAAAGAATAGATTACGCCAATGTTACATAGCAGAATGATTCTAATGAGAAAACTTAAAAAAGGGAGAAAAATGTAGATCTGAAAATATATATGTTCAATATAAAAATATACTTACAGATATCATCCCAAAGGGATGAAAGGAAAGTTTATTTTATTTCTGCCCAGTATTCACGAACATGATTTATTGTTTCAACCGGAAGTGGTATATAACCGAGCTTTTCTGCTGCAATATCACCATTTTTAAATGCATACTCAAAAAATTTAATAACTTGAGCATTCGTTTCAGCTTTTTCTTTTGGTAAAAGGATATATGTTGCTGCTACAATCGGATATGTAGTATCACCTTTTTGAGATACTAATGAACCGTAAAAATCCTCAGATTTCTTCCATGATGCCTGCTTGACAGCTGACATAAAGTTTGCTTTGTTAGCGATTACCCATTGACCGCTTGCGCTCTGGAGCGTTGCTGCAGAGAGATTATTTTTCTCTTTATATGCATTTTCAATGTACCCTATTGCGTATGGTATCTGCTGAATAAGATTCGTTACACCTTCATTTCCTTTTCCGCCGATACCAGTTGCCCAACCAATAGCTTTTCCAATACCAAATTTGCTTTCCCAGTTTTTAGACGAATGACTCAAAAAATCGGTGAAAACATACGTTGTTCCTGACCCGTCTGAACGGTGGATTACAATAATTTTTTCAGCCGGAAGTTTGATTTCTATATTTTGAACAGCGATAGCAGGATCATTCCACATTGTGATTTTGCCGGCAAAGATATCTGCTACTACACTATTTTTGAGTTTGAGTTTTTCATCCGCAACACCTGGGATATTGTACGCTACAACAATAGAACCGATAACCGCCGGAAATTGCATCAATTTTGCTGCCGCAAGCTCTTTGGGAGTCATTGGAGCATCAGTTGCACCAAAATCTACGATACGTTCACTGATTTGTTTTATCCCACCACCTGAGCCGATTGCTTGATAGTTGACACGAGTATGTGTCACTTTTTTGTAGTTATACGCCCAATCATAATATACAGGAGCTGGGAATGTAGCACCCGCACCGTTGATTTTATCTGCCGCGATTATAGAAGTTGTCACAAGACTAGTGATAACTAAACCTTTAATAAAATTTATGAACATTGTGGAATCCTTTTGAAATTTTGATGGCGTTATTATAGAAATTGCACATAACGGAATGGTTACAAAAAGCATCTATGTTTGTAATCTTACGGTTATAAAGCATTGTTATAATCGCACACAATAATTTACTCAAAGGCACACTAATGCTCCCACGCTATGAAAACAAACTTAATGAAATTCGGGGTATGATTTCCGTAATGCTCTCACAAATCATCCAATCAAGCGAAGAAACGCTTAAAGCATTTGAAACAAATAACGCAATGCTGTATGAAAGTTCACGCACTTATATAAAAAATATTCAAGTGGATGCAAACAAAATTGATAATGAAATTATTAAAACCTTCGCCCTTTTTGGTCCTGAAGCTGACGAGTTACGTTTGCTTGTTGCCTATCTAAAAATGACGAATGAGATGGACCGCATTGGTGATGGAATTAAAAAATATAGTAAACGCCTTCATGAGCATTCTAAAGGAGAGTGTGATATGAATATTCTCAGTAATGCTATTATTCAACTCCACAAAACAACTATTAGTGCGTTACAATACCTCGCAGAATGTTTGAAAGATATCCATGATTGTGATGCGGAAGATGTCTATCGTAAAGTAATGGTTGAAGAGTCCAAAAATGATGATCTTTTTTCTCTTATGGAAAAAGAACTCCTCACTCTTATCATTGAAGCAAACGAACTTGCTGTTGAATATGTTAAAGTTTTAGGAACATTGCGTAAATTGGAGCGAATTGCTGATCGCTCAGTCAATATCGCTTCGCTTATGCTCTATGCACAAAAAGGCGGCGAATTAAAGTTGTACAATTAAGGAATTAAGCGTGAAGACATTGATACTGATTGTCGAAGATGAGCAAGACATCCTAGAGCTCATGGAGTACCATCTCGGGCGCGAAGGATATGAGACCATGGGATTTCTCAACACTAAACATGTAACAGATGTTCTCGAAGAGGAGCATGTTGATTTGATTTTGATGGATCGTAACCTTCCTGGAGTTGAAGGGAGCAAATTTATCGAATCTCTACAAAAAAAGGGGATGCAAACACCCGTTATTTTTGTGAGTGCCAAACACAAAGATGAAGAAATCGAAGAGGGATTCGAACGTGGCGGTGATGATTACATCACCAAACCTTTTAGTATGAAAGAGTTAATTTTACGAGTCAAAGCACTCTTACGCCGTACTAAAAAGCTCTCCTTAGAAGGAAACATCATCTACAGAGATATCACCCTCAATCTCGCAGCACGAACTGTTTTGATTGCAAATAATCCAATTGAGCTGACCAAGCTTGAATTTGATCTTCTGCGTACCTTTATTGCCAATGAGAACATTGTGTTAGATCGTGATTATCTTCTTGAACATGTATGGGGACATGATGAAATATATCAAGATCGTACGGTTAATGTCGCGATTAATCGTCTCAAGGGGAAAATCGATTCCGATAAGTCCAAAGAATATATTAAAACGGTACGTGGAATAGGTTACACACTGTGTTAAGAATCCATCAGTTTTTTTTCCTTAATGTTTTAGGATTTTTTCTTACTCTCCTTTTTGTAGCATCGATTATCAGTTTTTTCACTCTTAAATCTATAATAATCCAAGAGAGAGAAAATCGTCTTATTCAAAATATAGAGCTCCTTGAACCTCAAATAAACGCTTCTAATAATCTAGATTCTCTAGCCCGCTCCATTGCCGTTACAGCGCACTTACGAGTAACAGTTATTGCTGAAGACGGAATAGTAATCGCAGAAAGTGAAACGAATAAAAATGACATGGAAACCCATTCTAATCGTACCGAAATCATGCAAGCAATGACTCAGCCTTATGGCGTCACTATCCGCTATTCCAAAACGCTCAAAACCGATTTTATTTATGTTGTCAAAAAAATATCAACGACAAAAGGTATATTCTATTTTCGTCTTTCTATGAGTTTGAAAAGCGTAATGGAGCATTTTTATTCTCTATGGTTCAAACTATTTATTGCTTTTGTTATTTTGGTGATAATTGCATTTATTATTACTTATAACATCTCTAAAAAAGCACGCTATGATATTCTTCAAATCACCCACTATTTGGATGAAGTTTCTATCAAAAATTATCGGGCTATTCTCAAACCTAAATATTTTCATGAATTTCTACAAATCTCAACATTGCTCAAAAATTTAGTAAAAAAACTTCATAAACGCGACAAACAAAAACAAAAACATACCGCTAAACTCCGTCTTATCAATAAGCAGCAAAACGATATCCTCTCGGCAATCAGCCATGAGTTTAAAAACCCGATTGCTGCGATTATGGGATATGCTGAAACCCTCTATGATGATTCAAACCTTAATCCAGAAATACGAAAAAAATTTCTCGATAAAATTCTCTCCAATACTCATCGTATTACCTTGATGCTCGATCGTCTCGCTCTCTCTGTCAAACTGGAAAATAACGATCTTTCCATAAAACCCACTACGTTTGATATGAGTGACACATGCCAAGAATCCATCTCGATTCTCCAAGCCAAATATCCAACTCGTAACATTACCTACAACGGCGTATCTAAAATAGTGTTTGCCGATAAAACAATGATGGAACTAGTCCTCACTAATCTTATCGATAATGCTCTCAAATATTCTGAGGAAGAGGTGATAGTTACCCTAACCAATGAGCGTGTGAGCATTAGCGATAAAGGGATTGGGATTTCTCCTGCAGAGCTGGATAAAATTACCTCTAAATTTTATCGTGTCCAAAAAAATCACTGGGACAATTCCATGGGACTAGGTCTCTCCATCGTCAGATATATTCTAAAACTACATGACAGTGAACTCCATATCCAAAGCACTCTAAAACACGGATCTGCATTTAGCTTTTCTCTCACAAATTTGATATCACAGCCCTCTTCTTCAGTAACAATCTTGTAATAATCCTAGATTAAAATCGCCTTATTATTTTAAAGTGAGGCTTGGCATGATTGATAAAATCTTCTTAAACATAACCCGTATTAGTGCACTGCTGATCTTATTCATCGTTGCATGGATCTTTGTGGTTCTCTTTAATCACTCTACCGAAGCGATGCAAACATTCGGATTTGATTTTATTACCAAAGAAGAATGGGCACCAAATCTTGATAAATTTGGCGCTTACTCAGCCATATTCGGCTCGGTTGTTTCCACCTTTTTAGCGATGCTTTTGGCTATCCCTATCGCCATCGGGGTCGCCATCTTTCTGAGTGAAATCGTTCATGATAACCTCAAAGGATTCTTCGGAGTAAGTGTAGAACTTCTCGCTGCTATACCATCTGTCGTCTATGGCATGTGGAGATC
>JAVETY010000190.1:0-2955 GCA_034005815.1 Sulfurimonadaceae bacterium | reverse complement strand
CACCTGCGCTAAATACATCTTTTTTAGATGTCATAACAACACCGATAGGAACGCCACCACCAAGACCTTTTGCAAGCGTAATTACATCAGGTTCTATCTCAAAAAGGTTTGAAGCTAGAAATTTACCAGTACGGTAAATCCCAGTTTGTACCTCATCAATCATCAGTAAAATATCTTTAGCTTTTAAAAGTTTTTCTAGTTTTTGAACAGCTTTTTTTTCAAGTGGTTGTACTCCGCCCTCGCCTTGTACTAGTTCGATAAGAACAGCACATGTATGTTCATCTAAAAGGGATTCAATCTCATCAATCGAGCTTGCATAGACAAATCCATCAGGATAGGGTCCGAAATAGTTGTGCATTGCTTCTTGTCCAGTTGCTTTTACTGTTGTGATAGTTCTTCCGTGAAAAGAGTGCAGAAGCGTTATCACTTTATAACGTTTGAGTGAGCCATCTTTTTCACCATAACGACGTGCTATTTTAATAGCGCCTTCATTTGCTTCTGCTCCACTGTTTCCAAAAAAGCATTTCATATCGTAGCCACTGAGTTCTACTATCTTTTGCGCTGCTTTTGCTTGTGGCGCTGTGTAGTAGAGATTGGATGTATGTGTGAGTTTTGCTATTTGGTTTGTGATAGCCTTATTGACTCTTTTGTTGGCATGTCCAACGCTACATACAGCTATTCCAGAAGCAAAATCAATATATGCTTTACCATCTACATCTACAAGGCGTGCATTGTCACCACTTACAAATTCTACATCTGCGCGTGCATAGGTAGGAAGTACGAACTCTTTATCTAACTCTTTTGTATTACTCATAATCTTGACCTCTATTTTAAATATATTTAATTTCTATCTCATCTAAAAAAACGAACTCTTTGTTATCGGTATTGAAACCATCAAATTGACTCTCTGCTTTTGAAACTTTAGCAGATTTTGTACAAAAAGTGGAGATGTTTTTAGTTATTTCTTCATCACTATATATCGCACCACATCCCTCTTTGCCAAATAGCCCAAGCATCACAGCAAAACCATCAATCGCACGCAATGTCTCTTCTGCATTTGTATATTTTTGTATGCCCATGCCAGAAACTATCATCACTTTTTTATCTGCGATGAGTTCGAGTACGTTTCCAAGCATGCCAAGCGATATATCCATCAAGTCAAGTGTCGATTTGATACGAATCGTTTGTGTAAGTTCATAAAAATCTTCAAACTCACTTGCATACTTTTCTAAAAATTCTTTATCATATCCTCCATTGATATATAAAAAACGACTCAAAAGGAGTGCAAGATAGATATCTGTTTGTGGCCGTATCTGGATATGCAAATTTGCTTTTTTTGCAAGTTCTGTTTGTACTGGGTCAATCACAATGAGGGTTTTATTTTCCATCCATGGCATGTGTATAGCATCTGTATCAAAGTTATGTCCCCAAAGTATTACCACTTCTGAGTTTTGTATCTCTGCTGGTGAAGTGATAATCCCTTCACCTCTTCCCTCTATAATTGCTCTATGACGCGAAGAGTTTATGACATGTTGTTTATTCATCTCGTAATTCCACTTTTATAAGTTTAGAAAATACCTTTGGAGCATCAGTAATAATCTGCGCCATATATTTAGAGATATTCACTCCATCAGCGATTGGGATGATGTGTAAAAGTTTATAACTACTTTTTACCCCATCAAGGTAAATAGTTTTTTTTTCTGCACAATCTACATCTTCTGCATCAAGGTAAATAACGAGTTTACCTCGAGAGATATCAGCTATCTTTGCAATCTTAGAAGCAACTGGGACAACCTCCCCTTTTTTTACTTCAAGGCTATAAAGTACAAAACCTTTTGCGCTAAAGGATTTATCTTTTATACTACGTTCTAAGACTTCACTACGGAGTTTTAAATCTGTTATTTGTATCTCTAAACTTTGAAGCTCTTTTTCTGTGGAGAGATATTGGTTTTGGCTGGCTACGAGATCATGAAACTCTCTATCTTTTTCTAGTGTGGATTTGATTGTAAGTTTTTCGATACGTTTATAATTTTTTTGTTTTTTTGTAAGAGATTTGGCTAAGTTTTCTAGAATTTCTTCATTGTTTTTTATACTTTTTTCTAATAAAATAATCTTTTTTTCTACACTAAGAAGCTCTTTTTTATCTAGCTCATCATCTAAAAGAGCATAAGGGGCATCTTGAAGTTGTTCTCCTAGCTTTGTTTCATCTGAAAAAATTACAAGACCTGAGATATTTGCTGCGATTTCTCTTACTTCATATGGCTCTTGTTTTGCATAGTATATTTTAGAAAAAAGAAGCGAACAACTAAATAAAAATAAAATAATGATTCTCATAGTACAACCTTATAAATAGGCGTTATTTTACCATTTCATTATTAAGTTTCAAGCATACTTTCATATTATTTTAGATATTATTGAGCAATTTTATAAGTCAGAAAAAAGGGTGCTCATGTCTGTTTTAGATAAAGTAGATGCAGCTACAAACTTAGCGAAAAATAATGAACTTCAACTGTTGGTTTTTCGTATCAGCAATGGAGCAGATTCGGCATATTATGCAATAAATGTTTTTAAAACAAGAGAGGTAGTTGAATCAAAAAACCACCATCTCACAGAAATTCCATCTTCACATAGACTCTTAGAAGGAACAATAATCCTTCGCGGGATGCAAATACCAATCCTCAATCTTCCTGCATGGCTGGGTGTAACATTCTCACGCGAAGAAACCAAAAAATCAAACATCCTTATCTGTGACTTTAATGGAATTATCATTGGACTTCGTATCATGTCAGCATACAGAGTTATCAAAAAAAATTGGAACCAAATACACGCACCACATAGTTACCGCGTAAGTGATGACAACGTTGTGATGAACGATACGCGCCTTGAAGATGGAAGTCTGTGCCTTATCCTTGATTATGAAAAACTTCTAGCAGATACAATCCCAAGTGCGATGGT
>JAVETY010000053.1:4682-12098 GCA_034005815.1 Sulfurimonadaceae bacterium | reverse complement strand
CCGATCTTTAATCACACAAATACTTCCCCATATAAAAAGCATACTTCAAAAAATAGATAAAGAGATGCAAGAAGCACTTTTAAATCTTATTGATATGTTTTTACAAGAGTATAAACAGATGGTGGCACATGAGTGTTCAAAGCGAACTAGAACTGAGCTTAAGTCTGAATTTGAAGATTGTTTTGATTCTCTAGAAAAGTGTGCGCTTGGATTTTTGCTTGAAAATAAAGACATTGATTTTATTTTAGTTGGGATGAGAAAACCTAGCTATTTGCATCAGGTATTATCATTAGAAGATTAAAAATTGGTTCAAGTTTTAATTTTTATGGCATGTTAAGCGTTTTTATCATATTTTAAAATTATATAAATTAAAGGATTTTTGATGATTCCGTTTTCTGATGAAGAGCTTCTCTCTCCTGTTAAAGATGTTATAAATAAAGTGCGTCCATCGTTGGCACTTGATGGTGGGGATATCGATTTTCTTACAGTAAAAAATGGAAAAGTATATGTCCAACTCAAAGGTGCATGTATAGGATGTTCAAGTAGTGGGACTACTCTAAAGTATGGAGTGGAGAGACAATTACGAATGGATATCCATCCTGAGTTAATGGTGATAAATGTGCCAATTGGGATGGAACACGATATAGAAAATTTATAAGTGAAGAGAAATATGAGCGCGATAAGTAAATTTAAAATATTGTCACAAGCAAAAGAAAGCTTTTCAAAATCTGACTATAAAAAAGCGTTAGAAAAATTCGCTACTGTTTTACAAAACTATCCAAACTCAAAAGAAGCGTACAATGGTGTAATACTCTCTGAAATGGCGATGAGTGGAGAGGGTGGAGCGGAAGCTTTGTTTGACTACTATGAGATATTAAAAGAGGAAAACAAAGAGGAAGCAGATGCTATCATGAGTGAGATACTCAAAAATATGGATGGTACGATAGAAAAACTAAGTGAAGTTTTTTCTGAGCCACTTCGTGAGAGACTTGAGCTTGAAGATGGAATCTTGTACGATGATTTTAAAGCAGTTGTAGAGAGTACAAATAACTTTAAAGAAACGTTTGAGAATATAATGTTTTCAACGCGTGTTATAATCACTAAAAAACAAGATTTTGTTGATTTTTTAAATAGACTTATAGAGAATGATTTTAGTGAAATGGCACTTTCTTATTTAGAAAATGCTTTGACTGCTTATCCAACTGATATGGAGCTTCAAAAAGTGCTTAAAAAGTTTACAAAGGTAAAAAAACTTGAAAATTAAACTCCCATCACAACCCTATGAATTTGTCACAGAAAACTCTTTGGAGTGTGATGAAAATACTGCCTTTGTTCTTACTTCACAAAATAAAAAATATCTCGAGCATGCCAAAGAAAAAAACGCGCATTCTATTATAAATATCAAAGATATAGCAGAACTCTTTGGTGTAAAAGATATTAAAATTATTGGTATTACCGGAACAAATGGGAAGACTACAGTTGCAAGTGCGATTTACTCTTTTTTACTTGATTTAGGTTATAAAACTGCCATGCAAGGAACACGTGGATTTTTTATGAATGACACCGTTGTGGAGGAGAAATCTCTTACAACTCCAAGTGTTTTAAACACATATAAACATATCTATCAAGCTGTAAGTGAGGGGTGCGAGTACTTTGTTATGGAAGTAAGCTCACATGCCATAGTACAAGAGCGGATAGAGGGGCTAGATTTTGCTCTAAAAATTCTTACAAACATCACACAAGACCACCTTGATTTTCATAAAACTATCGAGGAATATACTGCAGTAAAAAATAGTTTTTTTCAAGATGAGAGTGTGAAACTTATCAATAAAGATGAGTCAAAAGCCTCTTTTACTATTAAAAATACTTTTACTTATGGGATAGAAAATCCAGCAACCTATAAACTTATGGCATATTCGCTTAATGAGGCTTCAAGTGGACTTATTCAACACTTTGGTGAGATTACTCCTTTTACATCCTCTTTGCACGGTTTTTTCAACCTCTACAACCTCTTAGCAGCAATTGCAGCAACACATATCCTCACAAAAAGGACACTTACAGAGATTGCCGATGTGGTAGATAACTTTGCAGGTGTAAGTGGGCGAATGGAACAGGTGAGTGAAAATCCAAATGTGATTGTAGATTTTGCTCACACACCTGATGGGATGCAACAAGTTCTTAATGCTCTCAAAGAAAAAGAACTGATAGTTGTTTTTGGAGCAGGTGGTGATAGAGATAGAACGAAGCGTCCACTTATGGGAAGAGTCGCTGTATCGCTTGCTAAAAAAGTATTTATCACGAGTGATAACCCACGCCATGAAGACCCAGATAGTATCGTGGACGATATCCTCAGCGGGATAGATGATAGAGAGAAGGTAGTTGTAGAGATAAATAGAAAAAAAGCGATTGCAATGGCACTCAAAGAGCAACAAAAAGATGAAGTAGTTGTGATTTTAGGAAAAGGGGATGAGACGTATCAGATTATTTATGATGAAAAATTCCCTTTTGATGACAGAGCCGTGGTACGGGAGATTTTAGGCATAGAAGCCTAAAACCGAACATTTATCCCTACGTAACCGATATTGGCAGTGGCGTTGATATTTTTTGTTGTACCTTGCGCTTTTTCATAAGATATAGTTTTGTATTCATAGCCAAGTTGTAAATCATAATGCTCTGAAAATGGTATAAAAACCCCCGCTCCTAAGATAAAATTCCCATAATGCATACTATGTGCCTGTGCATCATTTGTTTTATAATATCCAAAACCAAACCCCGCTTTCATATAAGGGTTTGCAAAACTCTTGAGATTAAAAGCCTTGAGAAGCTCTATGTTGAGTCCATAGCTATCATTTGCATTATAAATATTATTGGCATTCTCTTTTTGTGTTACATCAAAAGAAAATTCCACCGCATATGCATCTATATCACCATAACCGATTTTTAGTTTGGCATGGTTGTATGTTTTGGCTTTGTAGTCTGCATCATCAAACTTTTCATGTGAAATACCTACGCCAGTTCCTAAATAAACCTTTGCTTCCCCATAAAGTGCAGAAACAAGAACGAGTAAAGAGAGTATTTTTTTCAAGAGAATCCTATTATTGTAAAGAAATTTTGCAAATTATAGCGAATTAGAAAAAGAAGTAAAACATATTGTCTATCTTAAAGAATAAAACTTATTAAGAGAGCTAACAATTGCAAATTGAAATTTTGCTATAATTGCGCAAAAAATTAAGGATTAAATATTATGGGAATTCCTCAACCAGCATTTTATATATTTAAATGTGAACAATCAGCCCCTCCAGGTATGCCAAAACCATCGTGTGTAACAGCACAGACGCAAGACCTATTTCAATACTTAGCACAAAAATTGATGATGGAGGGTGTAATGGGTACGGTACAACCTATTCGTACCTCTTGTATGAATCGCTGTAATGCAGGACCTGTTATGCTCGTAGAACCAGGTCATACAATGTATGCAGGTTTAACAAAAGAGAAAATTGACCGCATTGTGGCTGAACACATTATCGGTGGCAATGTTGTTGCTGAATATGTAATTGATAAAGAGCTTTGGGATACACCAATCACTCCGGCTGATATGAGAAAGCAGATGGGAAAATAGATGCAAATCGAAATGTTATATAGCAAAATCCACCGCGCAACTGTCACAGATGCAAATCTGAACTATGTGGGTTCTATCACAATTGATGAAGAACTCTTAGAAGTTTCAAAGATGCGTGTAGGACAAAAAGTGGAAGTTCTCAATATAAATAACGGTGAGAGATTCTCGACGTATATTATCTTAGGTGAGCGTGGTAAAAGAGATATCTGCCTCAATGGCGCAGCTGCTAGAAAAGTGCACAAGGGTGATAAAATTATTATCGTAGCCTATGCAACATATGATGAAAAAGAGCTAGCAGACTATAAACCACGTGTAGTTCTAGTCAATGATGATAACAATATAGACCATATTATAGACGAGATCTAAAATGTTTGGCAATATTGGTGATATGAGTAAAATGCTTGAAGGGATGCAAGAAAATGCTGCAAAACTTCAAGCAGAGTTAGAGTCAAAAACCTACACTGTCAAAAGTGGTGGAGGTGCGGTAGAAGTGATTATAAACGGTAAGGGGGAAGTTATCGATATAAATCTTGAGGATTCACTGCTTGAAGATAAAGACTCTCTCCAAATTTTACTTATAGGTGCCATCAATGATGCGTTTAAAATGGTAGAACAAAATAAACAAAATAGTGCCATGGGAATGCTCTCACAAATGGGTGGACTAAACCCTTTTGGGACAAAGTAAGTGTTACGCCTTCTCACACTTATGATGCTTCTTTTTGTACACTCTTTTGGGTGTGCAGGGGGATTTGCATCGTGTGTGGAAAAAATGAAAATAACGCATGTGGTTGTGGGAGATACTCTTTATATTCCAATCAGTGCAACACAAACACTTGTTTATTCTAAAAAACCTATCGCAAATGCGATAAAACATGATCCTTTTCTATCCCTTTATCTTGTAGAAGCAAAATCAAAATATTTTTTTAAACTCAATAAATACCTCTCCCTAGGCGAAGCGGTAGTGAATGAGAAAATGGCATTAGAGATAAAAATAAGAGAGCCACAGTTTGGACTCAACAAACTAGCTACTCTGAATCAAGCAGCATTTGCCCCTGGCTTACTTTTAAATAGTTGCTGTTTTATTGAGGGTATAGTCACGCCACGTGGTGTGATAGAAAAAGAGTATATAGCAAGATTTTTAAATACAAAAGAGCTTGATTATGGTGATGCAGGTGTACAACTAGAAGTGAAAAATAAGGAGTGCGTCGTGGTTGCCAAAGACCCATTTTCCACTTCTAGCCCTTTTGAGATAGGTGATGTTATCCTACTGTTTGATGGCAAAAAGATGGCATGTCATAAAATCAATCAAAATATTCTTTTTGCAAAAATTGGCTCTTCGCATAAACTAAGAGTAAAAAGGGGGGCAGAAAATCTTGACCTTTCTACGATTGTAAAAAAACGCTATGGTGGTGGAGCTCTGAGTGATACATTTTTAGAATCACGTGGGATATATCTCGATAAATCTTTACATGTTATACGGGTAGAAGAAAAAGCAAAACCGTACGGTTTGTTACTTGGTGATTTGCTCTTAGGTGCCAATGGTACAAAAGTTTCATCACAACAAGAGCTACAAAAAGCACTCAGTACTCCTAAAGATGGTGTCAATTTACTTCTACAAAGAACTGGTTTTCAGTTTTTTGTACAAATTAATTAGTTAAGATTTCACATGCAAAACTTTGAGAATTTTTTATTAACCTCTTTACCAGTCTCTAAAAGCTTTCACCCTTACTATGAACAAGCGCTTCATGCGATGTTAAAAGCGGGTGGGAAGAGATTTCGTCCTGCACTTTTACTAGGCGTTGTAGAGGCGTATAATCCTCTTCTGCTAGAAGCTGCTAACCATGCGGCATATGCTGTGGAGCTCCTCCACACATATTCACTTATTCACGATGATTTGCCCGCTATGGATAATTCACCATTACGCCGTGGTACTCCTACGCTTCATATTTTATACGATGAAGTAACGGCGATTTTAGTGGGAGATGCTTTAAATACCTATGCGTTTGAAGTATTAAGTCAAGCACCTTTAAGTGATAGTACAAAAATAGCCCTAGTACGGGAGCTAGCTACCAATGGTGGATTAAATGGCATGGTTTTGGGTCAAGCGATAGATTGTTATTTTGAGAATCAAAAGCTTGATATCGATGCTGTAAAGATGCTCCATAGTAATAAAACGGGGAAACTTATAGCTGCATCACTGAAAATGGGTGCAATAATCGTAGGCAAAGATGCTTTGGCAGAGAAGCTTTATGATTTTGGTATGAGGCTTGGTCTCTTGTTCCAGATTCAAGATGATATTTTAGATGTAACACAAAGTTCGGATGAGGCAGGTAAATTAACAAATAATGATGAGGTGAAAAATAGTTTTGTAACCATTTTGGGATTAGAGCGAGCAATGGAAGAAGCTGATAGTTTAGCTACGCTTCTAGAAGATGAGATGCAGGGGTTTGATGCAGATTTAAAAGAGAAGCTAAATACCCTTTTACTCCACTATATACAGAGACACAACACTTAAGCAAAGGCAAGATATGAGTAATCAAATGCGTCAAAAAATGGCAAACACAATTAGGTTTTTAGCAGCAGATATGGTTCAAGCGGCAAATTCAGGACACCCAGGTGCACCGATGGGGCTTGCAGATATTGCAGTGGTTTTAAGTGAACATCTAGAGCATAATCCAAAAAATCCAAAATGGCTGAACCGCGACCGTCTTGTTTTTTCAGGTGGACACGCAACAGGACTTATCTATTCACTCTACTATCTTTGGGGATATGGCCTTGAGATAGAAGACCTTAAAAACTTTAGACAACTTGATTCTAAAACACCAGGACATCCAGAGTATGGTCATACTGCAGGGATAGAGATAACTACAGGACCTCTAGGACAAGGAATCGCTAATGCTGTAGGTTTTGCTATGGCTTCTAAGTTTATGGGCGCACAGGTTAATTCTGACACTGCTGCAGTGATTGACCACCATGTTTATTGTCTTTGTGGTGATGGAGATTTAGAAGAGGGGATTAGCTACGAAGCAGCATCCATAGCTGGGCATAATAATCTTGATAACCTTATAGTTATCTATGACTCTAACCGTATCACTATTGAGGGTGCAACATCTCTTAGTATCTCTGAAAATATCAAAAAAAGATTTGAAGCACAAAATTGGGATGTTTTAGAGTGTGATGGACATAATTTTGATGAGATTGATAGCGCTATTACGGCTGCAAAAATCACTTCAAAACCAACACTTATCATTGCAAATACAACTATCGCAAAAGGTGCAGGCAAACTCGAAGGTTCACATAACTCTCACGGAGCACCACTTGGAGATGAGATAATCAAAACTGCGAAAGAAGCGTGTGGATTTGATCCAAGTAAAACATTCCATGTAGATGTAGATGTAATGGCCCGCTTTAGATGTGCGATAGAAAAAGGTGATATGTTAGA
This sequence comes from Sulfurimonadaceae bacterium, assembly GCA_034005815.1. GTDB lineage: Bacteria > Campylobacterota > Campylobacteria > Campylobacterales > Sulfurimonadaceae > Sulfurimonas. The sequence goes on along the minus strand of JAVETY010000053.1, from coordinate 5,037 downwards.
ACGTCAGTGGATACATAGCCTCAAAACGCTACCACTTATGGAACAAAACGAAGCGCTCAAAGCGTTAGAAAATCCAGACTTTACAAAAATTCAGTGGCCAGCTTTTGATAAAGCAGATGCGACAAGAAATACAAATGGCAAGATTTTAAATGCAATCGCGAGAGCAGTTCCAAGTTTCCTTGGTGGTTCAGCGGATTTAAGTCCATCGAATAAAACAGATTTAACAGATATGGGAGTTTTTCCAAAAGGGCGCAATATCTATTTTGGTATCCGTGAACATGCCATGGCTTCTATCGCAAATGCGATAGGACTTTATGGAACACTTTTACCATTTAGTGCGACTTTCTTTGTATTT
>JAVETY010000053.1:0-4672 GCA_034005815.1 Sulfurimonadaceae bacterium | reverse complement strand
AACCAAGTGCAAGAATCGCAGCTCTTAGTGGCATCCAACACTTTTTTATCTGGACACACGATTCTATCGGAGTGGGTGAGGATGGACCAACACACCAACCGATTGAGCATTTAAGTCAATTTAGAGCACTCCCAAACTTTTATGTATGGAGACCAGCTGATGGTGCAGAAAATATTGAAGCATGGAAAACTGCACTGAGCATGAAAACTTCTCCATCAGCTTTTGTATGTTCACGTCAAAATCTTCCAGTGATTCCAAAACCAGTGAAGGGTGCAATCTCTCAAGGTGGATATCTCTTAAGTGAAAGTGCAAATGCTACGATGACACTTATCGCTTCTGGAAGTGAAGTGGGCTTAGCGCTTGATGTACAAAAAGCATTAGAGGCAAAAGGGATAGCTGCAAACGTAGTTTCAGTTCCTTGTTTTGACCTTTTAGTAGAGCAAGATAAATCATATATAGATTCTATCATCCTGCCAAATACGAAGAAAGTTGCAATTGAAGCATCTCGTTCATTTGAGTGGTACCGTTTTGCAGATGAAGTAATTGGGATGGAAGGCTTTGGTGCGTCTGCTCCAGCAGATAAATTATTTCATAAATTTGGATTTAGTGTAGAAGCTATCGTAAAAAGAATCAGCTAAATCTCTATCACATGCCATAGAATACCTATGGCATGTTCAAAGTTTATAGATTAAAAGTTTTTAAGAAACGTTTTAAACTCTTCTAGTTCAAGTGGTTTTGCATAATAATATCCTTGGATATTATGGCAACCCTCTTTGAGTAAAAACTCTTTTTGTTCCTCTGTTTCTACTCCCTCAGCGATTAAATTTAAACTAAGACTTCCAGCAAGAGCTATGATAGCTTTTACAATCGCCGCATCTTCTGAACCATCACGCAAATCTTTTATAAAGCTTTTATCGATTTTTAGTTTATCAATTGGCAAGCGTTTGAGGTACGAAAGGGAAGAGTATCCTGTTCCAAAATCATCTATCGCTAAAGAGATACCTAGATTTTTAATATTGTTTAGTGTAGTAATAGCCGCTTGTGGATTTTGCATAATTTGACTTTCAGTCACTTCTAGCTCTAAAAAGTGAGGATTAAAATCATATTTTTTCAAAAAACTTTCAAGTTGTTCCAAAAAATTTGCTTGTTCAAGTTGTTGTACAGAGAGGTTAAGAGAGAGCTTTCCATGAAAAAGTCCCTCACTTTGAAGCTCTTTTATAAGTTTAAAACATCTTTGCATCATCCACTCATCTATAAGCCCTATAATCCCTATCTCCTCAGCAAGTGGGATAAAATCATATGGTGGAATAATCCCTTTTTCTGGATCTATCCAACGTACGAGTGCTTCAGCACCTACCACTTTTTTCGTTGCAGCATCTATCTGAGGTTGAAAATAAGCTACGAGCTGGTCCTCTTTTATTGCATTGCGTAGATTTATCTCTAGTGTTAAACGTTGCATTGTTTTTTCTGTCATGATTGCATCATAAAACTGATATTTATTTTTCCCTGTTTCTTTCGCTCTATACATTGCCGTATCAGCATTACGGATAAGAATCTCAGGTGTGATTCCATCGTGAGGATAGCGACTGATCCCTACGCTAAAAGTAGTGTATGTTGGGGTTTTTTCTATAAAAATAGGTTTTTCCATAGCAGAAAAGATTTTTTGTAAAAGGTGTGTTGTTTCTGCGAGGGTCACTTCTTCAACTAAGATAATAAACTCATCCCCACCCAAACGTGCAATAGTGTCAACGGGGCGTACGAGACGTTGGAGACGTTTACTAATAGCGATAAGAAGTCTATCCCCCCACTCATGTCCAAAACTATCATTTATCTCTTTAAAACGGTCTAGGTCTAAAAATAAAACACTTAAACTTGTATTATTTTTGTTGGCATGTAAGATTGCTTGCTTGAGCCTATCAATAAAGAGCAAACGGTTAGGAAGAGCGGTGAGCGTGTCGTGATGCGCTAAGTATTGGAGATGCTGTGTTTTTTCTTCCACTTGTCGTGAGAGCTTTTTGTTTACAATAGTCATAACAAGATTGGTACGTCGTACATAAAATGAGATGATAAATCCACCCACTAAAGAGAGAAAAAGGAAAAATATAAAGTAAGATCGGAAGAGCGTCGTGTAGGTATTAACAAGACTTATAGATTCTGCAGGAGCAAATAAAAGTACATACGCCATCGGCTCATTGGCAACATCATAAAGGATAGTTTTCGCAGCTATAAGGTTGGTTTTTGTATCTAAGATATAGGTGTTGTTATGGATAAGCGTATCTAACGAATGGGTTTGTATTAACTCTAAATAGTTTGGATTTACAGATGGGGTTGCAATATAATAATTTTCTATAAAATGGTTTGTATAAGGGTAGCTGAGCTGTTCTGTGTATTTTTTATCTACAACCACTACCATGTCAAAGTTTTGTTTTTTCATTTTTGGGATAAGAGAGTTTGTTTTTGAAATCGCTTCTACTATTCCTATCAATGCACCCTTATAGTAGATAGGTACAAGCGCCTTAAAGGTGATGTCATAAATCCCTACACTAATGCCAGAGATTGGTTGTGGATTTTCTAGCATATGTGCAAGATCAAGACGCGCTTCTTTTATGGAATCAAGACGTTTATTTGTCCAGCTTCTATAGAAACTTATTCCATCTTTATTTACTATATGAAACCATATATCTTGGATAGATGTTTTTTCTATGATATGGATAAGATTATTCATATGTATTGCTTCATGATTATTTTCATATAAAGCTTGGTGGAGCGTATCGTTTTGTGCAAGAGTATGTGCAATAAGAAGCATCGCATCTTTTTTTTCATCTATATATGTTTGGAGAGTATGTTGCATCTCTTGTGTTGTTTCGAGATATTTTTGATTGGTAAGCTCGTTTGTGCGCTTATTAATAGCATAAATGCCAAGGAAGATAATAATAATGCCTATAATGAAAAGAGCAAAAATTTGAAAACGGTTAAGATTAATCTGTAACATGCCATAAAGTCCGAATAGTTAAGTGAATTAAAGTTCGATTGTACTATAAATGCTCTGTCAAATATATAATCTCATAAGAACAAGAGAATATTATTCTTGTCATGTATAAGAGTAAATTATATGAAACTAAAATTTCATCCATGATAGAAAAACAACTCTTAAAATATAAATGTTTGATCCATTTATATGCACTATATGTTACAAATATACTCATTGTTATGTAGTAAATAAATTAATGTTTCTAAAAGTAGCAAAAGCGTTTTCTTGATAAAATAATTACTTTTATTTAATACTCTTTTTGATATAGTGCATATAACTGTTTTTTCGGTAAATATCTTAAAATACTTTACTCACATAAAGTGTTTAAAGATGTTTTAAAACAAAAATTTTGAAGCTTCCTTGAGTCAAAGGGGCTTTGTAAAATAAAGGTAGGTTATATGGAGCATATTGCTACTGCAAATCCGTATTTTGGGATATTTGTACTTTTTGTTATCACATTTGGTGCATTTATAAGCACAACTATAATCGCTCGTCTTGCAAGTCGTGCGTTAGCAGCTAAAGACACAGAGAAAATTAAGCTTTCTGCTTATGAGTGTGGACCTGAGGTTACAAAACAACCAAATAGGCTTTCTCCTCAGTTTTATCTTTTTGCATTGTTATTTTTACTCTTTGACGTAGAGATTGTTTTTATGTTTCCATGGGCGGTAGATTTTAAGATTCTTGGTTGGTTTGGTTTTGCTGAGATGTTAATGTTTATTTTACTACTTACTATTGGTTTTATCTATGCATGGAAAAAAGGAGCGCTCGAATGGCACAACATAAAATAAATTATACACAAGATGGCGGATTGCCAGTTGCACTTACAAGTATTGACAAGGTAGTAAACTGGGGGCGTTCAAACTCTCTTTGGGCTATGACATATGGACTTGCTTGTTGCGGTATTGAGATGATGGCTTCAGGTGCAGCGAGATTTGACTTTGACCGTTATGGAACTATCTTTCGAGCTTCTCCACGTCAATCAGATGTGATGATAGTTGCTGGAACTTTGACGAAAAAACACGCTGAGTTTATTAAGCGTCTTTATGACCAAATGACAGAGCCACGTTGGGTTATCTCGATGGGAAGCTGTGCAAATACGGGTGGAATGTTTAATACATACGCAACAGTTCAAGGGGTTGATAGAATTATCCCTGTGGATTTATATATCCCAGGATGTGCTCCACGTCCTGAATCACTTCAATATGGTGTGCTACTACTACAGCAAAAAATCCGTGCAAACAAAGCAGGAAAAGCACTTAAACCAAAAAGGTTGATGTAATGAGAGCATATACACCAAAAGATGACGTACAAGCAAAAGCTTACTATACAGATAGATTTTATGTAGCGCCTCAAGTTCCAAAGAGCGATGTGTCTGAAGATGCAGTCTTTGCAAGCGATTTAGAAGCAATCAAAGCAAAATTCGATGTAAAAGACGCCTATATCCAAGTGGGACAAATGGTAGTTTTTATCGACCCAAAAGATAACTACAAAGTTTTAGAACTTTTACGTGATGAACTTGGGTATACACAACTCTCAGAGCTCAGTGCAATTGATTGGATAGCAAAAAGCAACCAATTTGAGATTTTTTATCAAATGCTCAGTATGAACAAATGCAAACGTATCCGTATTAAGATGTTTCTA
>JAVETY010000052.1:0-12168 GCA_034005815.1 Sulfurimonadaceae bacterium | reverse complement strand
TATCGTTTCTGGAGCTTGTAAAAGTCGATTTGTATCGCTTGAGCCATCTTTGTAAAGATATTCGTAATATCCTATAAAGCCGCCAATATCACTTGAATATGTTTGAAATTTTTTACTATTTAAAAACTCTATAAAATCTATTTCAAGTACCATGTCTCCATCAAGAAAAAGAATCCAATCATAGCGTGCTTCTTGTGTAGCAACATATCTTCCTGCTGCAGCGCATAAATGAGGTGAATCTTCTAAAACTATAATCTTGTTGGCATGTTCCTTCGCTAGAATAACACTTGCATCTGTTGAAGCGGAATCAATATAAAGTATCTCTTTAGGAATGGTAATGGGTTGTAGAGATGTAAAAAGGTTGAGAAGATTGTTGGCTTCATTTTTGCCGATAATTGCGATAGTTAGCATCTTAAAAAAAACTTATTTTGAGTTATCTTATACACGGGCAATCTCAAAAATCTCTTCTTCTATTTTTGGCATGTTTGTATCAATAGAGAGTAAAAAGTGTTTGATTTTTATATCCTCTTTTATAATATGTTCAATCAATGCTTTTTTTGCAATAAGTTTCATCTTTGTTTTGATAATGGAAAGCTTTGCGGGCGTATGGATAAGTTTTGCAAGCATCTCTACAAGATTATTATGACAAGCTTGATGTTCTTCTAGGTGTGGATACCCAATAGAGTACATATAATCTTCTTCATCTTTAAAGTGTGTTTTCATATAATCACTAAAATCATAAAGAATTTGCTTCATCTCTTCTTTTATATTTTTATTATCTTCTAATGCGTAGAGCCTATTAACAAGTATAAAAAGGTGCTGATGTTGTGCATCCACAATATTAAATCCTAGCTTATAGTTATTACTCCAAACTATTGTGCCATCTTGCATTATTAAATCCCTTTAGAGAAAACTTTTTGTACCTCTAGAAGTATACATATCTTTATAACGAAAAGTAATTAAATTTTGCATAATGGCGAATAATATAATAAAATTAACAAAACTACTCCCTCCATAACTAAACATGGGCAGAGGAACCCCAACAACAGGAGCAAAGCCAATAGTCATAAAAATATTAATCCCCATATAGATAAAAATCATAAAAGCTATCCCAATGGTGACCACTTTTATAAAATAATCTTCATTAAAGATACTCAGGCTGAGCAGATGTAGTATAAGAGCCATGTAAAGTATAATAACACCTAAAGCACCTAGAAAACCTGTGCGTTCCACTAAAAAAGCAAAAATAAAGTCACTCGTAGAGATAGGAAGAAAGCGCATTTGGGTTTGTGTAGCATCCTCTTTATCTTTACCTAAAAGTCCACCTGATCCAATTGCGATGATAGACTGTTGTACATGGTAAGAGGGTTTCTCACTTACAAAATCTTTGATACGTACTTTTTGGTAATCATGAAGTAAAAAAGAGTAGGCTAGGGGAACGGCTACAAGCAGTACAGCTAAGAGTGATACCCATATTTTCCAGTAAACTCCAACAAAAAATAAAATGGCATATCCAATAAGCACAAGGACAAGAGCAGTTCCTAAATCAGGCTGTTTTAAGATAAAGAAAAAGGGGAGTAAGATATAACCACTCAGCTTTAAAAAATCCTTTACCTTATACCCATCGTGGGGAGGAGGATTTTTATAAATAAGATAAGCAAGCATGAGTACAAGAGCAGGTTTAATAAATTCAGAGGGTTGGATGGTGGCATCAATAAAAGGGATATCAATCCAACGTTGTGCTCCAAGTCTAGCATGTCCAAAAACTTCAACTGCTAGAAGTAAAACTATGTTACTCCAGTAGATGAAAGGGATAACCCAGCTCATATGACGAATAGGAAGAAAAAATACGAAGATAAAAACAAGCACACTCAAACCCGCATATGTTGCTTGTTTTTGTGCAAGAGCTGGGACAACTTCACCAATAAGCCAGTGGGAAGTAATCACGAGTGGAATGATTAAGATAATGGAAATAAAATCAAATTGTGCTAGAATACGTTTATCAAATCTCCACAAACAAAAAACTCCTAAAAATAATTGCAAGATTGTATCATACGGGATATAAATAGGGATATAAATGGAAGAAAAAAAAACTTATCTGTGTTTAGAACCTCAAAGATTAGATCTTTTTTTGGCTGAAGAAATAGGGCAATCACGCTCACAAGTTGTACAACTTATCAAGCAATCATGTGTCTATGTAGATAATAAACTTGAGATTAAACCTAGCACTAAATTAAAATCAAATCAAAATGTAACCGTTATTTTCCCTGGATTAATAAAACAGGAACCATATGCCATTGATTTTGATGTAGCTATTCTTTATGAAGATGATGATTTACTTGTGGTAAATAAACCACATGGGATTACTGTTCACCCTGCACCAAGTGTAAAAGAGGCTACTGTAGTTGATTGGCTCAAAGCGAAAGGGATAGCTCTTTCCGATATAGGCTCTCCAGAGAGAGATGGGATAGTGCATCGTATCGACAAGGGAACAAGTGGTGCTATGGTGATTGCTAAAAGCAATGAAGCACATGCATTTTTAGCTGCGCAACTTCAAGATCAAACGATGGGACGCTACTACCTTGCAGTAGTAACTCCACCACTCAAAGAGGATGTAACAATAATTGAACATGCCATAGGTAGAAATACGACAAATAGATTAAAGATGGCATGTTTAGAAGATGGTAAAGATGCTAAAACTCTTTTTAAATCTATATTGCATAGTAATGATGAGAAAAATCAGCTTCTAGGGGCAAAACTCTTTACAGGAAGAACCCACCAAATAAGGGTACACTTAGAAAGTATGAGTAGACATATTTTAGGGGATCTTACCTATGCAGTGAGTCCGAAAGTAGAAACATCGGAACATATTTTGCTACATGCGTATATTGTGGAATTTATACATCCAAGAACAAAAGAGAAGGTGATCTACCAAGCTCCCTTAAGTGATGTGATGCAAAACTATTTAGAAAAAAATTTCAACAAGGAGCAACTCAATGAAGTTATGGACTCAAACTTTATTATTGACAGTTTTAATAGCGTTCGTTAGTGGGTGTGCAGCAACACCAAAACCAAAGCAAGAGATACCGATAGACACATCTCTACCAGTTGTAACACTAACAAAAAATGGTGTAATTATCGATATGAATTCGATAGCTTTTGAATGGGAAAGCCTTAAAGATGATAGAGTGGAAGGCGTGTATGTTTATAAGCTCACACCAAAGTCAATAGAGAAAAAACCTAGCTACTACGCTACTATACATAATCGTTTTAGTACCCATTTTGTAGATAATGATGTAACACCTGATACAAATTATACGTATGCATTTCAAACATTTAGCAAAAAATCACAATCTCCTAGTAGTGAATATGTGGTGGTAAATACACTTCCAGTTTTAGAATCTGTCTCGTGGATACATAGTATTCCTGACATGCCAAGAAGTGCAAAAATTATCTGGAGACCTCATAACAATCAAAAAGTAAAATCTTATATAGTTGAGAGAAATACTTTAGAAAATGAAGAGTGGAAAACACATGCTACTATTGAGGGAAGACTCAATGCTGAATTTATAGATTTAGATTTAAAAGATAAATATACGTATAAATATCGCATAAGAGTAAAAACATTCGATAATATTGTTTCAACTCCAAGTGAGATTGTAAAAGTGGTTACAAAAGCTCTTCCTAAAGAGGTTACTAATATCACTGCAACAAGAGATCTACCACGAAGAATAGAAGTTCGCTGGAACAAAACTGATGTAGTTGACTTTGAGAGATACTATGTGTACCGATCAAAAGATGTAGATGGCAGTTATGAACTTGTAGCAAAACTTTATAATAATGTTTTTATAGATGAGGTTGGTGAAGATGCAAAACAGTTTTTTTACCGTGTAAGTGTTGTAGATAAAGATGGACTCGAGAGTAAAAATCATGAGCAGTCAATCCAAGGGCTTACACTTATAAAACCAAATGCTCCAGCACTTTTTGAAGCAAAAATGATCAATGGCAAAGTAGAACTTCGTTGGGATAAAGTAGACAGTAGAATTAAAAGTTATGTAGTTACAAAAAGAGCTAAAAAAGGTTTCTTTAACGAAAATATAGAAGAGTACACAGGTATTGCAGGGATGAAATATATTGATGGAGATATTGAGCCTGATACAATCTATTATTATCGTGTTTATGGGGTTGACGTAAATGGTATTAAATCTGAGCCAAGTATCGAAGTAGAATTAAAATCTCCACAAGGTAAACCAAAAAATAGTGTTGCAGTAGAATCAAAACCACAATCCAAAATAACTCCTAAAGATGCAGAGGTAACTTTGCCATCTGAGAATATTCAAATAATAGAGTTTTAATGCCACATTTACATATAGAAAAATTTAAAGAGATACCTTTCCCCTCAAACTTTGAGGGGATAAAGTTTGATTTTATAGCATACAATATCACACATACAGAAGAGAAACTTATAGCAACAGAACTGGAAGAAAATAAGTTTTTTCTCCTTGTAAATGAGGAAGAAAATCGCTCCTTATTAAAAACAGATAAGCTTACACGTCCTGCTTCAATTTATAATGCACATAAAGCACTTTTGGGTTATGCAAAACTAGCACAGCTTGAAGTTTTAAGCTCCAATGTAGTTGATCAAAAGAAAAACATCCATCTTGAAGAGGTAACTGCCCTTAAATCAATAGAATTTTTTGCAAATAATTTTCCAAAAAATAAAGAAGTTTCTATAGAGGTGGGCTTTGGCTCAGGTCGCCATCTTTTACATCAAGCTAAAAATAATCCTGATATTTTATTTGTAGGGATTGAAATTCACAGACCCTCCATTGAGCAAGTTTTAAAACAAATCACTATTCAAAAACTAGATAATATTTTAGTCCTTGATTACGATGCTAGACTTTTTATGGAGCTAGTACCTTCCAATATTGTAGGTGCAATTTTTGTTCACTTTCCAGTGCCTTGGGATAAAAAACCACATCGTCGCGTTATCTCTACATCTTTTATAGAAGAAGCACAACGTGTTTTAAAAGTGGGTGGTACATTAGAACTCCGCACCGATAGTGAAAACTACTATAGTTATTCGTATGAAACATTTATAGCATTTCCTAAAACCACTCTTCATATCAATAAAAACAAAGATATAGCCATTGTCTCGAAGTATGAAGATAGATGGAAAAAGATGGAAAAAAATATTTATGATGTAACGATGATAAATGAGTATGAATCTCCAGAATTAGAAATCGTTAGTGATTTTAATTTCAAAAAAACAACACTTACAAGTGATGCAATAGCAGCTCTTAGTAATGTTACAAAACGATTTGATGGAGGATTTATCCATTTTGAAAGAATCTATAAAGTAAAAGATGGGATGCTTCTACGTATCTCTATGGGCAGTTTTGATCGACCAGAACATTTATATGTGCTTATAAAAGACTCTCTTCCATCTTACTATCCAGCATTACCACTTGCTTCGAAAAGTAATTATAAAGCGCATCAATTTCTAGACGAGGTTCTTTATGGATAAGGTAATTGTGGCTAAAAACCTTTCTTTGTCTTATTCAGGGAATGAAACCATAATCAACCAAGCGAATTTTGATATTACATCTGGAAGTTTTGTATTTATTACGGGAGCGAGTGGAAGCGGTAAGTCAACCCTTTTAAAATCACTCTATGGAGCTCTTAAAGCACAACAAGGAAGTTTAATTGTTGGAGGCGTTGAGCTCAACGGTGTCTCAAAATCAAAACTTCATTTTCTGCGAAGACATTTGGGGATTGTATTTCAAGATTATAAACTTGTCAAAGAGTGGACCATAGAAAAAAATATTATGCTTCCTCTTATTATCAATGGATATGAAAAAACAGTAACACAAAATCAAGTCGACTCACTTTTAAAACATGTGCGCCTCAAACACCAATCTGGAAAATACCCACTCGAGCTAAGCGGTGGTGAACAACAACGTGTAGCAATGGCTAGAGCTCTTGCACATAATCCTATTATGATTTTAGCAGATGAGCCAACAGGAAACTTGGATGATTATTCCTCTGGACTAATATGGAATCTTTTAGAGGGTGCAAATACGCAGCTAAAAACTACTGTTATTGTAGTAACGCACCATATTCCTGAATCTTTAAATGTTGAGTATAAACATTACCATATTGAGTATGGGAGTATTTATGCAGTCAATTAAAAATCACCTTTCACTTGTTTTAGCACTTCTTAGTATCCTTTTTTCTATGCAGGTTTTTATCGTAGCAGAGCGCTCTATTGAAGCGTATAAAATAAATCTTGCGAATAACTATTCTGTAGTGATAGTAAGTAAAAAAGCACTTACTGAGGAAGAGATACAAAAGATAAATCCTATAATCGCTTCAAGTACAGAGTTAACACCTGATCATGTTATTAAGCGCTTAGATAGTGGGATTGATGCAAAAAATATTGAACTATTAAAAGTAACACTTCCAAGGTTTTATAAATTAGCGCTCAAGCATTATCCTTCACCAAGTGAGATAAAAAAACTTACAAAAGAACTCAAAGCACATAGTGCGGTTAAAAAAGTGGAAGACTTTTCTCATACACACGATACAACGTATAAACTATTGCTTCTTTTTAAAGGAGTAGTGAGTGTTTTTTCTGTTTGTATCTTTGTGGTAACCACTTTGCTTGTATTTAAAGAGTTACGGATTTGGCAGTTTAAACATAGTGAAAGAATGAGTATTATGGGGCTTTTTGGTGCGCCAATGTGGCTTCGCTCTGCAGTATTATTTCGTTTAGCGATAGTCGATGCAATCATTGCAAGTGTCCTCTCTTATATAATATTTCAGTTTATACAAACGAATGATTGGATAATGGCGCAATTTGCCAGTATAGGGATTGAAATTATTATATTTGATTCATTTGGGGATTTTTTAAAGCTCTCATCGATTGCTATTGTGCTCTCTATAGTTCTTGCATCGTTGATTGTTCTATGGCATAAAGAAGAGGTTTAATGCATATATTTTACCTTGTGCTTTTTTTTGTAATAACACTGCAAGCAAATATAGATGTAAAGATTAAAAACACAAATAAAGAGCTGAGCTCTTTTAGTAAAGATTATCAAGAAATAAATAAAAAAATGGCACAAACTGCCAAAGATATTTTAGAGCAAAAAAATACTATTTTACGCCAACAAAAGTATCTTCAAGAGCTCCAAGAGGAGCTAACTGATAAAGAAAAAAGTTATGAAGAAAATAAACACCAACTTGTAGAACTTAAAACTGAACAAAAAAAACTTAAATCTTCTCAAGAAAAAATAGAAGAAGAACTTGTCTTTACTATAGCACAAAGTGTTTCGCTCTCTATCATTTTAGAGGAAGAATATATTGAAGCAGAGGAGTCTCTTATAGAGTTTGAAGTACTCCAAGAGATGCTCCAACAAGCAAAACAAAAAGCAAACCAACTCAACCGTAAGTTTTATGCAACATCCAAAGATATAGATATATTAAGTAATCAAAAAAACACACTCGAAGGTGCGATAACATCTATAGATGCCAAAAGAGTCGACCTTATTAAAACCCAAGAAAAAAATAAAAAAGCACTTCAAGAACTTGAAACGGCTAAAAATAGTTACCTTAAAGATCTGAAAAAACTTTTAGGAAAACAAGATGAACTCAAACGTACGTTGGCACAACTTAATATTATAAAAATAGATGCAATTAAAAAAGCAGAAGAGGATAGACTAAGAAAAGATGCTTTTGAAAGTACAGCTTCACGAGATACAAATTTACCAGATGTAAAAAAACATGGAAGCTCGTACCAGCAAGTAAAAACAAAAAAATATACAGGAGCCAAAACCATTGCACCTCTTGATAATTATAGTGTAACAAAAAAGTATGGTACCTATACCGACCCAATCTATGGGATAAAAATATTTAATGAGTCTATTTCACTCAAGCCAAATGAAACAGATGCTAAGGTGAAAACTGTCTTTAATGGAAAAGTAATTTATGCCGATAAAACAGCAGTTTTAAATAATATAGTGATTGTAGAGCATGATAGTGGGCTTCATACTATCTATGCAAACCTCAGTGATATAGCACCAAATATCAAAAAAGGTGTCAAAATTAAAAAAGGTTATACGATAGGACGAGTGGATGAAGAGCTTATTTTTGAAGTGACGCAGCAATCTTTTCATATCAATCCCATTACGATTTTTCAGTAGTTTTTTTAGATTACTCTAATATCAAACTCAAGCTATTTAGATATAATTACGAAAAAATATAAAAAAGAGCATTACAATGAGATTTATACAAACACGTGGCAATGATACATCAAGGCCTCAAACTGTTACATTTTCAGAGGCTATTTTAAGTCCTATTGCATCTTTTGGTGGGCTTTATGTTCCTATGCAACTTCCAGAACTAGGAGATGCTTTTTTAACAAAACATCTTGATTCAAGCTACAAGGAACTTGCAAAAGATATGCTTCTTCATTTTGAGATTGATATCGATGAAGATGTTATCGATGAAGCACTAGCACTCTATGATAATTTTGATAATCCAAGCAATCCAGTTCCAGTTGTAAAAGTAAGAGAAAATCTTTATGTAAGTGAACTTTACCACGGACCTACTCGTGCATTTAAAGATATGGCGCTTCAACCTTTTGGAGTAGTGCTCTCTTCTATTGCACAAAAACGAGATGAAAACTATCTTATCCTAGCAGCTACGAGTGGTGATACTGGTCCAGCAGCACTAGAGACATTTAAAAATCGTCCAAATGTGCAAGTTGTATGTCTTTATCCTGATGGTGGTACGAGTGATGTACAACGTTTACAAATGGTGACAGAAGATGCAGAAAATCTTAAAGTGATTGGGATCAATGGAGTTTTTGATGATGCACAAAATGCACTGAAACGTCTTTTGGCTTCGAGTGAATTTAACGCTGCATTGAAAGATAAAAATATCTTTCTCTCAGCTGCAAACTCTGTAAACTTTGGACGCATTATTTTTCAAATCATCTACCATATCCATAGTTATTTAGAGCTAGTGCGTCAAGGTGCAATTCGTCAAGGTGAAAAAGTTTATCTTAATGTTCCAAGTGGAAACTTCGGGAACGCTCTTGGTGGCTACTACGCTGCAAAAATGGGTGTTCCAGTTGAAAAAATTATTATCTCTTCAAATGAAAATAATGTTTTAACAGGACTTATCACAACAGGAAAATATGATTTAAGAGATTCTAAGGTGCTAAGTACAACCTCACCTGCGATGGATATTTTAAGATCTTCTAATGTTGAGAGAGTACTTTTTGATCTTTATGGTGCAGAGCGTACGAAAGAGCTTATGGAAGATTTAGAGAGTAAAAATATGTATGAGCTTACTTTAGCGGAACTCGCACAGCTTCGTGAGTGTTTTGATGCTGACTTTGCTACGGGTGAAGAGGGCAAAGCATTTATCAAAGAGTGTTTCGAAGATAATGGATATTTGATGGATCCACATACTGCAACATGCCTTAAGTCATATAACACATGCTCAAAAGATGAGATTAAAACAATTGTTTATTCTACTGCAGAATGGACGAAGTTCTCTCCTGTGATTGCAAATGCACTGACGGGTGAGAAAAATGCAAAAGATATCGATGCATTAGCATCTATTGCAAAAACTGCAAATCTAAAAATCCCAGCAATGATAGAGGGGCTTTTTAAGAAGCCAATCGTTCAAAGTAGCGTGATAGAAAAAGAAAATATAGAAAAAGAGATTTTAAACTTTCTCTAAACGTATGGCATGTTATAAACACATGACATGCCATATATACTTTTTTGTGATATTCCCACACTTTTTTTTACACTTTTTTTCTAAATCTTCGATATAATATTTTTTGTTAAAGATTTTTAAAGGTTTAGCCTATTGGATACTTACGAAGAGATAACACAACATCTAAAACTTTTTTTACAAGAAGAAGTTGCTAAAACAGGCTTCTCTAAGGTCGTTGTAGGATTAAGCGGTGGTCTTGATTCTGCGGTTGTGGCAGTTTTAGCGCAGATGGTTTTTGGTGAGAATCTTTTGTGTGTAATGATGCCATCGCATTATTCATCACAAAGTTCAGTGGATGATGCAAAAAAGCTTTGTGATGCTTTTGGTATAAATGCAATCATACTCTCGATAGAACCTATGCTTCGCGTGTATGAAGAGTTGCATCCTGATATGGATAACTTACGACGGGGAAATCTCTCCTCTAGGCTTAGAATGGCAACACTTTTTGATGTCTCTGCAAAAGAGAATGCTTTGGTGCTTGGAACGACCAATAAAAGTGAACTGATGTTAGGGTATGGAACTATTTTTGGAGATCTTGCATCTGCACTTAATCCTATAGGGGATTTATACAAAAGTGAAATCTATGAGTTGGCGGCTCATTTAGATGTAACACAATCCATTATCGATAAAAAACCCTCCGCAGATTTGTGGGCAGGGCAGAGTGATGAGGATGATTTAGGTTATAGTTACGCAAAACTCGATGCTGCACTTTTGCTTTATGTGGATAAAAAGCTTCCAAAAGGGGAGATTTTACATCTAGGAATAGAGAAAGAGATGCTAGAGATGATTGTAAAACGGATAGAGCGTAATGAGTTTAAAAGAAAAATGCCACTGATTGCAAAAGTAAAACGAAAATTATAAAGGGGAATACAATGGAGATAAAATTTTATAAATATGAATCGGGGCGAGAAGAACACTCCAATGTAAGTGATGTTCTTGATGGAGAAGATATAGAACAAGTAGTAGAGCTAGAAAAAGAATTTTGTAAGTATATAGGGTGTGAATACGCGCTTGCTACTTCACATGGAACTTCAGCTTTACATTTAGCGATGTTAGCACTTGATTTAAAGCGTGGAGATAAGGTGGTTTGTTCTGTAAATGCACATCCAAGTATCCCTGAAGTGGTACGCCATTTTGATGCAGAACCTGTATTTATTGATATAGATGCAGAGAGTTACAATATCAATCTTGATAAGCTAGAAACATACCTAGAAGATAACCAATCTAAAAAACTCAAAGCAGTTATAGTAACGCATGTTGCAGGTCTTTGTGTTGATTTAGAGCGTCTGTATTCAATTGCAAAAATCTATAATGTAAAAATTGTAGAAGATGCGTGTAATGCTTTGGGAGCTACATATAAGGGTGATAAAATTGGAGCAACTGGGGCTGATATCACATGTTTTAATTTCTCAAGTCATCTTAAAAAAAATATCGCAACAGGTGGGATGCTTGTAAGTGATGATGAAGATATGATAGAAAGAGCGAGACTGCTCCACCAACATGCCATAGTGCGTGATGAAGATGCGTTAGAGTATATCTACGATGTCGTTGATATTGGAAATGATTATGCTATGAGCGAGCTAAGTGCTGCATACTTTCGTGCACAATTAGCAAAACAAGATAAATATCTCAAACGTCAAAAAGAGATTGCAAAGATCTACTCCAATGCACTCGATGGGGTTGCGCATATTACTCTACCAAAGATGGATAATGCTGAACATCCATTCTCTCTTTATATTATCAAAGTAGATAAAAATAGAGACTCTTTTGCAGTTGATTTAAAAGCGCAAAAAGTTCATGCCGGACTTCACTATATCCCTTTACATCTTTTGAGTTATTATAAAATGAAATACTCCTTACGTGTAAATGATTATCCTGTTGCTTTGCGTACATTTCAACAAGTACTTTCTCTTCCTATTTATCCAAGTATGAGTGATAAAGAGGTTCAGTTTGTATGTGATACAGTCAAAAAAATAGCAAAAACAAAAGTTTAGTTTATCTTGAAAAAAAAGCTTGTTTTTTGGGTTGAGGAATATTTCTATAACCCAAAAACTATGCAAAAAATTCTCTCTTTTTTACTTCTTCCACTCAGTTATATCTATTGTTTTATTATCTATCTTCGTTATAGATTTACAAAGGGAGAAGATTTAGGTATTGTAGTTGTAAGTGTTGGCAATCTTACCGTTGGTGGAAGTGGTAAAACACCCTTAGTCACAGCACTAGCAGGACATTACGAAAATAGTGCAATCGTGCTTCGTGGCTATGGAAGAAAAACAAAGGGTTTGTGTGTTGTAAAAGATCAAACCTCTATCGTATGCAATGTCTCTGAAAGTGGAGATGAAGCGATGATGTATGCACATAAATTACCGCATGCCATAG
>JAVETY010000051.1:0-12153 GCA_034005815.1 Sulfurimonadaceae bacterium | reverse complement strand
CGTGTGCTCTTCCGATCTTACATGGAGAGTGAAGCGTTTTTTGATTCTTTTAGTCTCGTTAGTATTGTTTCAAAACATTTTATGTACACTCAAAGATGCGTGTGAAACGTATGGTGTTTTTATGCCCCTTGCAGTTGCATATATTGGGAGTTATGTGATAGAAGCATATCTCTTTGCAGTCTATAAAAAACAAGCCAAAAATAAACTCTTAAACATGCCAAACCTAAAAATTATTGCTATTACTGGGAGTTATGGAAAAACAAGTATCAAAAACTTTGTAGCCCATATCCTTTCTAAAAAATACAATCTCTATATGACACCAAGAAGTGTCAATACCATAGGTGGAATTGTTGCAGATATAAATAATGCCCTCCCAGAAGATAGTGAGATTTATGTGGTAGAAGCGGGTGCAAGAGAGCGGGGCGATATCTATACCATCACCACTTTCTTAGAGCCACAAACTGTAGTTGTGGGTAAGGTTGGTTTAGCTCATTTAGAGTATTTTAAATTTCTGGCAAATATCATCGCTACCAAACTTGAGATTATGCAATCTCCTAGACTAGAAAAAGCTTATATCCATACCTCTGTTACAGATGAACCACACCCAAAAGTGACATTTTTTGGAGATGAGTTAAAAGATATAAATGCAACTCTAGAGGGGACAAAATTTGCAGTAGAAATTGCAGGTGAGAGAATAGAACTTGAAACAAAGATACTGGGTAGTTTTCAAACGATGAATATTGCAGTAGCGGTAAGAATTGCAAAAGATTTTGGTATGAGCAATGAAGAGATAAAAAGAGCGGTCGCATCCATTGAGCCTGTACCGCATCGGTTAGAGATGATAAGAGCGGGTGGAAAGCTTATCATTGATGATGGTTATAATGGCAATATCGATGGGATGTTAGAGGGAGTACGTCTTTGTTCTTTACATGATGGGCGTAAGGTGATTGTAACTCCTGGGCTTGTTGAGAGTAGCGAAGAACTCAATCTACAACTTATAGAATCTATCAATAAAACTTTTGATTTGGTAATAGTGACTGGAGCTCTCAATGCGGAGCTTTTTAGAAAAAATCTCCAAGTAGCAAATAAAATATTTCTTATAGATAAAACAAAACTTCAAGATATTTTGGCAAAACAAACAAGAACAGGGGATATTATCCTTTTTGCTAACGATGCTCCAAGTTTTATCTAGGAATAGAGGATGATAGAAAAAACCATCAAATATTTAGGGTACTTTACTGCTCTCATTCTCTGTTTGTTGGTTGTTCTTGTAGTCTATGATGCAACGATGCGCTATCTTTTTTCTGGTGGGTCGGTGATGATGCAAGAGTTGCAATGGCATCTTTTTGATGTGGTGATACTTTTTGCAATCGCCTATACACTAAGAGAAAATGCACACGTTCGCGTGGACATTCTCTACCATCAATTCTCCCCCAAAATAAAAGCACTTATTAACGCTTTTGCAGCTCTTTTTTTTATCTTCCCTTTTGCTCTACTTATTATCTATCTTGGTCTTGATTTTGTTGAGATGAGTTTTGTACAACATGAAACATCCTCAGACCCTGGTGGTCTTACACATAGATATCTCGTAAAAGCTCTTATGCCACTCTCCTTTGTTTTTTTAGCGCTTCAAGCTCTAGAAGAGGTACGAAAAAACATTACACTATGGAGAAAATTATGATCTCTATGGTGATGTTTGTCGTAGTTTTACTCCTTCTCCTTGTAGGGATTCCTGTTGCTTTTGTTTTTGGCGCTGTAAGTATTATATTTGCTTTTTTTATCCCTGAGATTGGTTTAGGTGTATTTTCAATACTACCATTTCGTATCTTTGGAATTATGTCAAACCATACACTTATGGCAGTTCCACTCTTTATTATGATGGGGCTTTTACTAGAAAAATCTCTTATGGCGGAGAGACTTCTTATTGCTATGAGTGCTATGCTTCGTGGTGTGCGTGGAGGGCTTGCTGTAAGCGTTGTACTTGTGGGTGCTATGCTTGCCGCTTCTACTGGCATTGTCTCTGCATCTGTTGTGATGCTAAGTATTATTGCTTTGCCACTTATGCTCAAAGCTGGATACGACAAAGGGCTTGCAAGTGGCACAATAGCTTCGAGCGGTACTTTGGGGCAGATTATCCCACCATCCGTGATTTTGATTATACTAGGTGATGTGATGAGTGTAAGCGTTGGTGAGCTTTTTATGGCGGCAGTGCTTCCTGGACTTTTGCTTGTGGGGCTCTATATCGCTTTTATCCTTATCTATTCCTATTTTAAACCTAGTGCTGCACCTTTGCTTGAAGATGCACAAAGTGTAAGTGTAAAAGAGATTATCTTTGCAGTTGTGCCACCTCTTTTACTTATGGTGGCAGTGCTTGGGACTATCTTTGCAGGTATCGCTTCTCCTACCGAGTCAGCCGCATTTGGGGTGATAGGAGCAGGAGTTCTTGCACTTTTAAACCGTTCATTTAATTTTAGAATGCTCAAATATGCGAGTCTTGAAACAGTCAAACTAAGCGGTATGATTTTTATGATACTTATCGGTGCAACCGCGTTTTCTTTGGTCTTTAATGAACTAGGTGGAAGTGACTTAATCTTAGAGTTTTTTACACAAGATATCGCTGATGTGTGGATTTTTATCGCTATTGCAATGGGTGCTATATTTATACTTGGATTTTTTATCGATTTTATCGAGATAAGTTTTGTTATAGTGCCGATTTTAGTCCCTGTTATGCACGCTTTTGGAATTGACCCTGTTTGGTTTGCAATACTTATAGCGCTCAATCTTCAGGCATCATTTCTCACCCCGCCTTTTGGACTCTCACTCTTTTTTCTCAAAGGTGTGGCAGGGGATACGATAAAAACTATCGATACATACAGAGGGATTATTCCATTTATCTTGCTACAGTTTTTAGCATTAGGTATCGTGATGCTCTTTCCAGATTTGGTATTTGCGTTCATATAGTCTATGGCATGTCAGAGATATTTGAAAGAGTAGATATTAGAGATCCTGAATCAAGTTCAGGATGACGCATGTATATGCTCCGTCATTCTGGACCTGATCTAGAATCTCTTGAGTCTAAAAAAATTGTAACAAGCCGAACAAAAAAGGAAAAATATGAAAGATATACTCTACGCTCCATGGAGAACAGAATATATAACGAACAAGGTAGAGGGTTGTGTTTTTTGCCATATAAGTGAAAATGCAAAGGATGATGAATCTCTACACGTACTTTATAGAGATATGCACTGCTTTATTGTGATGAATCGTTACCCTTACACTCCTGGACATTTTATGATTATTCCTCATCTACACACTGATAAATTGGAAGCACTTTCAGAAGAATCGTGGATACATATGAGTGTACTCGCACAAAAATGTACAAGACTTTTAAAAGAGGGCTTTGGTGCAAAAGGTGTGAATATAGGGATGAATCTAGGAAGTGCAGCGGGTGCTGGAATAGCTGAACATATCCATCTACATTTGGTTCCAAGATGGGAACGAGATACAAATTTTATCACAGCTATTGGTGAAACAAGAGTTTATTCAACAGACTTTGAAAAGATATATAAAAAGATAAAAGAGCTATTCAAAGAGTATATTTAAGTTACGAGATTATATTAAATATCTCATAGAATGTTTTCATTTTTACTATAAAAAGTTTATATTTTATTATTTATTTATAATAGATATTTATTGTGATATAAATAGAATGTTTAGTCGCTATAGTTTAGCTTTTATTTTGGCAAGAAGTGGGTCGCATGGCGGGAAAAGAACTTACATGTAACAATGATACTTTTATTGTTTCAAAAACTGATACAAAAGGGTTTATCACATATGGTCATGAACTTTTTATCTAATTGGAAATGCTTTTGTGACTAAAATAATTACTCAATCTGTGTTAAAGAAGAATTATATTAAAATAGAGCTGAAACGCTTGTTTAGTGGCGAAAGCATAACATCGTTAAATTAAAAGTATTTTGGTTTGTTTAAGGTTCACCTTAACAGATAATACATTGTATTTTGATTGCTTATTTCTGCTATAATAAAACAACATTAAACATTAAATATTAAGAGGCATTTTATGCTTAAAAAGCAAAATACAATTTATCCATTTTTTAAAATATTAACCATTATCTCCCTATTCTTATTAGCTAATTTAAATGCTGAAAATAACCAGCGAATTCTTGATGAACTAGCTTCCCCTACACCTGAAATACCATTGAAAAAAGCTCTAGGAGACAGGGCATACAATGACGCTATCAACTCCGGTGAGTATCAATATATGGGCAATTCAAAATGTCGTTTATGTCATAGACAGTTCTTTCTGGGACGGAAAAAAGATCCTCATGATCATGCAATGAAGAGCCTTATCGCTACTGGCTATGAAAAAAAATCTCAATGTTTAACATGTCACTCTACTGGCCACGGAACCGAGAGTGGCTTTGTAAATATGGAATTGACTCCTCGTCTTTCAAACGTACAATGTGAAGGGTGTCATGGACCTGGAAACGTCCATGTAGATTTAGCAGTACAGAGTCTTAAAGACAAAAGTACAAAATTTATAGGTGGTGGTTTCCTCGCTGGACAAGACAATCCTGAAATACTAAAGAAAATGTGTACAAGTTGCCATACAAAACGCTGGAATGGATCTTACCACGACTTTGAAAAAGCGTATAACAGTTATAAACAAGCTGATCCTAATTCGGTGTGCAGATAATGGAATTTATAAAAAAGTACACAATATTTATTATTTTAGTATCCCTCGTAGTTGCTATATCATATCTCTCATATTATAATTATACAAAGCAGGAAGAACTTCTTCTGAAGCAGATGCATAGTAACTCTATAAATATATCAAGTTCAGTCTCTTCAGCAATAGAACGTTTTGATGATGTTAAATCAACTATGAATCTTCAAAAGCTGGTAAATGATATCTCTTTTGGACTAGACATTTTTGAATTTAGATATTTAGAAGCAGATGGTACTATAAAAAATTCTATGTTTAAAGATGAGATAGGCACAATACTTAACTCAAAAAGCTTTATAGAGACAATGCAAGGAGACCGTGAGATACAAACATTTTTCTATGAGATACGAGACTATGTTAATGTAATGTCAATTTATTATCCAATATATCAAGACAAACAACTTGTAGGCATTATTGACTTATCAGTTGATATTTCTGAATACAATACAAAAGATGTGAGAGATAATTTTTCTTTAATTCATCGACAAACAGATGTACTAAACTTACTAACAGCTATCAATGCTTCTATAATAAATTCTCTCACAATATTAACAAAGACTGATATAAATGATTTTTTACATGCTTATGTCAGCAAGGCAAGGAGTATTAAACAAATCTCAATTATAGATGAATACAAAAAAGTATATATAAGTAGTGATAAATTGTCAATCGGTAAAGTGTTGAGTGGTGAAAATAGTCCAGTCATTGGGATGAATGAAATCAACGGTACACTCACATACCTCACTCTTGTGAATTTTAATTTAGATAACAACACGAAACTGAAGCTCCTACTTTTAACAGATGCTTCAACCTATGCCAATCATAAAGAAAAACTACTCCAAACTGCAGTGATTACATCAATAATGGCATTATTCTTTGCGCTCTTTACTTCTAGGCTGATTTACTTTACAGCGATTGCACAATCACGTAAAGAACAAGAGCGCCTTGAACATTTAGTAAGTGTTCGTACGAGAGAGATAGAACTTTTAAGCCAAACGGATGCCTTAACTGGCTTATATAATCGGCGCCACCTAGAAGAGACACTTGACAAGGAGTTTAAGCGTGCTAGACGCTATAATCATGATTTGTCAATTATTATGCTCGATCTGGACCACTTTAAGCATATTAATGATACGTATGGTCATATGGCTGGAGATGAAGTATTACGAAAAGTAAGTGCTATAATCCAATCTTGTCAAAGAGAAACAGATTTTATTGGACGCTATGGTGGAGAAGAGATTGTTATCGTTCTACCTGAAACTGATCTAAAGGCATCTGCGCAAGTTGCAGAAACTATATTAAAATCAATTTCAGCTCAACCTATAGAGTTTGAATCAAAATCTATTTATGTTACTACAAGTATTGGTATCAGCAGTATTAGAAAAATGCACCTTGACTACCTAATGATTTTCGCTGAAGTTGATGAAACACTTTATATCGCTAAAGAAAATGGAAGAAATAGAATAGAAATCTATAAACCAGAGTCGGATTAAACTTTAACTTCATCGCTTAACAGATCAAATTATTGTCATAATGAATATTTATAACCTCAAAAATGGCAATAAATCACTAAAAAGTATTGCTTATACACACCTTACCATCGAGAAACGCTTGGCTGTATGTGTAAAAGTTTAGTTACATATTTACTGTACATATTTATTGCGATATAAATACAATGTTTAGTCGCTATAATTTCAGCTTTTATTTTAGAAGAAGGGGGTCGCATGGCAGGAAAAGAGCTTACATTTAACAAGGATACTTTTATTGTTTCAAAGACCGATACAAAAGGGTTTATCACATATGGTAATGAGCTTTTTATCACTATGAGCGGATATAGTGAGGTAGAACTTTTAGCGAGACCACACAATATTTTAAGACATCCTGAGATGCCAGCTGTTATCTTTGAATATTTATGGAAGAACATAACTAAAAAGCAAGAGGTATTTGCTTATGTTATAAATAAAACTAAAAATAATGATTATTATTGGGTATTTGCTTATGTAACAGCGAGCATCGATGCAAATGATAAAATTATAGGATATCACTCTGTACGTCGCAAACCAAAGAAAAGTTCTTTAGATATTATCAAACCTCTCTATAAAGAGCTTCTAAGTATTGAAAAAACTAAAGGGATAGAAGCATCTCGCCAAAAACTTATAGATATTTTAAAAGAAAAAAAGGTTTCGTATGAAGAATTTATCCTCTCTTTCTAAGATTGTTTACCTCAATATTGCTTCGATAGTTATCTTTTCTCTGACACTACTTTATAGCATTATTGCGAGTGGTTTTGAATGGCTAGATCTCTTCCATCTTATCAATTTTTTAATAGCATGGGGAATTTTTATCCATATTAGAAAAACAAGAAATATAATCACAATCGTTTCAAATGCAATGCATAAGGTGGAAAAAGGAAGACTTGAAGATCGCCTTATACATGTAGATGCACAGGGAGAACTTCGTGAGATGTGTAGTGCTACAAATAATATGCTCGATCAGCTAGAGATGTATATAAGAGATACTTTTGCCGTTGTAGATGCTCTGAGTCAAGATAAATACTACCGCACTATGCAGATAGAGGGACTCGAAGGAGTGTATAAAAAATCAGCCGAGATGATTAATACAAGTGTTGTGCGGATGCAAGAACATCATCGCTTGATAGAGTTCTCAAACCTAGATGCAGAACTTTCTGAAATAGGGCGTACTTCAGGTGGACTTGATGTGATTCAAAGAAGCCTTACTTATAGTATAGAAGAACTCTCTTATATAAGTGATATATCCAATACAACAGCTACAGAGTCAAGAGAAACAGTTGAAGGACTTAAAAAGGTAACCAATAACCTCGAAGATTTGACAAACTTAGTACACACTTCAAATGATGCTATCAATGCTTTAGGAGTGCGTGCTAGTGATATTAATTCTGTTGTAAACCTTATCAAAGATATAGCAGATCAAACGAACCTTTTAGCTCTTAATGCAGCTATTGAAGCAGCAAGAGCAGGTGAACATGGACGTGGATTTGCCGTTGTTGCAGATGAAGTACGTAAACTTGCAGAAAGAACACAAATAGCAACCTCTGAGATATCTGTAGTGATTAGTATCTTACAACAAGAGACGACTGGAATTTGTGAGAGTTCTGAGACTATGAACCAAATTGCTTCACAATCAACGAAGATGATTCAAGACTTTACACGATCTATCTATAGCTTCAATGAAAGTTCAAATCGCACTGCAGATTTAGTATTGAGTATAGAAAAATCAACTTTTATAACTCTTACAAAAATCGACCATATTATCTTTAAAACGAATATATATGATGCAGTATATAAGAGAAAACCACAAGAAAAAATTAGTGATCATCATAGTTGCCGTTTAGGTGTATGGTATGAACATGGTAAAGGTAAAGAGCAATTTGGTACCACCAAAGGGTATGAATCTATTGTAGCACCACATGAGAGAGTACATAATGCAGCAATGGATGTGATGAAGACTTTTGGTGAGGAAGAACGAAACCTCATTCTTTATAAAGAAGATATCTTAAAACAATTTACAAATATGGAAGAATCTTCCAAAGAACTATTTACTATTATGGATGAGATGTTGCGTGAAGCAGTTTCAGATGCTCATAAAGTAGTAAAGCAATAGAACAATATATGAAACAAACTTTAGCTTATATGAGCTAAAGGGCGGGGAATAAAATTATGAGATGTTGTGAAAAAAAGAGTGAAAGAATATCAGGATATTACATAAAAAATGAAGATTATTTTTTATCTTTTTTGGCTCGTAAAACAAAGATAAATATAACTACAATAACAACTAAAACTAAAGTTCGGACAGCTAAATCAACTAAATCAGTAGTATCGTGCATAATGGTGGCCTTTGTCAATAATTGTAAGAAGTGGATGGGGTAGAGGGATTCGAACCCCCGAATATCGGTACCAAAAACCGATGCCTTACCGCTTGGCGATACCCCAGGGTAGAATGAATAAGTGTATGTTGGTTGCGGAAACAGGATTTGAACCTGTGACCTTCGGGTTATGAGCCCGACGAGCTACCGTGCTGCTCTATTCCGCGGTATGTGGATGGGGTAGAGGGATTCGAACCCCCGAATATCGGTACCAAAAACCGATGCCTTACCGCTTGGCGATACCCCAATAAGTCACAAACATTTGATTGGTTGCGGAAACAGGATTTGAACCTGTGACCTTCGGGTTATGAGCCCGACGAGCTACCGTGCTGCTCTATTCCGCGGTATGTCTATGTGTTTGTGGAGCGAAATTATAGGAAAAAAGTTTCTATTTGTCAAGCTATATTTAGGAAATGTCAAAAGAAAGTCAAATTTGTTTAAATTAGACTAGATTTAAAACTTGTTTTAGTACAATAAAAAGAAATTATACTATAAAAAGAGAATCAATGACACCTATACAAAGAGTAAAAGAAGCGATAGAAGAGATAAAAAAAGGGAACATGGTCATCATGGTGGATGATGAAGATAGAGAAAACGAGGGGGATCTTGTGTACGCTTCAGCATTTTCAACTCCAGCACATGTGAATTTCATGGCAATGCATGCGAGAGGGCTTATCTGTGTTGCAGTTAGTAAAACAATCGCAAATCGTCTAGAACTCTATCCGATGGTAAGCTCTAATACATCATCGTATGAAACAGCCTTTACTATCTCTGTGGATGCTAGAAGTGCGAGTACGGGTATTTCTGCTGCTGAGCGTGATGATACAATCAAGATTTTAGCTAATCCGATTAGTCATGCAAATGAGCTAGTAAAACCAGGACATATTTTTCCACTTATCGCTAAAGAGGGTGGGGTTTTAGTACGCACTGGACATACTGAAGGCTCAGTTGATCTTTGTCGTTTAGCAGGTCTTAGTGAGTCCTCTGTTATCTGTGAAATAATCAAAGAAGATGGCACGATGGCGCGCCGTGATGACTTGGATATCTTTGGTGAAAAACATAATCTAAAAACAGTATATATCTCAGATCTAGTAGAGTACAGACTGGCAAATGAGTCTTTGGTAAAAGAAGTAAACGTAGAAGAGATAGAGTTTTTTGATGTAAAAGTAAAAAAACATCTCTTTGTTGATCATGACAAAGTAGAGCATACAGCTATTGTGTTTTATAAAGCAGCAGAGATTGCCAATGTACGTGTGCATAACATCATGTCAGACATAGATTTATTATTACACACAGAAAAATATAAAAATCTTATCGATTCGATCGATTATCTAAAAAATAATAGTGGTATTTTGGTGTTTATAAACAAACCGCACCATAATGACAACGCTATGATGAAAGAATTTGGTATTGGTGCACAGATTATCAAATCATTTGGCGTTAAAAAGATGAACCTACTTACATCAAAAAAACAAGCTGATTTTGTAGGTCTTGGTGGATTTGGTTTAGAGATTAATGAGATAATTGCTCTATAAAATAGTTTTTCTTTCTACATGCCATACATCGATGGCATGTAGACTTCTTTTATGACTCCACTAATGTGGCAACATTCTTTGAACTACCATGATCTAAATAACTCCGAAGTGCTTTTGAATCTTGAAGAAAATTCTCACGATTCATCTCTTTATAGCTCTTGAGTAGATTATCACATGTTACATCATCTTGAATCAATTCTGGATGGATAGGGCGGTCGTTAAACTGTGAAAACATAATGTTTCCAAGTCCTAGATAATCAAGCTTCACCAAACGGCTAGCGATAAAATAATCAAGCGGTTTAGCGATATAACAAAGAACGAACGGTATTCCAATAAGAGAAGCTTCAAGTGTTGCTGTTCCACTACATATAAAACCAAAATCTGCTTCTAAAAGCATGGCATGTGGATCATGAGAGATTGTAAAACTAGAAACATCTCCATAAAGATTTTCTATATTATCTTTACTAAAGTGTGCTGGAATGACGAGTATGGCATGTATATCTAACTTACTTCGCACCTCTTTAAAAACAGGCATAAGCTTTGTGATTTCACCTTTACGACTTCCTGGCATGAACACTACATTTTTTATTTCATCATTTAAACTCTCTTTAAATTCACGAAGTTGATCTAAAAGAGGATGTCCTACATACGTGATAGGTGCATTTTTGGAATAGTAGTTTTTTTCAAACGGTAAAATCGAAGCAAGATGATCGATTGTGCGTTCTAAAACAGGGATACGTTTAGGTTTCCACGCCCATGCTTGTGGGATAATGTAGTAGATTATCTCTTTGTTTGGATATTTCTTTTTGATTTTTTTTGCAAGTGGAAGATTAAATCCTGATGAGTCGATGAGAAGCACTTTATCAGCATCTTTAGCAAGTTCTACCATTTGGTTGAGAAGTTTATAAAAAAACCATAATTTTTTGAGTGCATCTACAAAACCCATAATCGCTAAAGAGCGCAAATCTATAATGCTCTCACCTAAATCTTTATCAAAAATCCCTATAAACTCTACATCACTTTTTAACTCTTTTTTGAGTGACTTAAGATGAACATTTGCGGAGTGTTCAAGTGCGCTTACTAATAATTTCATGATCCTCCATCACCGTGGACTTCGTAGCTATCATCATACTTTGCTCCTGCTCTATCCTCTACAAATTCATGTAAAAAGACAACAATATTTTCAATATCTGTATCACTGAGACCAAGTGCAAAAGGTATCATCATCTCTTGCTGTTGATTATCAGATTTTGCATCACGAAAACGTTTCATTTTATATGTAAGAAAACCTTTTGCACGGTTTGCAAGACGGGGATAATTATGCATCCCCTCCGCGTTGTGGCCATGGCAACCAAGACAACCTTTTTGTATATAAAGGTTTTTTCCTAGTTCATAGGGTGTTTTTGCATCTAAAAATGAAAATAAGAGAACAAATGTAAAGATAAAACGCAACTCTAAGCCTTCTTTTTTTATAATGGCATCATTATAGCAAAGGTGGTTGAAATGGTAGTAAAAAACACAGTGGTTTGTGATGTCAATGGTGAGAAACGCGCAGATGTTCGTATAGAAAATGGTGTGATTACTGAGATAGGAGAAGGGCTTGTAGCAAGTGAAGTTATCGATGCAAAGGGTGCCTATTTTATCCCATCTCTCATAGACATAAATATAACACTCAAAGATAAAACACTCAATGCAAAAAATATCAAAAAAATTGCCAAAGAAGCACTTGCAGGTGGAATAGGGCATGTAGTACTCAATCCCACAACAACTCCAGCTGTAGATAATGAAGTGGTATTAGAATATGCACAAAATACTTTACAAGAACTCGAAGGTGCAAAAGTAGATATAGCGCTCAATACGCTCAAAGAAGATATGAGCCTTAGTAATATCGCAATTTTACTAAAAAAAGGTGCCATCGCGCCCTACATGAGTACCATCGCTAAAAACAACCTTGCTATTAAAATCGC
>JAVETY010000189.1:0-2983 GCA_034005815.1 Sulfurimonadaceae bacterium | reverse complement strand
CTTATCCTGTTTGTTTTGAAAAAACATAATAATGGAGCCTCACGAATTAAAATTTTGAGCTATTTTATCATAGAAAGAGTCTTAAAAATCACAAACTTATATTTATTATTATTTTTATGATAGAAAAAACAAAGCTAATCTCCAAGTGCCCATATATCAAAAGGAACCATCTCTATTTTTGCAAAAGGGTGTGAGATTTTCACTTCCATATTCATAGTTACAGCTGTAATTTTTTTGACTTGATAACTTACTATAAAAGCTTCGATTT
This sequence comes from Sulfurimonadaceae bacterium, assembly GCA_034005815.1. GTDB lineage: Bacteria > Campylobacterota > Campylobacteria > Campylobacterales > Sulfurimonadaceae > Sulfurimonas. The sequence goes on along the minus strand of JAVETY010000189.1, from coordinate 2,715 downwards.
GTTCTATTTTCTTAAAAAGATTACGCTCATTTGAAAACGGCATACTAAGTATCACTTCGGATGTTTGTGGGAGATAAAAATCTACATGCTCGTCGTAATAGCACTCAGTATCTGATTTGATAAGTTCTAGATATATCATATTCTCAAAAAGTCGTCCAAAATGTTTTTCTATACTAAGAGCTGATTTTAAAAAAATATCACAGAGGTAGATTTTTTTTGTAGCTTTAGCGTGTCCTAGTTTTTCTAGTTGGTGAATATATCTTTTTTCTACTAAAGACTCATATGCTTTGTAGAGTTTATCTTTTGATATTTTTCTACTATGTTTGAGACGTTCATAGATTGTAAAAGCGGAAAGTTTCTGGGAACTCATCTTTGCGCAAAAACAAAGTATATCAAACTCGGTAGATTCAAGTGTGAATTGTAAAAACTTTTGAATAATGATGCTTCTCTCATCAGATGCTATCTTTGACATACAAGGAAGTCCACCTAGTTTAAAGAAGTGATTGAGTGCACTAGAATCATATTTATGATCATAAACTAAGAACTCTTCATAATCAAGCGGAAAAAGATAAATAGATTCTAAGAAGTCAAATCCAAAGCTCTGCTCTGAAGCGAGGATGAGTTGTGCTACATCTATAAGCTTTATATCTGCTCTATAGTTATCAAATACAACCACTTCAATAGATTGACGTTTACAAAAATCGAAGAGTACTTTGTTGAGCTCCTCTATATCTAAACGTACATCATTACAATCTATATAAAGATAAAGAGATTTTTTTAAACTTAAGAGGTAGTTTTTAATAAGCTTTGTTTTACCACTTTGAGTAATCCCTATTATATGGTAGCTTTTTGCCGAAGCTATAGCTTTACCTTTGATTAAAACTGGCTCAAAGAGAGGTTCTTCCAAAGATAATTTTCTAGGGTGATATTTTTCTAGTACAATATCTTGTTTATAATACTCTTCTAAAAGTATTTCCATCTCTACTCCTCAATTGTTAGAATGCTATTTTATCATTTCCTTTTTAAAAGGAAGTAAATTTTGATATTTTTCTAAATTTGGCTCCTAAAACCTTGAACATATAAAAAGATTTAGATAAAATTCCGTTCCCTTAAAATAGTTAGGCAAGACCTAACGAGTTCTTTAGAAGGAAAAATATGGAAAAAATTCGTTTGAAATTGAAAGCTTACGATCATCGTGTACTCGATAGATCAGTAGCGTCAATCGTTGAGGCCGTTAAGCGTACAGGTGCTGCAATTCGTGGACCAATACCTTTACCAACAAAGATTCGTAAATATACAGTAATCAAATCTCCACACGTAAACAAAAGTTCACGTGAGCAATTTGAAATTCGTATGCATGCAAGAATGATTGACATTGTATCTGCAACGCCAGAAACAGTTGATTCATTAATGAAGCTTGATCTTGCACCTGAAGTGGACGTTGAAGTTCGCTCTATGGATAAGTAGGGGTTTGGGTATGGAATATATTGTTGAAAAAATCGGTATGAGCCGTACTATCACAGTACCAAGTAAGCCAGTAACTCTTTTAAGAGTATTAGCAGCAAAAGTATGTGAAGTAAACGATGGTAGCGCTCTTGTAGCTTACACTAGCGGTAAAAAAATGAATAAAGCAATTGAAGGGCAACAAAAAAAATACAGCCTTTCATCTGAATTTAATCGTTTTGTTACTTTAGAAGTAGCAAACACTGAAGCAGGCGATTTAGATGTAACACCTTTAGCAGAAGCAAAAGTTGTAAAATCTAGTTTTAATACAAAAGGTCGCGGTTTTACAGGTGCTATGAAGCGCTGGAACTTTGGTGGTGGTGCTATGTCACACGGTCATAGATTTGGTCGTAGAACTGGTTCTATCGGTAATGCTGAGTGGCCAGGTCGTGTAATGAAGGGCAAAAAAATGCCTGGACAATATGGTAACACTAAAATTACTGTAAAAAATGAAATCATCTCTTACGATGCAGAAAACAGCATTCTTGTTGTATCAGGTTCTGTAAGTGGAGCTAATGGTGCATTAGGTCGTGTAAAGGTAGCTAGATAATGAGCGCAATTATATTAAACGCAAAATTGGAAAAAGCTTCTGAGTTAGCATTACCAGAGAGCTTTGGTGGGATTAACCCACATAACTTATATCTTTATGTAAAAGCTGCAAGAGCTGCACAACGTTCTAACTCTGCATCTGCTTTAACGCGTTCAGAAGTACGTGGTGGTGGTAAAAAACCTTGGGCTCAAAAAGGCGGAGGACGTGCTCGTGCAGGTTCTAGACGTTCACCAATATTTGTTGGTGGTGGTAAGGCACATGGTCCTTCTAACAACCGCAACTACGATTTAAAAGTAAATAAAAAGCAAAAGAAATTAGCTTTAAACTTTGCTTTAAATGAACATGCGTTAAATGGAACACTTTTCATCGTTGATAGCCTTGAAGTTCCATCAGGAAAAACAAAAGATGCTGCTGCAATCTTTAAAACATTGAACCAAAGAGATGTTTTGATTGTAAAAACACTTTTGGATGAGAAAACATACTTAGCATTTGAAAATATAGCTCCATCATATGTGATTGAGGAAAACGAATTGAATGCTTATTTAGCTGCAAATTATCGTTCACTAGTGATCGAAAAAGCGGTATGGGAAAATCTTGTAGGTGAGGCTAAATAATGGCAGATATTACAGATATTAAATCTATACTCTATACAGAGAAGACTC
>JAVETY010000188.1:0-3000 GCA_034005815.1 Sulfurimonadaceae bacterium | reverse complement strand
AGTGAAGTGCTTCTTCAAAAGCTTGGCGCACTAAGATCAAATTCACTTCTGGAGCAGTTACATAAGGGTTTATATTATCAATAAGGTTATTTGTTTGAAGTGAATCCATAAAAATAAGTTGTGCAAGTGCTTTGTCATACGCTGTTTTTTCTGCTGGTGTGAGGTTTTTATAGTCATTCACATCACGCGTCATATCTACTTCTTTTGGAAACCACGTGTTATTGAGCATCATCTCCCAAAGGTTATATGCCCATTGGTACTTTATATCATTAAGCTCGAAAATCCCTGTAGGATCTCCTCCAAAAATTTTTCTATCGTTTATCTTTTCTACGGAATCCGGATTGTATATTTTTTTTCTATGCATATTCATTAAGATTCTCCAATTTTTATGTGTGATTATAACCATCTTGAGGTTCTATTTATATAAAGCAATTTGAGAAAATAGTTTTAATATAGAAAAAAATTATTGCATCTTAATTAAAATAATTAGTTTTAGCGTATAATTAAGCAAATTATACAAATATAAAAAGGGTAATTATGGGGTTTTTTACAAGCAATAAAGTCTCTCAAGAGAAGTATGACGAACTGCACGCTCAATATATTTCACTTTTAGAAGAAAATGAAACTCTTCACAAAAAAGTGGAACTACTCGAAAAAAGTACAAGTGTAAAACAAGTTCAAAGTGTTGCAGATCATCTTGTCGTACTCCAAAATGAAAATCTAAAATCTAACATAGCTGATGTTCAAGCAAATATGGCAGAATCGGTTCAAGTTTCCAAAGAAAATCTCTCTAAAACCAATGATCTCATTGACAGAATTACAGATGTAAATACCAAAGCCGAGGAAGTACTCACAACTCTCGAGCACCTCGATAATCTCTCATCCAACTCGATGCAAAGTGTCGATGGACTTTTTCAAAGAACAGAAGATATCTCAGGAATTTTACTCCTTATCAAAGATATATCAGACCAAACCAATCTTTTAGCACTCAATGCTGCCATCGAAGCGGCACGTGCAGGTGAGCACGGAAGAGGATTTGCCGTAGTTGCTGATGAAGTACGAAAGCTCGCTGATAGAACTTCTAAATCAGTGACTGAAATCAATATCTCTTTACAATCGATGAAACAAGATGTCAATGGGTTTTCTGAACAATTTGGAGAGATTCAAAAGGGGATACAAAACTCCAATGAGCTTATCTCAATACTTAGTACATCTCTTCAAGAAGACTCCAATGATATACGCAACTCGTTTGGTGCTATTGGCTTCACCACAGATCGTATCTTTATGTCTTTAGCAAAACTCGATCATATCCTTTGGAAAGTCAATACCTACTACTCAGCAGTGACTAAAAAAGAGCAGTTTACTTTTGTAGACCATAACAACTGTCGTCTTGGAAAATGGTACAACACTGGGGATGGAAAAGAGAATTTTGCTACTACAAAAAGCTATAGCGCACTAGAAGCCCCACATGCCAAAGTTCATAATGGGACATACAAAGTTTTCGAACTTATGGTGCACGATACAATGGATACAAAAAAATTATATGAAGCGTTTTTGGAGATGGAAACAGGGAGTCAAGAAGTATTTGTAACTCTTGATAAGATTCTTCAAGAGAAAAAGTAGTACATCTTCACATCTAAAAGATGTGAAGTGTTGTTTTCTAACGAGAGTGTCTTTTTCTTTCGCTCTCTGTTAAATATTTTTTACGAATACGAATACTTTTTGGAGTAATCTCTAAAAGTTCATCATCTTCAATCCACTCTAATGCACGCTCTAATGACATGTCACGTGGTGGAATAAGTTTGATAGCTTCATCTGCGCCAGATGAACGTACGTTTGATTGCGCTTTCCCTTTAATAGGATTTACTACAAGGTCATTTGAACGTGAATGCTCACCAATAATCATACCTTCGTACACTTTTGTTTGTGGTCCAATAAATAATACACCACGGTCTTGTACGTTAAAGAGTGAGTATGCAAGAGCTTCCCCATTTTCCATAGAGATAAGTGCACCATAACTTCTTGATTCAACATTACCACTATAAGGTCTAAACTCAATAAATGAGTGGTTCATAACACCCTCACCTTTTGTATCTGTTAAAAATTGTCCACGGAAACCAATAAGTGCACGAGCAGGAATCTCAAACTCGATTCTTTGAAACCCTTGTCCCATTGGAACCATTGATTTCATCTCTGCTTTTCTTCTTCCAAGGCGTTCTATAATTGTTCCACCAAACTCTTCTGGTACGTCAATAACAAGGTGCTCAAATGGTTCACATTTCACACCCTCAATCTCTTTTACGATAACTTCTGGGCGGCTTACACCAAACTCATAATTTTCACGTCTCATATTTTCTGCAAGAACAGTGATTTGAAGCTCTCCACGACCAGAAACTTTAAATTTACCCTCACCAACAATTTCAAGCTTCATAGCAACGTTTGTTGTCATTTCTGATTCTAAACGCTCTCTTAGCTTGTTTGAAGTTACGTGTTTCCCCTCTTGTCCGGCAAGTGGAGAGTCATTTACAGAAAATACAACTGTAAGAGTAGGCTCTTCTATATGCATTGGATCAAGTGGCATTGGATTTACAGGATCACAAATAGTATCACCCACGTTTACAGTTTCAAGTCCAGCAAAAGCAACAATATCTCCAGCCTCAGCCTCTTGAATCTCCATACGATTCAAACCATGGAAACCAATAAGTTTTGTAATACGACCTTTTGTCATCTCACCATCAGCTTTTGCAAGTAAGATGTTATCACCCTTACGAATCACACCATTAAAGATGCGAGAAATACCAATTTTTCCTACATAGTTATCATAGTCAAGTGTAAATACTTGTGCTTGCATAGAATTTTCTCTGTCACCCTCTGGCTCAGGAATCTCTCTAAGAATAGTCTCAAAAATACACTCAAAGTTTCCATCAGGATCAGCCATATCAAGTTTTGCAATACCATCACGCGCTGCAGCATAGATGATTGGGAAGTCAAGTTGATCTT
>JAVETY010000187.1:0-3010 GCA_034005815.1 Sulfurimonadaceae bacterium | reverse complement strand
TTTTTCTAGCACATCGATAGAGATAAACGGAGCCGTCTTTTTCTCATAAAAATCATCACTTACTATCTGCTCATAAGGAGTAATCATCCGCCCCTCAACGATAAAGGCAATAGATGACATGTCATCACTTAATTCTTGCACAACTGATATATCATGATGAGCGAGTTGCTCTAAAAACTCATCAGAGCTAAAAGCCCTACTCTTACCTAGTAAATAAATTGTTTTGTTTTCTAATTGTTTTAAGTTCATAGGGTAGATTATACTTATATTTTTTAAGTTTTTCATAGTTCTCCTTTGGTTACTCATTTTCTAAGTTTCTACATTAACACCAAGATAGTTACTCATCTTTGTTATAATCATTACAATTTATTGCACAAGGGATTACAATGCAACATACAGTAGAGGATGGTTTCAAACTTTACAACGAAAGAAAATTCAAAGAGGCGTTTGATGCACTTTTTGAGGCGGCTGCATATGAGAATAATTCAGAAGCACAGTACTATATAGGACTTATGTATATGCATGGTGATGGTGTAGAAAAAAGCGTAGAGTCAGCACAAAAGTTTTGGAAAAAAGCAGTGCAACGTGGACATGTGGATTCTGCAAATCAGCTCAGTCATATAGCAACTTCAACAAAATATATGTTTTAAGGATAAGGAGCAAGATGAAAATTTATGCACCTTGGGAAAAGGCTTTTAACCGTATAGCAACACCTTTTGAACATTTTATCCATGCACAAACAACCACTGGGCTTGTGCTTATGGTTACTACTGTTTTGGCACTTCTTTTTGCAAACTCTCCTTTTGCACAACCTTATATAGATTTTTTTCATACAGAAATCACTTTACTTTTTGGTTCTTGGGAACTTTCACACTCCATCCATCACTGGATAAATGATGGCCTTATGGCTGTGTTTTTCTTTATCATTGGATTAGAGATAAAGCGTGAGGTGATAGTAGGAGAGCTCTCTAATATCAAAGTCGCAATCCTTCCTATCCTCGCAGCAATTGGTGGGATGGCACTTCCGGCACTTATCTACTATAGTATCAACTATGGCACACCAGGAGCAAATGGCTGGGGAATTCCCATGGCTACTGATATCGCATTTGCTATTAGTGCGCTTGTACTTCTTGGTAACCGAGTTTCTACTCCACTTGTGACATTCCTTATCGCTTTGGCAATCGTAGATGACTTAGGTGCAGTTTTAGTGATTGCTCTTTTTTATACAGAAAATATCCAAGAGGGATATCTTTTCTTAGCGCTTGCATCATTTTTGGTGATGATTGCTATGAACCGTTTTGGGATATATAGCACGTTAGCGTACTTTATCGTGGGAGTGATTATGTGGTATTTTATGCTTCTTTCAGGTGTACATGCCACGATTGCTGGGGTAATTGCAGCGATGGCAATTCCTACACGCCCAAAGATAGAACCAGTAGGATTTTCTGTTTATACAAAAGAACTTTTAAAAAACTACGACAGCCATAACGTAGTTGACAAAGAGACACTCAACGAAGAACAAAAAGCAATTTTGCAAAATATGAAAGATAAAATCGACTCACTCAATCCTCCTGCTTCAAGATTAGAGCACTCTTTACATCTTCCTGTGAGTTTAGTAGTTATTCCTCTTTTTGCTTTTGCAAATGCTGGAATCTCTATCGATTTTTCTTCTATAAAAAGTACGATTGTAGAACCTGTATCTTTAGGAATTATCGCAGGTCTTATCTTAGGAAAAATCTTAGGAATTGGAGGAACTGCATGGCTCGCTATCAAGCTAGGTATTGCCAAACTTCCTGAAAATTCCACTATGGCACAAGTGTTTGGGGTCTCCTTTTTAGGGGGGATTGGGTTTACTATGTCTATCTTTGTAGCGGAGCTTGCATTTGCTGGAAATGATACATTTATCTTTCAAGCAAAAGTTGGGATACTTTTTGCTTCACTGTTGGCAGGTTTTGCAGGCTACTTTCTTTTAAGAGCCCTTTCGCACAAAAAAATTGATAGTTAAAGGTTGTTTATGAAAATTACACCACGAAATAATGAAAAGGTTTTTGATGCCAATACTCTTTTGGTGACAAAAACAGATACAAAAGGGATTATCACCTATGCTAACCGTAATTTTATGGAGATTATAGGACTAGGAGAAGAACAACTCTTAGGCAAGCCTCATAATGTGATTCGCCATCCTGACATGCCAAAGATTATATTTAAAATGCTTTGGAGTTATATAAAGTCCAACCAAGAGATTCACGCATATGTCAAAAACCTCTGTGCTGATGGTTCTTACTACTGGGTTATGGCAAATGTCACACCATCATTTTATAAAGATAAAGTGGTGGGTTACCACTCGGCAAGGCGTGTACCATCTACAAATGCGCTCGAGCTCATTATCCCACTGTATAAAGAACTTTTGATGGCAGAAAAAACTGGTGGTATCGCTGCGAGTGAAAAAATCTTAAATAATCTTCTTGAAGATAAAGGAATGGAATATGACGAATTTATCCTCTCTTTCTAAGCTCCACTACTCCAACTATGCACATATAACAGTTGTAAGCTTGGGGCTTATTATAGCTGCTGTATTTTTTGAGTTTCAGCTCATTACATTTTTATTTAATCTTGCAAACATTGGTATCGCTTTTTATGCGTACAATCAAATAAAAATAACACGTGATACCATTGCAAAATCATCGAGTATCATTGCAGAGGCCAAAAAAGGCAACTTTGAAAATCGCCAACATAACATAAAAGCAGGTGGAGAACTCGCTGACCTCGCTTGGAATATCAATGATCTTTTTGATCAGCTTGAATCTTTTACAAGAGAGATAAACACCTCCATAGAATACGCAAGTAAAAACAAATACTTCAGACGTATCAACAAAGCAGGACTCAATAGCGCTTTTGTAGGAACAGGGCAGCTTATCAACAAAAGTATCAATGCTATGGAGATGGAATACACAGCACAACAAAAAGACCTCTTTATGGGAGAGCTTACAAAAACTGGAAACTCTTTATT
>JAVETY010000186.1:0-3012 GCA_034005815.1 Sulfurimonadaceae bacterium | reverse complement strand
CTTCTAAATCAAAAATAACTTCATGATTTTCTACTCTACCGATTTTGCCTTTATAGTAAAGCTCACAACTAAAAGCATCAAATATCTCATTTGCCACAAAAAAAGCATTGTCACATCGTAAATCATTGAAAGATTTATAGTGCGTAAGGTTTACAGCGTCGCCAAATGACTCTAGGAAATAGTTCTTTTGAAACTCTCTCATCGCATCAAATCGCTCTATAATTACAAACCTTAGTGATTGTAGTAGTGCTGGGCGTAAAGTATAGATAAACTCGCACACATCTGCTAAAAAGTATCCATGATGCGCACCAATCTCACACACCACGCCATCCTTTGCCAAAAAGCCTTCATCTACAAGCTTGATGATATGTAGGGCAACGCTTCCACCAAAAAACTTACTCGTACTTACAGAGGTATAAAAATCTCCCTCTTTTCCTATCGTTTTATAGCTTGCGTAGTAGCCATCCTCTGCATATAACCATTGGTTCATATATTCACTAAATTTCATTTGCAACCATTTCATATAAAGTTAAAAGTTCTAGTTGTTTATCATACTCCAAAATTGCAACATCGAGTTTTTGAACTAAAAAAGAGTTTCTTAGTAGATCTACATCATAATGTGTTTTATACCCTGCGTTAAATAGCTCTTGTGTATCTTTTAAAAGTTTTTCATATATCTCTTGGTTTTCTTTACTAAGTATAATTTTCTTTTCAAAAAGCTCTATATTTTGCATCACTTGTTCGTACATTGCTTCTATCTCTTTTTGTTTATCTTGTACTTCGATTTTTGATTTTAAATACTCTATCCGCGTGGTTTCTATATCATCCAAAGTATTGATATTAATCGGCACTGAGATTTTAAATCCATACGTTGCATAGTTCGTTGTTCGTTCTTTTGGTCCACCTAAAGATTGGCCTCCAAAGTTCATATTATCTATCCTATCCCAATTATACGCAGCGTTTAATGATATTTGTGGGAGATACTTTGAGTATGACATGTTCTTTTCATAGTAATTTTTTTGGCTTTGGCTTTTGGCTTGATTATAGAGGAGGTTATTTTGTAAGAATTCTTTTTTATCTATCAGTTTGATATGTGGTAAAACTACTGTTTCATATTCCACGTCACTTATCACTTTGAGTTGCGAGAAAAGTCTTTGCTCTTGTGTTTCTATATCGAGAAGTGCTAGTTTTGCACGATTTTGCTCAATGATAGCATCGTCTAAAAATGTAGAATCAAGTTGTCCACTTAGGTACTGTTCACGTTTAAATTCTAGATTAATCAGCGCATTTTGTATGAGAAGTTTTTGTTTTTTGTTTTTTAAATCGTTTTGTCTGATTTGTGTTAAAAGGGAAAGAGCTTCTTTGATTAGCTTGCGTTTGGCTACATCTGTGGAGTAGTTTCCATAACGTCTTGAGGCTTCGGCAAATTTTATACCAAAATATATTCCACCACTTTGAAAGATAGGCTGATCTATCGCTATGAGAGTTTTTTTTGTTGTGGATTTGTTATCGTATGCTTCACTCACACCATGAGAATATTGCAACATGATAGGTGCAATCCAAGAATCACGCAGCATATTGCTGCTAGATTCTACTTTTTTAGCTTCTAAGCGAAAAAGTTCTTGCTTATTTGTGGAGATAAATGATTCAAGTGAAGGGCTTTCTTCTGCGTGTAACCTACAAAGAAGAAACGGCACGATTAAGAGCTTTAAAGCCTTCATCAATTTCCTCTTTCGTGATTGTAAGTGCTGGTAAAAGTCTAAGCGTATCACGTCCAGCTTTAAGCACTATAACGCCTTCATCTCTTGCGTTGTTGATGATACTTGTAAGAGTTGCACCATCACGTACACGCAGTCCACACATCATTCCAATCCCTACTTTTAAAGTAAATATATCTTTATGTGCTTGGTAAAATTTTTCTAACTCTGTATCAAAATATTCTATTGTTTTTTCTAACGCTCCACTTTTATAATCTTCATGTAAAATATCCAAAACCTCATTTGCAGCTGCAGTGCTGAGGCAGTTTCCACCAAAAGTAGAACCATGATCACCTGCACTAAAGACATCTTTTTTGCTTGTCATAACCACACCGATTGGAACGCCACCACCAAGACCTTTTGCAAGCGTAATTACATCAGGTTCTATCTCAAAAAGATTTGAAGCCAAAAACTCTCCTGTGCGGTAAATCCCCGTTTGCACCTCATCAATCATGAGTAAAATATTTTTTGATTTTAAAAGTTTAGCTAACTCTTGTACCGCTCTTTTATCAAGTGGTTGCACTCCGCCCTCACCTTGAACAAGTTCGATAAGAACCGCACATGTATGCTCATCCAAAAGTGATGCTATCTCATCAATCGAGCTCGCATAGACAAATCCATCAGGATAAGGACCAAAGTAGTTATGCATCGCCTCTTGCCCTGTTGCTTTGACTGTTGTGATAGTTCTCCCATGAAATGAGTGTAGAAGTGTTATCACTTTGTATCGCTTCAGAGAACCCTCTTGTTCACCATAACGGCGTGCAATTTTTATTGCTCCCTCATTTGCTTCAGCTCCACTATTGCCAAAGAAACATTTCATATCGTAGCCACTGAGTTCTACTATCTTTTGCGCTGCTTTTGCTTGTGGCGCTGTGTAGTAGAGATTGGATGTGTGTGTGAGTTTTGCTATCTGGTTTGTGATTGCATTATTGACACGTTTGTTGGCATGTCCAACGCTACATACAGCTATTCCAGAAGCAAAATCAATATATGTTTTGCCATTTACATCTACTAAGCGTGCATTATCACCACTTACAAATTCTACATCTGCACGTGCATAGGTAGGAAGTACGAACTCTTTATCTAACTCTTTTGTATTACTCATAATTTTGACCTCTATTTTAAATATATTTCATTTCTATCTCATCTAAAAAAACGAACTCTTTGTTATCGGTATTGAAACCATCAAATTGCCTCTCTGCTTTTGAAACTTTAGCAGATTTTGTACAAAAAGTGGAGATGTTTTTAGTTATTT
>JAVETY010000050.1:0-12310 GCA_034005815.1 Sulfurimonadaceae bacterium | reverse complement strand
AAGGAGCGAGCTGTGTCGTTATCTCTTTTTGTGCATCTTTAATTAGATAATAGCTTGGCATGTACCCTCTAGCGATGTTCTATCGAGTGCTTCTACTTGCATACCAAGAGCTTTTAATCGCTCGAGTACAGGTGGATGCGTATAGTGGAAAAATATATAAATCGGATGTGAAAGTGGAAAGCTTTTGTTTTCACTTACAAGTTTTTGAAGTGCATTTGCAAGTGCTATCTCTCCACCAGTGCCCGCTAAAGCACTTCCCATCTTATCTGCTTCATATTCATTATGTCTGCTTACTATCCCGATGATTGGCATCATAATAAAGCCTAACACTGGCATAAAAAGGAGTAATAAAATCATCACCAAAGCAGGTGAAGCATTAAGCCCTAGTTCAAGATAAAGCGACTCTGGAAGATTTCCAAAAATAGCAAACATCCCAAAGAGCATCGCACCTACTAAAGCTATATTTTTATAAATATCTCCATGTGAAAAGTGCCCTAACTCATGTCCTAAAACTGCCAATAACTCTTTTGTTGTAAGTTTTTCGAGCAAGGTATCAAATAAAACAACACGTTTTGTTTTACCAAGTCCACCAAAATAAGCATTAAGTCTTGCATCACGTTTACTTGCATCACTCACAAACACACCTGAGCTTACAAATCCTGTTTTATCCATAAGTGCCTGAATCTCACCACGTAATTCTTCATTATCTAAAGGCTTAAGCTTGTCAAAGAACATCGCACGAAAGGTTGGGAAAAACATATTTATAAGGATTACAATCCCAAAGATAAATGCAAAACTCCAAACCCACCAAAGAGTAAAACTGCTCATAATGGCAAATATGCCCCAAACTACTAAAGAACCTAGCAGAAGTGTGAGAACAAAAGAGATAAGTGTATCTTTCATATAGAGTCCAAAAGTAGATTTGTTAAATCCATATTTTTGGTCAATAACAAATTTTTCATAATAAGAAAATGGAAATGAAAAAACTCCATTGATTATTACAAAACCCATAACAATCGCTATGCTCATCACTGCTTCATCCGCAAAAAAGAGATATTTTTGTAATAATCCTATCCCAAAACTTATCCAAGTAATAAATAAAAGATAATCAAAAAAACTATGCAGTATGGAGAGTTTCTCTTTTTCAACTGCATAATTTCCCGCTTTTAAAAACTCATCACTTGTGAGTAAAACTGCTTTTTTTCTTTTTGCTTGATTTATATAACCTACTTGCATCACACTCGTGTAAATTGAGATAAGCACATAGAGGGTATAGATACCCACGATTGTCATAACCATTAAAAACCTTTATTTTAGAGGGATTGTTTTGATGCTTTCTTCTACTTTGATAGCTTCTTTCGTATCATCAAAATAACTATACGCAAATGCATATGCGACTGCCATAAGCACCCCTACGATAATCACAGTCCATACAACTTTTTTCTTGTCGCCTTTTAAAGTATCGTAATCTTCGATATCTTGTAATCTTGGTTCACTCATAGCAGACTCCTTGTATAATTTTGGCTATCGTAGCGAACTCTTACTAAGAAAGAAATAAGCAAATCATAACTATGAGAAGGTTTTAAGTCTATTTTTTGGATTGTTTTTGCGTCAAAGCGCAAAATAGAGGTGAGTAAAAATATTTATGTGAGAAAAGCTACATGCCAAAGGATGGCATGTAAGGTTATGCTGTGGTGTAATCGACAACTTTAGTTTCAAGAGTTACCTCTTTGATTAGTTCTAACACATTTAAATGCTCAGGATGCGCTTGATATTCTGCAAGTCCCTCTTGTGATTCAAACGTACTATATAAAGAGAGGTCAAATGCTCTTTCTGATTCATTGAAGTTTACGCCAACTTCCATAAACTTCAAGCTCTCTACAGTCTCTTCTAACTTCATTAGTTTCTTTTGAACTCTAGCGATATTTAACGCTTTATTCTCATCTTTGAACTTAAACATCACAATATGAACAATCATTACTCACCTCTGTAAATTTCGTAGAATTTTACCCTTATATATCTGATGAATAACTAAATTAAAAGCAATAATTGTTATTGATTTTAATCTTTTTTAGACTTTGTTTCAAAAGCTTATTTTGAGAGTAAATCTCTTAGGCTCTCTTTTGGATTTTTCCCCTCTAGCATGGCATGTACTTCCCTAGCAATAGGTAAATAAAGATTTTTTTGACGTGATATCTCTTTGAGTGCATACGCTGTTCCTATCCCCTCTGCAACCTCTTGAAGCTCATCTAATATCTCTTCTTGCGTTTTACCCTCTGCAAGCCCTAATCCTACACGAAAATTGCGGCTCATAGGAGAGGATGCTGTTAAAAATAGATCCCCTGCACCACTCAGCCCTAAAAATGTATCAGGCTTTGCACCAAATGCTAATCCAAATCTCTCTATCTCAACAAGCCCACGTGCGATAAGTGAAGCAGCAGCATTTTTACCAAGACCTAACCCTTCACATATTCCAGCTGCGATTGCTATGACGTTTTTATAAGCACCTGCCACCTCTGCACCCACAACATCGGTAGATGTGTAGGCTTTTATAAAAGATGGAAAAGCATTTGCAAAAGTTTGGCTTAACTCTTCGTTACAAGAGTTTATAACTAAAGCAGTTGGAAGAGATTGTGTTACTTCTATAGCAAAAGAGGGGCCTGAGAGAAATGCTGTATTTTCGAGTGGAAGATGTTCTGCATAGATTTCATTGAGAAATTTTCCGCTTGTTGCTTCGATACCTTTTGAGGCAACAAGTATTTTTTGATTTGTAAAAATGAAATTATTTAATAACCAGCGAGAAATTTCCTGTGCTGGTACAGTGATAACGAGATACTCAAACTTCACTATCTCTTCCATTGGGATAAAGTTTTTTATATCACGCGGGGTTCTTGAGCTTATAGAAACTTCGTTTTTTTCACTCAGAGCAAATGCTAACGCACTTCCCCATTTTCCTGCTCCAATTACACCTATCTTCATACTATTCTACTCCCAAGTAATTTCTCAAATTCTACTAAATCTTCTTCATAACCAACTACAACAAAAATATCACCTTTTTTGATTATTTGATGTTTAGCTTTAGAGGAATAGATAAACTCACCCTGCATATTCTCATGAATAACCGATAAAACGATAATTCCATGATTGCAGCTCCAATCTATATCGGAGGGGTATTGTCCACCAAAAGCGTTCTCCTCTTTTACCTCAATATGGACTATTTTTAGAGAACTTTTCCCATACATAATGTCATGTAGTACCTTACTTGTTATAGGACGTTCAAGTATATCAACAATCCTATTTGCTGTTGTTTGCACTACAGGAATCACCTTGTTTGCCCCTGCCATTAAAAGTTTATTTGCACTCTCATTATTTTTTGCCAAAGAGACAATAGTTAAATCATGAAATGTAGCTCTAAGAGAGATAGTTAAAAAAATATTTTTTGCATCATCTTCAAGTGCACAAAATGCTACCGTTTCTTCCATTTTGTAATCTCTTTTAATATCATCCCACTCATCACTTAAGTCAAAAAATGCAACTTTTTGATTTTTCTCTATAGGTTGATATCCATCCTCTTTGAGTGCGAAAAGTGTGACACGACTGTATTGCTTGAAAATATTCTTTGCTATCTCTTGTGCATATTCATTGTAACCAAAAATCAAACCATTCATCTGTTTCATCTTTTAACTTTTTTCAAATATTTTACAAATTCTTGGATAAATAGAGGGTTCCCCATCAGTAAAAGACAATCTCTGTTTTCCAAAAGTGTACTACCTATAGGATTAAAAAAGAATCTATCATCTTCCTTTTTATATATCCCTAAAAGAACCACTCTAAACCTAATATTTTCTAAATCTTGGACATAAACAAAATGTTCCAAAATTCTATCTGTCAAAAAAATCTCTTCAATAGTAGTATTGGAAAACTCTGAACGAAGTTCATGGATTGTTTCAAAAGCTACAGATTGCCCTATAAATTCACGAGAAACCATTCCCACAAGCTCTTTAGAGTACAAAATCTCATTTGCTCCTGCAAAAACTAATTTTTTACGATTGGACTGGTTCATCAACAAAGAGAGTATAAAAATATCTTGACTAATAGAGCGCACTGTCAAAGTTGTATAAACATTTTCCACATCATCTTCTCTCAAACAGAGTACAGCTTTTACCTGCACATCTAAATCCAAGTGTAGCTTATGATAACTCTCAGCACTTCCTGGATTATACTGAAGCGCTTGATGCCCATCTTTTCTAGCTTGTTCTATCCTTGAAGCATCTTTATCTAAAATAATCATTCCGTATTTGCTATTTAAAAGGTTATTGGCAACCTCTTTGGCAATATTTTCATAACCACAGAGGATATAATATTGTTTTTTAGTAGAAAAATTGTCAATAATCCCAGTCTCACGAATCTCATAAAGTTTCTCGTTAAAAGAGGCAACAATAAGAGATGTCGTAAATGCCAAAACAGTTATCCCTGTCGCTATGATAAACATCGCTACAATACGCCCTCCATCGGTTATAGGAACTATATCTCCATACCCAACAGTAGAGATAGTGATTAACGACCAATAGAATGCCTCAAAAAGGGTATTCACAGGTGAATCTGGATTATTGGCCTCCATAACATAGATGAGCACTGATGAGATTACGATAACGATACTTGCAAAGATGAGAAGTGTTATAAACTCAAATTTTTTTGAAGAAAAAACAGAGATAAATGTTTGAAAACTTTTTGCATAACGAAAAAGTTTAAAAACTCTAAAAAAAACAAAGATACGTAAAAGACGCAACCCGTGGAAAAAAGGGAGAATTGCAACTAAATCTATAATAGCTTTTAAAGACAATACATAGTGTAATTTCAGTTTTAAAATTTCCAAAAATGTACTAGAAAAATGAAAATTTTCTCCGAGGAGATTCGAGTTTTCGTAACGTCTAATAATCACTTCAGAAACACTACTTGTCACCCAAAATCGGAGCATATACTCAATAAAAAAAACAATGGAGATTACATAGTAGTTAAACAAAAGAAAATATTCATGAATATCGTATTTCACCTCCCTTACAAGTATTACAACACTCGTAAGGATAAGAAACATCATAAAAATATCAAAATATTTTTTGTATTTATAGCTTTCGTTTTCTAAAAAATTGTAAAAGAAAAGCTTTATTCGCGAATAGGTCTTAGATGTGTTTATAAAATAAAAAATATCAATAAACAAACGTTTCGCAAAACCCATCTATCCCAGCTTAGCTTTTAAAATCTCATTGAGTGTTTGAGGATTTGCACTTCCTTTTGACTCTTTCATAGCTTGACCTACAAAGAATCCAAAAAGCTTTTCTTTTCCGCCCTGATACTCTGCAACTTTATCACCATTTGCAGCAATAATAGCGTCACATATAGCTTCTAGTGCTCCTGTATCACTTACTTGTTTGAGACCTAGTGTATCGATAGCACTATCTACATCAGTATCATTTTCCATAAGATAATCAAGCACATCTTTTGCTGCTTTTCCACTAATTGTTTTATCTTCAATACGTTGTACTAAAAATCCTAGCTTTTTTGCATCTACTGGTGAATTTGTAATATTCATCTCACCTTTAAAACGTCCTTGAAGCTCTACTGTAAGCCATGTAAGAGCATTTTTAGAGCTGATTTTTTCTTCCATCATTGTTTCAAAAAAGTGCGCTGATTCTAAAGTTGATGTGACTACGCTTGCGTTGTATTCATTCATCTCATAATCTTTTATAAATCTAGCCATTTTCTCATCTGGAAGCTCTGGAATTTTTGTATATTTTTCCATCATCTCTTTACTGATTTCTACTTTTAATAAATCAGGTTCTGGGAAGTAACGATAATCTGCTGCTTCCTCTTTGCCACGCATAGAACGAGTTTCTTGTTTTACTTGGTCAAACAGTCGTGTTTCTTGAACTATCTCAGTTTCATATACGCCATCTTCCCATGCTTCTTTTTGACGAGCAACTTCAAGTTCTATCGCTCTTTGAATAAATCTAAAAGAGTTGATATTTTTTATCTCTACACGCGTATAAAGTTTTGTATCACCTTTTGGACGGATAGATACGTTTACGTCTACACGAAATGAACCTTCTTGCATATTTGCATCACTAATATCGAGGTAACGTACAATAGAGTGAAGTTTTTTGAGATACAAAACCACTTCATCTCCATTGCTCATATCAGGTTCTGAAACGATTTCAAGTAAGGGTGTTCCTGCGCGGTTTAAATCTACTTTTGAGATATCACCATCGTGGATATTTTTCCCTGCATCGGCTTCTATATGCGCACGATTGATACGGATGATTTTATGCCCACCATCTTCAAAGTCTATTCTCAAAGTACCGTGTTCTACCACTGGAGTATAAAGTTGTGTGATTTGGTATGCGAGTGGACTATCTGGATAAAAATAGCTTTTACGGTCAAAATAAGATGTTTCATTGATAGTGGCACCCACTGCTGTTCCAAACATAATCGCTTTGTGTAAAACCTCTTGGTTAAAAACTGGAAGTGCACCTGGAAGTGCTAAACATGTTGGACAAGTATTCGTATTTTGTTTGTGGTTAAAGCTCGTAGGGCATGAGCAAAAAAGTTTTGTTTTTGTATTGAGTTGGACGTGGACTTCAAGCCCGATAACGACTTCAAACATAGTTTTCCTTGATAATAAAAATAATGGATTTGATGATAGCAAAACTATCTTTTAAAACTCATAAATAAGCCTTTAAAAGGGATTAGTTATTTTGTTTTTCGTAGATTTTTTCTAAGAGTTCTGTTTGTTTTTTTGCCTCTTCTAATCGTTGCTTATTTACCATAAAACTATCAAGTGCTAAAACACTAAATAAAGAGATAAAAATAAAAACAATTGTGATAAAAAAAGCGAGACCAAATCCGAGAAAAAGAAAGATTTTAAAAGTAAGAAGAGCACCAAAAAGGACAATTGCCCATGATGCTCCAAGCAAAAAGCTTATGATTCTCTCATAAAAATCTTTTTGCATTAGAAATTCTTAGTGATCGTCAACTGCGATAGCACTACCGAGGTAAACATATGTAAGCATCATAAAGATAAACGCTTGTAAAAGTGCCATAAATGTAAGCAGTGCAAATGGAACCATAGGCATAATCCATGGAGCGAGCATAAGAATTACCATAAGGAACATGTCATCCCCTTTTACGTTTCCAAAAAGACGGAAGCTAAGAGACACTAAACGTGAAAGGTGAGAAACTATCTCAATTGGGAACATTAACCATGCAAGCCACCAAACAGGACCAAAAAAGTGTTTGAAGTAAGCAATAATCCCTTGACGACGAATACCTTCAAAGTTGTAATAGATAAATACACAAATTGCAAGCGTAAGAGCAAACTCTAAAAATGCTGTTGGTGCTTCAAATCCTGGAACAACTCCAATAAGGTTCGCGATACCTACAAATAAACCAATCGTTGCTACAAGTGGAAGATAACGACGCGCATTTTCTTTCCCCATAACATCAGTTCCCATCTTAAGTACACCACCGATGTATGCTTCCATAAGATTTTGTGTTCCTCTTGGAACAAGTTGTAGATTTGACATCGCTACTTTCACAAGAGTAATAGCGATACCAGCTGCTAGTAACATATGCGTTACATATATAAAAGTCTTATCGTGAGAAATCAGACCGAAAAAAGTAAATAATTCACCCATAGGCGCACTCCCTGTCACATAAAAATTGCGTGATTATAATCTAATAAGGATTAAACTTTTATAATAGAGAAAGTTTTTTGTTAAATTCAACAAGCTTTTTCTCTTTTAATACTCTTTTTTCACATCACTTGCACTAAAAGTGCGCCCTGCAATATTTTCTAAAAACACCGTAGCATAAGAGCCTTTTGGAAGTGTAAATGATATATTTAAAACTTTTCTTTTCTCTTCATATTTAAGCTGTATCGCTTCTGGATAGATAAGTGCCTCACGGCGTAATCCTTTTTCAATTAAATACTCATCATCATATTTTTTTTCAATCTCTCGTGCCTCATCCCTTGCACGAAACACACCACGCCCACATAAAAGCCCTGTTGGAACCACTTTTTTAGCTTCAAACTCTTTTATCAAAGGTTTTTTTGGTGTGATAATTTTGCCATCCATTTGAAGATACACATCCCCATCCAAAAGCTTAAATGTATCTTCTTTTGCACTTAAAGCTATTCGCTCTTGAAGCCATTCATTGAAAAATGCACTTTGATAAACTGAGATGAGAAAGTTTTTAAGCTTTGTATCCTCTACAAAAATTTCCCCTGCTAACATATCTTTGGCTTGAGTAAGAGCATCCGCGTCACGTCCAAATCTTTGGTATCCAAAATAGTTTGGTAAGCCTTTCTTTTCTATCTTACGTGCAAGTTTTTCGATACGTCCTGCGCTAATTTGATCTACTTTATAAAGGTTGATACTAAATCTATTTCCCTTTAAATCACCCATTTGAATAGAATTACTATCTTTAAAACTACCTAGAATCGTGATTTGTGGATGGGTGAATTTTTTAAGTTGCCCTTGGTATTTGAGTTCAAATGAGAGATATTGCGTCGTCGTGGCATGTTTATCTTTTAATCCTGCATAGCCTATTTTTTGTGCTGGTATTTGAAGAAATTCGGCAAACTCTGCCACCATATCCCAAGTAGTAAGCTCTATTTTTTGCACATGTAGGATAAGAAAATTACCTTTATTCTTAAACTCTTTAAGCGCAATCTCGTCCACTTTGAAATCTTCTTTATTTTGATAAAAATCAAATTCTAGTGGTTGTGTTGTATATAAATATGTTCTTTGCATTTTTTCTCTTTTATAGTTGTAGAAGTTTTAATTCTCTTGAAGCGTGTGCGATATCTTTTGATATTGCTTTTTTTAGACTTTCAAGAGTAGAAAACTTCTCATTATTTCGTATAAAGTTTACAAAACTTATACTTGCTTTTTCATGGCATGTTACTTCAGCATCTAATATATGTGTCTCAATAGCAAAACTTCCATCCGTAGTGATACGATGCCCAATAAATGAAACAGAAGGATACCAATGTTCCTCGTCATCTATACGTGTAAGCGTGACATAAACTCCCTCTTTTGGGATTAAGAACCCTTCCGTTGCTATATTGATAGTTGCGTAGAGTTGCTCTTTGCCTATCCCTTGCCCTTTTTCTAACATGCCATGAATTGTATAGTTATGTCCCAAAAATGCATTTGCACCTTTGATATCACCTATTTGGAGTTTTGCACGAATTTTATGGGAATGGATAGAATCTCCACTTAGCATCACTTCCTCAATCACCTCCACCTCTCTACTAAAAAACTCTCTTAACTCATTATGGGAGTATTTGCGATCTTTACCAAAATGAAAATCATATCCCACCACAATCTTTGTGAGCTTTGGAAATTTATCTTCTAAAAGGGTTACAAATTTTGCACCACTAAGATGACGGATATCTTCAAGTTCTAAATAACAGATAGGATAATGTGTGTAAGTTTCTCTTAGTTTTTGTGGTGTAAGATTTGCATAACCTGTTTCAATCACCACTATCGCTCCATTTTCCCCTAAAGCCTCAAAAAGATGTTGATGCCCTATATGCATCCCATCAAATCCTCCAATAGCTATCGAAGTAATATTATTTTTCATACCAGTAGCAATATTCAAGATTCCCCTCCTTTCCTGTAATTTGTGATGCTTCTTTGTGCATTAAACGCCACTTTTTTTCTTGGCATGTTAGCTCAAACTTTTGCATAGCATTCGCTATAGCTTTTGCATCAAGCACCACTCCATTTCTATCACGCGAAGCTTCACGCCCTACTTCAAACTGAGGTTTAAAAAGTAAGATAATCACCCCACATGCCAAGCTATCCACCTTGTCCAAAATATGTAAAAGAGAGATAAAAGAGATATCACTCACAATAAGAGGAAATGGTATATCAGAGGTGAAATCACGAATATCACAATTCTCAAATGAACGTACTCTTGTATCTTGTTTTAGATGTGGATGGAGCTGACTTGTTCCCACATCTACAGCCCAAACCTCATCGACACCTTTCTCTAATAGTACTTGAGTAAAGCCACCTGTAGATGATCCAATATCTAAAGCGCGCGTTGCATCTATAGTTTTATCTTCTAAAAAGCCACTCAGTTTATACGCTGCGCGGGAGAGGTAACTTTTATGCTCTTTTAGCGTTACCTTATCACTCTCTTGTACTTTGTAGGAACTTTTTTTTTGCTCTCTACCATTCACTAATACAATTCCTTCTGCAATCAGCTCTTGTGCTTTATTACGACTAAGGGTGAAGTTCTCTGCAACGAGGTACGTATCAAGACGCATTAAAACTGCACCTCTATCGCACCATAAACATATTCTATCTTCATAGAGTGTGAAGCTTCATCAGCATCTTCATAATCAAATGGATAGTATTCATACCCTATTTTTACTCCTAAATACTCATTATAACGGTAGCTCACTCCTCCACCTAAAAGGAAAGTAAACCCGGTATCAGCTAGTGTATTTAGTTTGATATGCCCTACCCCTGCTTTTGCATAAACCGAAAACATATCTTTATAAAATGGATACTGCGCTACAGTTGCAAGAGAAATTATAGTAGCTTTAAGCTCGTCGCTATTTTCTAGTTTATACGCACCTAAACTTGTACGTGCTAGCTCTACTGCGAGATGCTTATTTATCGCAGCGCCCGCATAGATGCTGTAAGAGTTTGCTCTATCTTCTTTGAGATTTGTATACACATCATTTTTGCCAAACTGTGACATGCCATACCCAAAACCAAGATAAGGTCCACCATCTCTATCTGCTACTGCTACACTACAAAGAGTTAAAACTATAATTATTAAACGAATCATTTGAGCATCTCCCGCATCTCTTTCTCATCTAAAGTTCTCACACCAAGCGTGAGTGCTTTCTCATACTTACTTCCAGCATCTTCCCCATAGATAAGAAAATCTGTTTTTTTACTTACACTACTTGAGACTTTGGCACCCAAAGATTCCATTAGCTCTTTTATAATATCCCGAGAAACGCTCATTGTTCCGGTAAGAACAACTGTTCTTTCTTTAAAAGGGTTCTCATCTGCTTCAGCACGTTTCACTGGTTCTTTTGGGTTTACAAGCGATTGGAGTTTTAAAATAATTTCACGATTAACGCGAACAAACTCTAAGATTGACTCTGCCATCTCCTCTCCAATCCCATCACAAGCGATCAGCTCCTCTTTTTTTGCATCGATAAATCCAAAGCCAAAAGTATCACTAAGAGTCTTTGAAGCTACCTCACCAATATGTTCCATTCCCAAACCTGAAATAAAACGGTAATACTCACACCCTTTGGCATGTTCAATCGCATTTAAAAGGTTTTGTGCTTTTTTCTCTTTGAATCCTTCTAGTGTTAACAACTGTTCTTTTGTTAGACTAAATAGATCTTCTACACTGCGAACAAGATTTGCATTATAAAGGC
Organism: Sulfurimonadaceae bacterium; assembly: GCA_034005815.1. GTDB lineage: Bacteria > Campylobacterota > Campylobacteria > Campylobacterales > Sulfurimonadaceae > Sulfurimonas. Next base: position 837 of record JAVETY010000050.1, on the reverse strand, counting down.
TTTCTACTATCTTTTCTCCCAATCCATCAATATTAAGGCATGGTTTTGAAGCAAAATATATAATTGCATTAACAACTCTTGCTTCACAATGGAGATTTTGACACTTTAAAAATGCGCCCTCATCTAAAAGTTCACCTTTACATACAGGACACTCTGTAGGATGCTCATAAACTTTCTCAGCTCCTGTACGTTTATCTAATAAGACTTTTATAATCTTTGGAATCACATCTCCACTTCGTAGGATGATGACACTATCACCTATACGAATATCTTTTCTAGCTATCTCATCAAAATTATGAAGTGTTGCTCGCTCAACAACCGCTCCATCAAGATTTGTAGGTTCTACAACCGCTACGGGTATAATAGCTCCTGTACGTCCCACTTGAAGAATTATCTCTTTTATTTTTGTTATCTTCTCCACTGCTGGAAACTTATACGCCACACTAAAGCGCGGAGTTTTGACCGTATAACCCATATCGATTTGTGCGGCTATCTCGTCTACTTTGATAACCATCCCGTCGAGCATCATTTGATAGCTATCACGATCTTTTTTCATCTGTTCATATACTTCTTCTATCTCAGAAAATCCATGGCATGTCATACGTAATGGCGGTTTTTTAAATCCCCAACTATACACTTTCTCCATTTTTTCACTCAGAAGTTTATCTTCTAGCGTATTCTCTCCCACCCCATAAGGCAAAAAAACAAGTTTTCTAGCAGCCGTAATACTTGCATCAAGTTGTCTCAAACTTCCAGCTGCCGCATTTCTCGGATTTGCAAAGAGAGCTTCACCTTTGATCTGACGCTCATGGTTGATTTTTTCAAATTCCTCTTTAA
>JAVETY010000185.1:0-3019 GCA_034005815.1 Sulfurimonadaceae bacterium | reverse complement strand
TCTCTTTTGTTTGCAATGCTTTGTGATTTACACTGGAGTGCAATGCTTTTAGTCTTGCTAAAAACTTTTGATATTGCTATGAAGATAAGGCTCATAGAACAAGTATTTACAAAAAGAGCCCTTTCTCAAGAACTCACACTCGTACTCTTAGCTCCTCTACATAAATTTCTCCCTTATATAGGGATTATCATCTATCCTATTTTTATTATCTTAGCCTTAGCGTGATTTAGGCTCTATCGGCATCTTCTAGAAGCTTCAGTCTTAATACATGGCGTTCAGTGACCACTGTTTTAAACTCCCCCTCAAACACTTTTATATCAAGTACAAAACCCTCTACATGCACATTTCTCTTACGTCCCTCTTTATGACGTACACGTGCTACAAAGTTAATTTCATTTCCAATTTTGACAGGGGCGAGAAACTGACAATCACTTCCTACTAAAACAACGTTGCGTTCATTGACACATGCCATAGCTGCAAAATCAGCTGCACCAAAAACAAACCCACCATGTATCATCCCTTCACTATCTGCAACCATTGCAGAGCTTGTCACTAATCGCGACTCCACATAACCGCGTTCAAGCTTTATAAGCTCTCCACATAAATCACGACTAATCTCTTCATGTGTTTGCAAATACACACTATCACGAGATTCACCGTCAACCTCGTGCATATCTATCTCTGGGTCTTCTATCTCTGCGAATTTTTTCTCTTTTTCTACTGCCATTTACTCTCCTTAGTAAGTCTTACATACACACGTTTTGGTGCGGGATAACCCTCTGTTGTTTTGGTATGATCATCTGGATCGAGAAAATCTTCTAATGATTGTCCCTCCATCCACTCTGTTTTTCTTTGCTCTTCAGATGTTGTTGTAGTAGTTTCAAGCACTTCAAATCTACTAAATCCTGCACGTTTACACCAATTTTCCAATGCTCTTATTGTTGGTACAAAATAAATATTTGGAATTTTAGAGTAACTCGACGCTGGAGTAAGTGCCATCTCCTCTTCGCCATCTATATAAAAAGTATCCAAAAAGACTTCACCCTCTTTTTCTAACCCCTTATAAAGAGACCTTAGCATCATGACTGGATCACTTCGATGGTAAAGTACCCCTAAGCAAAAGATGGTATCAAACTTTTCTTCATAAAACTCAAGATGTTCCACGCCCAAAAGTTCATATACAATCTCTGACTTTATAAAATGGTTGATAAAATCAAACTGTGTTTTATAAAGTGCTGAAGGGTCAAATCCTACAAGTTTTTTAGGATTATCCTCTTGCATTCTAAAAAGATAGTATCCGTTGTTGCACCCAATATCAGCTACTTTCTTATCGTTGAGAGAAAAATACTTTCTCAAAAGATTGTATTTGAGATTACTCTTCCACTCTGTATCTATAAAAGTATCACAAACCAAAAATGGACCTTTACGCCAAGGCATCATCAATTTTGCAACTTCTTTTATATATTCTACATTGGCATTATCACATTGTATCTCCACGGTATCACCAAGCGTAATTGTACAACTTAGCTCTGGTAAACTTCCTAGGGCTTCTCGCAAGGGAGCTATGTTTTTCCACGACATCCACTTTAATCTTTCTTCTCTTATGCTTTGTAAATTCATTGTAAACTTTATCTTCAAGATTTTTAAATATAATTGTACCTAAAGATAGCTAGAAGGAGCTAAATGCGTTTAGAAAAAAAAGCAACTGTAGTTTCTACCTCGGTAGCCGCTCTCTTAGTTGTAATAAAAATGGTTGTTGGAGTTCTTAGTGGTTCGATTGCTATTTTAGCATCAGCTATCGACTCTTTTTTGGATCTTATTATTTCATTATTTAATTATTTTGCACTTCATAACTCAGAAAAAGACCCAGATGATAAGTTTCACTATGGTCGTAGCAAGATAGAACCACTTGCAGCAGTTTTTGAGGGTGCTGTTATATCATTTTCAGCACTCTTCATCCTCTATGAAGCATTTGTAAAGATTTACCACCCCAGAGAGATGGACTACATGAATGAATCTATTGGTGTTATGATAATCTCGATAATTATCACTGCTGGTTTGGTTTACTATCTAAGTAGTGTTGCTAAAAAAACAAACAATATGGTGATACGTGCAGATGCGTTACACTATAAAACAGACCTTTTTTCTAATGGTGCAGTTTTGTTTGCCTTAGGACTTATCGCGCTTACTGGTGAAGAGCTTATTGACCCCATCTTGGGAATTCTTATCGCTATATATATGATGTATTCTGCATTTCCAATCATCAAAGAGGGAATGCTTATGCTTCTTGACGCTGCTCTTAGCGAAGAAGATATAGAAAAAATTGCTCAGATTATAGAATCACAACCACTTGCAAATAGTCATCATGATTTACAAACAAGAGCTTCTGGCTCTACAATTTTCATAAATGTACACGTAGTATTTAATGACAAGATATCGCTAGTAGATGCACATGAAGTTACAGATATTTTAGAAGAACAATTTAGACAAGCATTTATAGATAAAAAGGTTATCTCTCTTGTACATATGGATCCCTACGATGATTCTAAATAATGTTTATTTGATTGATTGCAAGATAATATTTGACTCTAGAAGATAATTGTTATGACATGTCATTGTTGACATGTCATAGTTTTATTTAGCGTATTCTACCGCTCTACTCTCGCGTATAACGTTGATTTTAATCTCACCTGGATATTGAACGCGTTCTTCTATCTCTTTTGCTATTTCGCGCGCTAAGAGAATCGATTCATCATCATTTATCAGTGTTGCATTAACTATCACACGTACTTCACGACCTGCATTGATAGCATACGCTTGTTTCACACCATTGTGCTCACTCGCTATCTCTTCAATTTCGCTTACACGTTTTAAAAAGCTCTCTAACACTTCTCTACGTGCTCCAGGACGAGCAGCTGAGAGTGCATCCGCAGCACATACAGCGCCACACTCAATAGAGTGTACTTCTTCTTGTCCATGGTGTGCATAGATAGCGTTAATCACTACACTATGCTCGTTA
>JAVETY010000049.1:0-12336 GCA_034005815.1 Sulfurimonadaceae bacterium | reverse complement strand
GACATTGTCCATCAATATATTCTCACCTGCGAGGACTGTCGTCCCCCATCTATACCCAGGAGTAAAGGAGATATCACACTTCATCTCATCTAAGATAGCATCGTTGATGAGCTGATCAAAGGTTGAGAAAAATGTATCTCTTTTATAAAGAATATTTTTTGTTTTACCAAGAACTTCGTAAAGTTCCTCTGCAAATGGAGCATATAATTCCTCTACAAGTTTCTCTCCCGCAGGATCTGCTGGAATAAGATTTGAAGCCATTGGAACAAGTTTATACTCATAATCGATTACTTTTTTATCTTTTACTTCGATATCAAGACGACCTATATATTTACCATGACTTCCTGCGATAACAATCACACAGCCATTGATAGTGATAGGTTGTGGTGATGGATCGTGAGTATGTCCGCTTAGGATAAAGTCAATACCATGCACAGTTCTAGCAACCTCTTGGTCCACGCTAAATCCATCATGTGATAAAACAACAACACAATCTACATCATGCTCACCACGTAACTCATCTACATACTCTTGAAGTGTTTCTAAACGTAGTCCAAAACTCCAACCTTCAGTAAACTCTTTTGGGTTAGCTGTAGAAGTAAACGGAAATGATTGTCCGATGATTCCGATTTTCACGCCATTTCTAATCTCTATAGAATATGGTTCAAATATCAGCTCTTCATACTCATCTGCAAATGGGTCATCACCAATAATATTTTGAGAAATAAATTTCCCATCTAACATCTCGATAAGCTCTTTTACACGCTCTTTTCCATAAGTAAACTCCCAGTGTCCAACCATAAGATCAACCCCAAGATAGTTTTGCGCTTTTACAATCGCTTCACCACCCGTTTTAAGAGCTACACCTGTACCTTGCCATGTATCACCAGAGTCAAGAAAAAGAACATTTTGTGCTCCTCTTTCTTTACGAACACTATCAAGATATGTTTTGATGTGTGCGATACCACCCATCTTTCCAAACTTCTTAGCAAGATCTTCAAAATCAATATGTGTATCAAAATACGCATCTAAACTACTCGGCTCTAATCCGTAGTGTTTAGCAAATGCTTCACCACATAAAAATCCAGGTGTTCCCACAAGGTTTGGAGCAGAGATAAGCGTCGATGGCTCTCTCCAGTAGAGTGGTTTGATATGCGCATGTAAATCACACATATGAAGCAGTGTAACCTGCCCTTTTGCATTGAACTTATAAAGATCATCCACTGTTATTTTTGCAGGTGCAGGAGATGCTGTACATCCACTCACACCACCCGCTGCAGCTCCTAATCCTAGGATTGCTGCAATGTGCATAAAATCTCTTCTTGAAACTTCCATTCTTTGTCCTTAACGTTTAAGACCAGGGATAGCTATCTCTTGCCCTTTTGATTTTTCAGTAATATACACTTCAAGTGCATTCATCTCTTTAGACCCAAGTGGAATCACTGCTAAAAGAGCATTATTCATACACCCTTGAAATCTTTTTTGAAGAGTAGTTAATTCTGATTTTGTCATACGGTACGCTGGCCATGTTCCACCTGTGTTGTTTACACCAAAATCAGGAAGTGGTTGTGTACGTAAAATCCCACCGATTACATCTTTATTATGACAGCTAAGGCATGAAAGCCCACGACCTCCACGCTTCGTATCAAATACTTCTTTACCTAAAGCGTATGCTTCTTTCATATGCTTGTTAGCACTTACGTCAATATTGACCGCAACACCATTTGCTAATGATTTTACATAGGATGACATATCAAACATATCAGAGCTTTTGAGTGTAAAAGGTTTATGCCCGTTTTTGTGCATAAGCGCTTGAAGCATCTGATCAATTCCCACTACTCTATCAATAGATTTGATATATCTAGGAAAACCTGCGATATACTCAGGAAGTTTTTCTGTCTTAAGACCTAAAAACTTCGCAACACCATCTTCGCCACCACAATACTCATCAAGCAAAGAATTTCCATTATCTATCATAATAGCAGCTGGATTATCTTCTAACATCTCTTCGTACATAGCACGGTCTGCATCACTCATAGAAAACTGCTCACTCGCAAAAGAGAGAGAAGAAAAAAGTGCTATGATAATTGCTGTTTTAGTACTTAATCTCATTGATTATCCTTTTGGTTTAATCTTTATACTTTTTTCGTTAATACTTCCAGAATTATCTGTAAATATAACTTTTAAATCACCTGCACCATTGATTTTCATATAGGTTGTAAAAGCAGGGTTTGTAGAGAGTGATTCCCAAACATTCATAGTAGTGATTGTCTCACCATTGTAAATAAATTTTACATTATTGATATAATCAGCTGGAATTAATTCACCTGTCGCTTTATCTTTACGTAAACCTGTTTCCATTGGATGGATAAACATGAAGTTTACTTTTACTATGTCACCATCTGCGTATTCGTTTGGTTTGATTTTTATACTTGACTTAATTTTTGACATTTTCTATCCTTTTTATTTATTTTAAATTTTAATATCTCTTTTTTGATAGTTTCAACAAAGGTTAAATCAACCACAACCACCGATAGTTACTTTTACACTTTGTTTTGCCATTAAAAACGTTCCATCGCTCATCTCAACTATAGTTGCCACGTCTTGTGTAGTTCCTAGTTTGATACGTGTTGAAACTATTGCTTTTCCATTAGCTGAAGTTAAATGAACTGCTACACAACGTGAATTACTATTTTTAGTAGCAAAAATATGAATTGTTTTTACATAGCTTGTTGCTGTCATTGGAGACTCAACTTCTACAGTTACTGGAACAACTGCACCATTTTCTGCGATTTCTGGTACCTTTAGGCTGATTAAAGAAGACTCTTTAGCTCCCTTAGTACCTGTGATAGCTTTTAAAGCTTGTTCAAATGTAAATGGACCAGTTCCTTGTGTTGCTACTGTACTTGAAGCAAAGCTCATACTTGGTACAACAGCTGCTGCCGCTGCTACTAAACCTAACTTCTTAAAAAATTCTCTTCTTAGCATTGTTACTTTCCTTATAATTATTTTGGTGCTACGACATAAGATGCTATGTCACAGATTTCTCTCTCGTTAAATAAACCTGTTGTTAGGTTTATCGTCATTGTTGTAGTTGGATTATCTACACGAGAATCTGCTATCTTTTGAAAAACAAACTGATGATCACGTACTCTACTATCAACAAATACCTCTTTATAGTTTGTCATATCTGGACCGATGTTTCCACCACCTACAGCTTTTTCTATATTGTGACATGCCACACAGTTACCATATTGTTTCACAGAACCATCAGGATTTTTTTTCGCTAATCCTTCAGGTGGGGTAGTCTTTGCATCTGAACCATTTAAATTATGGAAAATATATGCCCCCCTTGCAATCACTTTTGGATCGCTACTGATACACTCCTTTGGCATTTTATAAGATTTCACAGGCCCCAAAAGGTCTGCTTTTATTATCTTTATAGCATCAGGATCTTCTACTACACTACTATAATCAGCAGCAAGTAAAGTCACACTCGCCAATAAGGAAATCATCAAAGATTTCTTCATCTATTCTCCCTTCTTTATCTATTTCGAGGGGTAGTATAACTCTCAAGTGTAAAATCTATGTAAAATCAAAAAAAAAGAAAAAAAAGTATACCAAACCCCTAAAGATAGAGGTTTTTATAAGGGCTTATGAGTAAATCGTATCATTGTAAGGGGGAAAATGTAAGTAAATTCGCTTCCCTTTTTAAGTTGTGAGGCGATGGAGAGTGTAACTCCATATTTTTTGATGATGCTTGATACGATATTGAGACCTATTCCAAACCCACCTTTTTCTGTATTTTCTCTATAGTAACGCTCAAAAATCTTATCTACTTTATCGATTCCAACACCAAAATCTAAAAAGGAGAGGTATATTGCTTCTGGAGTTTTACGAAGAGTTACAAATACTTTAGAATTTTCATACGAATATTTTATCGCGTTAGAGATATTATTATCAATCACACGTTGAAGATGTTTAGGGTTTATATATACTTCAATATTTTTTTGTATCTCATGATGCAAGGCTATATCTTTTATAACCCCTACCTCAGTAAAATATTCTACTCTTTCGAGTACAAAATCGGAAAAATTAATCCACTCAGGTTTTAAATCTATGCGCTCATTTTTTATTAAGTAATCCATATCATTATAGATATTTGAGAGCACCTTACTTGCAGCCTTAACACGCTGCATATATTTATTAGGTGGATTCTTCCTAGTATATAAATCGATATTTATATTGATAATAGCCAGTGGAGTATTTATTTCGTGCATAGAGTCTTTTATAAAACTATCAAGTTTTTTATTGACCTCTTGAAACGGTTTTGCAAAACGACTTAGAAAAAAGAGACTAAGAAAAAACACTATGATAAAGATAGATGCTAGAACAACTGCAACTTTTTCATATACTGCAGCATAAGAGATTGTATTGGTAAGTATGAGGTATCTTGCATCAAAATAACGCTCTGTTGGAAGTTGTAAAATCAAAAAAGCGTTATTCTCTTCATCTATGTAATATCCCTCTTTAAACTGCTTTATTGGGATGTTTAAAAGTGAAAAAATAGGTTGAAAGTTTTTATCATAAAGTCCTGATTCAAAAGTGTGCATACGAGGATATTCAAAATAACTCTCATTTTGATTAAACTCTTCCATCGCTTTAATAATAAGAAGTGATTTTTCTTTTAAAAAGATTTCATTTTGTATGGCATGTATGTTTTTTGTATAGACAATATAAAAAAACAAAGGTGCAAGTAAGACTATTGCTACTAAAAAAGAGTACAAGAGTGCATAATGAAGGGCATACTTTTTATCTTTCAATGATATATCCTAACCCTCTTCTGTTTTGTATCACACCTTCAGGAAGTTTTTGACGTAAGTTATTGAGTTGTACTCTGATAGTTGCAGGTTCTACGTACTCGCCCCAAACCTCATCTTGAAACATTTGCGTCGATACTATGTTATTTTTATTTTTGATAAGCACTTCTAAGAGATCTTTTTCCACTTTACGAAGCACTATCTCTTCATCTTTTTGTGTGAGTTTACTTTTTGTCATGTCATAGTTAATATCACATCCCAAAGAGATATTACTCGCATCATCAAGATAAAAACCAGCATAGGCTTGTTCTATACGCACTTCAAGCTCTTCTAGATCAAAAGGCTTGCGGATATAATCGCAACATCCTCGCTTATATCCCTCTTTAAGATACTCAATATCCACCATTGAGGTGAGAAAAATAGTTGGGATTTTCTTGTTTTCTTTACGCATATTTTGTAGTAGATCAAATCCCGAAAGAGAAGGTACATTGACATCAAGCAGTAAAATATCAAAACGCTCTTCAAAGATAGCATCATACGCCTCAAGTCCATCACTAAAACAAACTACAACATGTCCAATCTCTTCTAAAAACTCTTGTATGCTTATGCGCAGAGAGTATTCATCTTCTAAAAGTAAAATTTTCATCGTATCTTTCCATCTATTTTTTTTATCACCTTATGATCTAACATCAACTGTATAAGCTCATCTTTGGTGTAGGTATCTAATTTTTTATACGCCTCTTCTACAAAGAGTTCTCTATCCTCTTTCATCACAATATCTTTGATATATAAAAGTGATTCTGCACTATATTTCTCATACACGTTCCCTTTTAGATTTGCCTTTTGCACCACACCATAAAGACTTGTACGTGTCACATTCATCAAAAAAGATATATCATCCTCAGGATCTCTAAAATATTCTAAATACTCTTGTGGCAAGACAAACACAAAAGCCCCTATAGGTTCATGATTGCCATCATACATCGTTTCATAAAAAATATATTTTGCATCAGCATGCACCACTCGATTTGTTTTTAAAGTTTTAAAATCTATATTATTTAAAGTCTGTAAGTGACTAAAGTTATGATTGAGATTGGCGACTATATGTTTTTGCACAATGACGTTTTCTTGCATCAGCACGGCATCGTTATAATATTTATAATCCAAAAGTGCGTAAGCATCAATCCCTAAAGCTCTAAAGTAACTTGTAAGTGATTCAAAGAAATCTATCACCTCAACAAACCCTAAAAGTCTACCCTTTCTATAAACAGGAACACTCGCTTTTATCCCGAGACGTCTTCCTACCTCTATCGATGTTCTCGCTTCTTGTGCAAATTTTACAAAATCTAAATCTTGTCTATAATCTCCAATAGGCATCCCCGCATAAATATCATCCCAACTTCGTGCAAATATGAGATAATCATCTGTAATTATTTGTGCTCTTATATATCTTGAGGTATTTTTTTTGATTGTCATCATAATATCAGAGAGGATTTTATACCCTTTATCTTCATCGTCATATTCTAGTGTGTCAATAAGCTCACCATTTTTAGATATTACGAGAGCTAACTCAAGAGCATTCATCTTTTCTGCTTTGAGTTTTGTATCAAGGGCTACTATAATTTGATCAAGTACTCTTTCTAGCTTTTGCTCTTTTACTTGTGATTTGAAGTAGAAAAAGACAGCTCCTACCACCAAAGATGAAACTACAAAAGTAAAAACAACTACAAGATAGATATTGCGTTTTATAAATTGTGTCAAATTATTCCTATAAATATAAAAATTAAATTTAGAAAATATTATAGCTCTATCAAAGTTAAATTTGAATTTTAAGCCAAAGAGAAGTCGCATTTTCATACTCTACCACAAATTAACAGAAGTGAAAAAAATGATACATAATAGACTAGCCACAGAAGATTCCCCCTATCTGCAACAACATAAAAACAATCCTGTAGCATGGTTTGCTTGGTGTGATGAAGCATTTGTAAAAGCAAAAGAACAAAACAAACCTATTTTTATATCTATAGGATATAGCTCATGCCATTGGTGCCATGTAATGGAAGAGCAAGTATTTGAAAACCTAGAGTGTGCAAAGATTTTAAATGACTCTTTTATCTGTATCAAAGTAGACCGCGAAGAGCGTCCCGATATTGACAAATACTACCAAGATGTTCATATGCTCTTAAACCGTCGTCCTGGGGGTTGGCCAACAAGTATCTTTTGTACACCGAACAATAAGCCTTTCTATGCAGCGACTTATATTCCGCCACATCCTCTTGCTGGGCAACAAGGGATGGGTTTTATAGAGCTTACTTCTCTTATCGCATCCAAAGTGGCAGAAAATGATCCAAAACTTTTTCTTAACGCAGATGAAATCCAAGGCTTTTTACAACAAAAAGAGCATCCAAAAGAGGCAACTGTTTTAAAAGAAGATATTGTTAAAAACTTTTTACTCCAAGCCAAAAATAATTATGAAACAAAATATGGTGGATTTTCTGTTGCTCCAAAATTCCCACATGCCACAACTCTCGATACTCTCCTTACTATCGATGCACTCTATCACGATAAAGCTGCACATGCCATGATAAAAACGACACTTGATTCAATGGTCTTAGGTGGATTGTACGACCTCGTCGATGGCGGATTTTGCCGTTATAGTGTGGATGATAAATTTTTAGTGCCCCATTTTGAAAAAATGCTTTATGATAATGCACTTTTATGTAAGGTGTATGCAAAGAGTTACCTCGCTTATAAAAATGAACATCACCTTGAAATTGCTAAAGAGATAGCTGACTTTTGGGAAGAATTTATGAGTGAAGAAAATCTCTTTTATTCAGCAAGTGATGCGGATACAGAGGGGATTGAAGGGGAATATTTTGTATATACCTACGCGGAAGTATATGAGGCTCTAGCAAATGCAGGATATGAAGATATAGAAATTATGCTCGATGAGCTAAGTGTCACCCATCATGGTAATTTTGAAGGGAAAAATATTATCCGCTTTGAAGATTTACATCCACTACCATATTTTGCAGATGTAAAAAAGATTTTGGCCAAAATTCGTACCCAAAGAACATATCCATTTAGAGATAAAAAGATTCAAACTTCATGGTCTAGTATGATGATAGAATCACTATTTTTTCTTGGTAGTATTGATGCAAACTATAAGCAAAAAGCTATCAATGCTCTTGAAGCACTTATGGCAAAACTTTATGTTGATGGTGTACTTTACCACACAGCACTCGTAGATAAAAAACCAAAGGTAGAAGCGTTCTTAGAAGATTATGCTTTTTTAATCTCAGCACTTTTATCTGCATACAAAGCAACGCAAGAGGATTTATATCTCATACAAGCACAACGCCTCACAAACAAAGCACTTGAAGATTTTTATAATAATAGTGCGTGGAATTTTAGTATCAATGAGTTTGTAACCAAAGCGGAAGCAACAGATAGTACCTATACGAGTTCGGTGAGTGTCATGGTGGGAAATCTTTTAACCTTAGGAGCTCTTTTAGAAGATGAAAAGTATACGCACTTTGCATTTAAAACGCTTGAATATAACTCCTATGAACTAGGTCGTCGCCCGATCTATTATCCACACATGTTACAACAGATGTTACGCTATCTCAAAAAAGATTTCATCATAAAATCTTCAAAAGAACAACTTCATATAAATAGCACCAAGTTAGCTTCTTTGAGCTATCCATTTGTACTGCACAAAAACAATGATGAAGATGGGTTTCTGGTATGTAGTACAACAAGTTGTTTCTCATTTACTGAAGATATTGATACACTCGAAGATATCATCAATAGTTTAAAGAGATAAGTTCCGAACGAAGCGTTGCAATCTCTTGAGTTGAAGAAATATGAGAAACATGCCATAAACGCTCTTGGCATGCAGATAAAGTTTTACTGGAGTTTATATTGTTTCTTGTTATAATATTTTTCTCAAAAAGAGGTTCTTCAATCATTATGTAAGTGATTAGCTTTGTAAGGAAAAACAGATAAAAATGAGAAAAAAACGTATCCCTATTTTACTAAAAGAGGAAGATTTACTCTATCAAAAAGAGTTAGAATCTTTGCAGGTAGAACTTTTAAAACTTCAAAATCATGTCAAAGAGAGTGGACAAAAAATACTTATCATTTTTGAAGGGCGTGACGCTGCTGGTAAAGGTGGAACTATCAAGCGTATTACAGAGCATCTCAATCCTCGTGGCGCTCGCATCGTAGCACTAAGCAAACCCAGCGATACAGAGAGAACACAGTGGTATTTTCAGCGATATAGCGCACATCTTCCTTCCGCAGGTGAGATTGTTTTGTTTGATAGAAGCTGGTATAACCGTGCTGGAGTTGAACCTGTTATGGGATTTTGCACAGATAAAGAACATAAAGACTTTTTAAATAGTGTTGCAAACTTTGAGAGGATGCTTGTAGATAGTGATATCAAACTCTTTAAATTTTATTTTTCTGTTTCCAAAGAGGAACAATCCAAAAGATTTCATCAACGTAAAACCGACCCACTCAAACAATACAAACTCTCCGATGTAGATATAAAATCACAGGAACTTTGGGATGCATACACACATGCCAAGTATTTGATGCTTTTAGCTTCCCATACAGATTATGCACCGTGGACAATTATCCGCTCTGATAACAAAAAAAAGGCACGTATTAACTGTATAAAGTATATACTTAGCGAACTTGATTATCCAGAAAAGATAAAAGCAAGTAAGGTAAAGATTGATAAAGATATTATTATTTCAACCTATGAAGAGATTCAAACTATGGGTCTTAAAAACTCTTTTGCCAAACCACCAAAACTTATAAAGGAGGAAAAATGAAATCGATTATTATCACAATTTTGTTAGCTCTTGGCGTTGCTTCAGTATTTACTGCATGTGAAAGAAACGACTACCAACATCCTATGCATAGAAAATAGATTTTTTCTTTGATGGCATGTAACTCTTTACATGCCATATTAAATAAACTTCCGTTATAATTTCCACTTCAAATCTTCAAAGGTGTTGTATGTTCAGTAATTTAAAAAAATATATCCATATGATTCGCTTAGGATACAGATATATCCAGCGATATAAAAAGATATATTTTCACCCTTTTATCTCACAAAAAGCCCTCCATTCGAGTCTTTCCAAAGAGCGTCAAGGATATTCTAATGCAGTACTTTCCTATCTCAATGTTGAAGTAAAAATCCATGGTACCCTCCCAAAAAATGATCATGTTTTATATGCAATAAACCACCGTTCACTCCTCGATATCATTGTGATGGAAAATGTTTTTTCTCGCTTTGATAAAAGTGGAACTTGGATTGCAAAACAAGAACTTTTTGATGCTTTTTATGGTGATTTTTTCAAATACAGCGGATGTATTAGTGTTGATGTGGAAAATAAAAAAGGGCTTATTCGATTTTTTAAAGAGATAAAATATAAATTATCCAGAGTAAATAACCTCAATATATATATCTTCCCAGAGGGTGAACGTAACAAAAAAGATGGCATCAAAGAGTTTCAAACAGGAGCAACTAATATTGCAAAAACCAATAATCTTGAAACACACCCTGTTTTTATCAAAGGAAATTTAGAAGAGATTTTCAAAATAGCCCCTTTTAAAGAGAAACAAATTATCGATGTTTATGTAGGTGAAAAGATCAATCCAGAATCTCTTGAAGAAGAGTATAGAATATTCATGCAAAGTTGTAAGGAATAGAAATGTTTAAAATGACATTAGGGGTCAATATCGACCACGTAGCAGTTTTAAGAGAAGCAAGACGCGTCAATGATCCAGATATTCTCCAAGCACTTTTTGTAGCGTGTCAAAGTGGAGCAGATCAGATAACGATACACCTTCGTGAAGATAGACGCCACATCCAAGATGCTGATCTGGCAAATATTATGATGCACTCCAAACTTCCAGTCAATCTTGAATGTGCAACAGACCGTACTATCTTAGAGATAGTAGCAAATGCAAAACCGCACCGTGCTACTCTTGTGCCTGAAAAACGTGAAGAGGTTACCACAGAGGGTGGACTCGATGTTATAGGACAAGAGTCACAAATCTCTTATGCTATAGAGAGACTGCATGATGCACTTATCCCTGTTTCACTTTTTATTGACCCAACCAAAGAGGCAGTAGAGGCTTCACGCACATTGGGTGCTGAGATGGTGGAGCTTCATACGGGAGCTTTTGCAAATATATTTGCGATGCTTCATACCAACCTCCCCCACTCCAACCACGCGATAAAAGAGCTCAATCTACCTCGTTATGAGCTAGAAACTATGCTTGAAAAATCTATAGAAAATTTACAAACCGCTGCAACACATGCCAAAAAACTAGGTTTAGAAGTCGCAGCTGGTCATGGTCTCAACTATGACAATGTCCATGTAGTTATGAATATAAAAGAGATTACAGAGCTCAATATCGGGCAAAGCATTATCGCAAGAAGTATATTTAGTGGATTAACAGAGGCAGTAAAAGAGATGAAACGCCTCACAACACGATGAAGCCTCGTATTGCTATAAGTATTGGAGATTTAAATGGTGTTGGGATAGAGATAGCTCTCAAATCTCACACGGAAATTTCCAAGATATGTACTCCTGTTTATTGTATCAACCCTACATTATTACTTATGGCATGTAAGCTTTTAGGGATAGAAGTTCCTAACGATATAGAGCTCTCTGACGTTGCAGGAGAATTTCCTATCACACCATCCAAAGTAGATGTAGCGAGTGGACAATATTCTTTTGATTCCTTTCTCCATGCCATAGAACTTGCCAAAAACAAGCAAGTGGATGCAATAGTCACACTTCCTATCCACAAAGAAGCATGGATGAAAGCAGGGATAGATTTTAAAGGGCATACAGATTATTTACGCTTTGCATTTGATAAAGAAGCGATTATGATGCTTGGTTGTAAAAAGATGTTTGTAGCTTTATATACAGAGCATATTCCACTGCGAGATGTAGCAAAACAGATAGAAACCCAAAGACTTTTACGATTTTTTCTTGATTTTCACTCTTCTATCGGAGATAACAAAGTAGCAGTTTTAGGGCTTAATCCTCACGCGGGTGATAATGGTGTTTTAGGGGATGAGGAGCGTGTTATCGAAGAAGCGATTACACTTGCAAATGCCAAAATAGGCAAAGAGATTTTCATCGGAGCCATAGTTCCTGATGTTGCTTTTACACCACGCTTTAGAGAAAACTTCACATACTTTATAGCGATGTACCACGACCAAGGACTTGCACCTCTCAAAGCACTTTATTTTGATGAGAGTGTCAATATCTCTCTTAATCTACCAATCATTCGTACATCAGTAGATCATGGCACTGCTTTTGATATCGCTTATAAGCATAAAGCAAATACGCTTAGTTATAAGAATGCAGTAGAGAGTGCAATATCACTTATCAAAAACTAAAGACATAATGAGCGCATCACAACCATCTTTATAAAAAGATTTTCTAGTCTCAAAAACTTCAAAATTATACTTTTTATAAAGTTC
>JAVETY010000048.1:3841-12361 GCA_034005815.1 Sulfurimonadaceae bacterium | reverse complement strand
AAGCCTTGGTTATTTTGAAAGTGATACACCCCGATTTTACCAACGCTACTTTGCATACCATTAGTAAAAGTTGCTATTATTTCTGCGTTTCTGTTTATCTCATATCCTATAAGCTCACCTGCAATTTTTCCATCAGCAATGCTATATCCTGAAGACACCGTAGAGTTTGTAGCTACTATCCCGCTATAACCAGAACCCAAGTTCATAGCTACTGAGGTTCCATTGTTGTCTATAGAACTGAGTGTTGAGTTTATAAGTGCGCCTGTCGCGTCAAAGTTTACTTGTCCATTTTGCGTTGAATAAATTTGATTTCCATCAAGGCTTTTTACCTGTGCTACAACATCCCACTGCATTCCTGGAGGTGTTTGAACAGCTTGTTTTGTAAATGTGAGCTGGAGATTATTTTTCACTCCATTTGCATCTATAACACTTGCACTTATACTTCTTGGTACATCTTCAAAACCGATATTTGCAAAAAACTCTGCTTGTGTTGTTGGAACCGCTGGAAATGTAAGATTTTCTGGAAAGCGAAGATTTTGTTGTTCTCCTGCATTTGCTAATGGCATGTCGGTAATTACATTGACTAGCTGACCATTTACAATATTGTTTGCCATAGTTCCTAAAACATAATATCCCTGTGGAGTTACGAGGTCATTATTTTTATCAAATGAAAAATCTCCCGCACGCGTATACAGCGTATCTCCATTACCAGCAATACCAAACCATCCATCTCCCCAGATAGCCAAATCTGTACTTCTGTCTGAGAGCTTGAGTGAGCCTGTGCTTGTATCCATGATAGAAGCATTTACTCTACTTCCTACGCCAATACTACTATTTACAGGGTTTGAACCCGTTGTATGAAGCGACTTTTCAAACAAAGAAGCGAACTCTGTGTTGTACTGACGGTATCCTGTTGTACTTACGTTTGCGATATTGTTTGATGTGATATCAATCGCTGTTTGATGTGTCCTAATTCCAGATATACCACTATAAAAAGCTTGTGTCATCATGGCGAAATCCTTAATATACCTCTACTACATCCGAAAGTTCTACATAACTAGAACCTAGTTTCACAAATGTTTTACCATCTTCAAAGCGAACTGATTCGATTGGATATGCTCCAAGGCGTGTTGATTGCTTGATATTATTTTCATCAAAATAATCAGCATTTACACGATAAACACCACTTTCAGCGATATTTCCAGCTTGATCTTTTCCATCCCATTCAAATAGATACACACCTGATGGATTTTCTTCTATTGGAATTGTACGAACAGTATTACCTTGTAGATCTGTTATATTGAGCGTTCCTGTTTTTATCTCTTTTGGAAAATAAACTTCAAATTTACTCGCATATCCCTCATCTAAAGAGATAGCATCACTTCCTAAATCTGCTGTTTTTCCAATCGCTGAAACATTCGCAAACGATTGATTTTTACTCATAGCAGTGGTAAGCTCTTCAAGCGCTTTTTTAGTATTTTCAGAAGATTCTAGAGCTGCGAGTTGTGAAGTTTGTGTCAAGATTTTTTCACTATCCATAGGCTCTGTTGGATCTTGGTGTTGAAGCTCAACTAAGAGAAGCTTCATAAAGTCATCTTTACCTAAGATACTTTTATCTTTATACTCTCTCCCTTGTGTTACCTCTTGATTTGTAGCTGCATTTAAACCTGTTGATGTGATTGCCATAATGGACTCCTTATATATATCTTGGAACTATAATTTCTAAAGAGCTTAAAATCTCTTCACCGGCCTCTGCTTCTGCTAGAGATTCATATGTTTTATGACCTCGTTGCTCTTGCTGACGCTGTTCTTGGTGTGAGTGGTTTGCGCCACTCTCTGACTGGTTGTTAAAGTTCAATGTAGCATTATTTATTCCACTATTTTGAAGCTGTTGGCGAAGCTCGTTGGCATGGAGTACGAGAGTATTTATTGCTGCATTATTAGAGCTTAGATTGACATGTAAATTATTACCACGTTGAACAATCGTAAGATCCATCTCTCCCATATTTTGTGGATTGAGCTGAATTCTCACCCGTGTAAATGGTGATTTATAATCATCAATCGCATTTTTCACATCATTTGAAAGGTATTTCACCATCTGTTTTGCTTCATTTATCTTTACATCTAAACTTTCAGCTTTGTGTGCGCTATCTGTTTTAAATACCGCATCAGTATTTTTGCTACTCTCGCTTGTTTCAGAGCGTAGTAAACTTTCTAGCGTGCGACTTGGAACTTTCTCTTCTGTCTTACTCGTTGCTAAAACCTTTGTTGCTTCCAAAGAGAGTGCTGTCTCATTTGCGGAGACACTCTCACCACGAAGTAAAAGTCGTAATGGATCATTTGTTTTTTGATTTTGTGGTTTTTCTTCTAGTTTTTGTTGTTTGATTTGTACTATTTGTTGTGTTGATGTTCCGGCAAGAGATTCTTGTGCTTTAAAAAGAGGTGTATTTAGTAAATCTTTAAGACCTGCTTGATTTTTGCCATTATTATTTAGATTATATAATTGTTGTTTGTTATCATTTTTTAGCTCTTCGATTGTTATTTTACTTACATCAACTCCCAACTCTTTTGCTACTTTAACAAGCCCTTTCAGTGTTTTTGGAATAGTTTTTATCTCTGCTCTTTTATACCCTTCACTCTCTGTTATTTGAGTTTGAAGATATTTTTTTGCATCATCTATAAGTACTTTCATTCCCTCTTTACCAAGCATTTGCGATAGTTTTGGATTCACTTCAAGTGGTTGTTCCGCTGGCTCATTTTTCAATAAACTAAGAAATGTATCTTTTTTTATATCTGTTTTAACTTCTGCTTTTGGATCAGCTTTGAGTTGTTCTTGCTTGGCATGTGACTTTTCAAATGCACTACTTTGA
This sequence comes from Sulfurimonadaceae bacterium, assembly GCA_034005815.1. Taxonomy (GTDB): domain Bacteria; phylum Campylobacterota; class Campylobacteria; order Campylobacterales; family Sulfurimonadaceae; genus Sulfurimonas. Next base: position 9,491 of record JAVETY010000048.1, on the reverse strand, counting down.
GCATCTTTTTTATATCCAACACCTTTTAATAAATCTGCAAAGGAGAGTGCTGTAGATTTCTCTTTTGTGGGTGCTATTTGTAGTGGAGAGTTCTCATTTGAGCTTGTTTTTGTGGGTACGAGAATCATCTATGCACTCCTCTTGGGGTATTTTAAGAGATAGTAAGCACGATGTATTCCAAAATATTATTTTATCTTTTAGGGGGTTTGCCGATTTGGCATGTATGATTTATAAAGCTTTTTTTTTATCTTTGATTATAAGTTCTGTTTATTCTTATACATTAAAGGATTTAGCAGTGTTTGAAACATCTTCCAAAAAAATTATAAAACCTAAACTACTGTCTAAAAAAGAACTTCGTGAAAAAGAGATAGCTAAAGTGATAGAGTTTTATAAAACCTCACCCTATCACACATTTACTTCTACTATAAACCCTCAAAAACGATAGGGTTTAAACACTCAATATCATTTTTATGTAAACGACTTGCACCGTTTTGAAGCTCTGCTAAAAGTGTTTTTGGAGTTTCACCATCTCCTGGATATGCAACCATATGTGTTTTTATCTCTTCTTTAAAGAAATCTTCAAAGATTTTTTTCACAATTCCTGCACCATATTTATCTGTATAAGGTAATATAAAAAAATAATCAGATCCATAATTGACAATAGTATCAGAAGTGCGTAAAACTTTTTCTAGTCCACTCTTGATAACTACATTAGAAAAATTTGTTAAATCACAATACAAAATTGTAAAACTCTCCGAACGATTTTCATCGATTCTGTTTGATAAGCCAATATGTAAACGTATCAACTGCGTAATATCATCAAATAAAAAATGCACTCCCGCCATGCAACACCTCGCTTTATTATGTTAAAAAATAGTATAGCCTAAATATCTATGAAAAAAGCACATAAGGCTTAAGCGCATCTCTGCTATCAAAAGGACTACTTTGTATCTCTGCGCCATCAAAACTCACACTATAAAGCTCATTTTCTTTTGCTTTTGTATATGTAAGCATAATTTTAGCCGCTAATTCTTTATCTGCCTCTGTTGCATTTTTACTCAAAAGCCCATGTGGTCCATTCATTTCTAGAGTTTTTAAATGCAAAAACTTTTCATTTTCTATTGCTTCTAATGCTGCGTTGTCATTTTTATCCCTTCCCACAACAAGCTTTGCGCCATCTGGTAAACGAAGATGACGACCATGTTTCATCACAGGAATATCTTGAATTTCAAATCTATCATACTTAATAAAATCAACCATCTTTTTTGCAAAACTCTCTTCTGTTAAAAGACATCCTCCTCCTGGAGATTCGTAATCCTTAAGTCCATACTCTTTAACAAGCTCAAGCTGACGTTTACGACTTCGCCCAAAAATATCCCCAAGTTTTTCTCTATCTATCCATCCATTTTCTTCTGCTAGAGTTGGAGCGAGTCTTTTTGCTGAGAGTGGACGTAGCAATAGCCCATCACAATTACTCTCATTAAGAACTGTTTGGAGTGCGTTTTTATTTTGGCTCATAGGACGCTGCCCTAACACCTCGCCACTAATTAAAAAGCTAGCACCCTCTGCTTCCATCACCCGTTTTGCCACGGCAAACATCTTGGCATGGCAATCGATACATGGGTTAAAGTGTTTTCCATATCCATGTTTTGGGTCAAATAAAACATCTTGAAGATATTCACTTTGTATATCTATGGTTTTAAATTCTACTCCCACTTGATCACACATGTTTTGCATATGTGTAAGTCTCTCTTTTGTACTTCCAAAACCTGTGTTTATATTGATGGCAACGACATCAATCCCTTGATCTTTTACTAGCTTAATCGCCAAAGTCGAATCAAGTCCTCCACTAAAAAGTGCTATTGCTTTCATCATTTTCCTTTTTTTTTAGTTTGTTCTTTGTTTTAACTCGTAAAAGCCACTAACTCGCCCCGTTTTAATGTATCGATTTTACCTCTAAGTTTACGTATCAAAAAAACTTTCTGTTCAAACGATATCGAAGTTTGTAGATTTATTTTTTTGAGTTCTCTCTCATAAAATTTCTGCAAAAAATTAATAAGCTCTGCTCTTAGTTCCTCTTCCGTTTTTAGTGCTACTATCGTCTCATCTATTTGGATTGCCATAAGCGCATCAAACTTACCTTGAAGTACAAGGGCAAATTCTCGTGAGTGAAACTGCAATAAAGATGGGTCAAGAACATCTAAAACCATGTCCAAAAATTCTGGATGCTCTATCACTGTTTTTATCAGCGTTAGCTCCCACATATCTTTATGTCTTTCATTGATAACGTTTTGTTTGTTTGGATATTTGTTTGTTATGTTTGTTTGTGCTGTTATTTTTATCAGCGATGGACTAATCCCTAATCCACCTAGACGAGATGCGAGATAGGTTTTGTATTCCTCTTGCAAAAATGGAGTAAGTGTTTTTAGATATCCTACTCCCTCATCCATACACTGCTCTCTTGCTTTTGGATCTTTTAAATCATAAAGGGCTAAAATCTCATCAAGCACAAACTCTATAAACACTTTAGGGTGACGCAACATCTCTGCGAGCTCATCTACTCTGCCATTTTGAATCATATCAGCGGGATCGACTCCATCACTAAAAAGCACCACTCCGCCACTAAATCCCGTTGCACTAAGAAGTCTCGAAGCTTTGAGTGCTGCCGCGCGTCCAGCTTTATCTCCATCATACGCCATCAAAATTTTTGCTTCACCTTTACGCAAGAGTGGTAAGTGTTCATTTGTAAGGGCTGTTCCTAATGTTGCTACGGTATTTGTAAATCCCGCTTGATGGAGCATCACTACATCAAGATATCCCTCGGTGATAATGATCTCTTTTTTCTTATAAATATCTTGTTTTGCAAGGTGGTAGGCATAGAGCAGTCGTGATTTATTAAAAAATGGAGTCTCTGGAGAGTTTACATACTTTGCTTGATGTCCGGATATAGTTCTTCCACCAAACCCCACTATCGTGGCATTGGGCGCGTAGATAGGAAAAGTGATGCGCTCTATAAATCTTGCATAAAGTCGATTTCCCTCAGAGCCTAACACTCCAAGATTGACAGCTTCAGGTATAGGGAATTGTTGCTCTTTTATAAATGCTATTGTTTGATAAGAATCAGGTGCATACCCTATACCAAACTTCTCGATACTACTCTCATAGATACCTCTCTCTTTTAAATATACAAGTGCATTTGGATGTGCTATTAAAAGTTTTTGGTAGTATTCATTTACTTTTTCCATCAAATTGGAGCGTGGTTTTACATTTTTACTCTCTGTATGTGTGAGAGTAAAATTATAATTATTTGCTAATTTTTCTAAGGCTTCTGGATAGTTTAATTTTTCATATTCCATCACAAAAGAGATACTATCTCCACCCACACCACAACCAAAACAATGAAATATTTGCTTGGATGGGCTCACCACAAAAGAGGCTGATTTTTCATCGTGAAATGGGCATGGTGCTTTGAAATTCGCACCTGTTTTTTTAAGCTCAAGATATGTGCCTACAACATCAACAATATCAAGTCTAGCTTTAAGTGCTTCAATGGAGTCTTGTGTAATCATAAGTGCAATTATATCGCTTCATCCTTAGCTTTTAAGCAAATAAATCGTACTAATTCTTCCCAAAGATAGTTTCTTTGTTTAAGTCTTTTTTTACATAGCAAAAGATAAAGTTCCATTATATTTACTATAAGGAAACAAAATGATGAAAAAGATATTTATTGTTGTACTGCTTGGTTTGTTGAGTATAAATAGCTTTGCATATGATATAGAAAAAGTAAAAGAGTTTGATAACTTTTATAGCAAGATGACTCAAGAGGTGTGCGCTACTTCGACACTTTTTATAAATGCTGAAGATACTATGGGGCTGATTAAAGCAGATAAAGAGTATTTGATTTTAGATGTAAGAAGTGATGGGGAATACTCTGTAATGGGTGTACATCTTCAAAAATCACTTCATATTCCACTTGAGAGATTATTTACAAAAGAGAGTCTTGATACACTTCCTAAAAACACTCCTATCATTGTAACATGCCATTCAGGGACACGTGGACTTATGGCAGTTATGGCACTCAAACAGATTGGAATTACAAACACTCAAGTACTCAAAGGTGGACTTATTGCTCTTGCAGATGCAAACACACCTGCAAATGCTCCAATAAAATAATTTAGGATAATTTAAAAAACTATGATATAATTCGCTTTCAAATTTTACAGAAAGTGGGTGATGTGATATGCCAGGTATTATCCTTCGTCAAGACGACAATTTTGATGCATCGTACAGACGTTTCAAAAAGCAAACTGACCGTAACCTAATCGTTACCGAAGCGCGCGCTAGACGTTTCCACGAAACAGAAACTGAAAAACGCAAAAAATTCAAAATTGCTTCTCGCAAGAAAATGCTTAAACGTCTTTATATGATGAGACGTTACGAATCACGCCTGTAAGTTAAAGCCCTTCGGGGTTTTAGCTTATCTTTTACCACTCTATCTTCATTCTACATACTCTTTAAGAATCAAAAACAAAATCCATTTCTATCCTATTTCTATCTATAGAATAATATTACTATTATTTTATTTATAACATGTTATGTAGATCGGTGTATGCATTCCAACGTGGGGCGTATGGAGAGAAGTGAAAGAAAGATTCCGTCATTCCGAACCCTAAAGAAACATTTTTGCTTTGCAAAAAGCGATTCTCTTGTTTTGATTCAGAATCTCAAAGTGCAGCAAGATGAACTAGATTCCGTGTCAAGCACTAAATGACGTTATTTATTAAATCTTCCCATACATTTCATTGTAAAAATAGAGTGCATATCTATCACTCATACTTGCAATATAATCAGCTATTACTCTATGTTTTGCACGGTGTTCTAGCTCTTTTTTGTAGAACTCTGGAAGCATTTTTTCTTCCTCTTGGAGTCCTTTATAAATTGCTTTTATCGCCTGCTTGCCAGCAAACATCTTTCTAACAATATTTTTATGTTGATAAAGTTTTACAAAAAGAATTTTTTTTAGTATTTTGATTTTCGTCTCTAGCTCTTTGTGAAATCCTATTGGAATCTCGGTTGTGCTTGGAAGTGTTGCAGATAAAACTGTGCTGTTGTCCACTTTTTCTCTAGAGTATTCGAGCAAAGAGTACACTAGATGGTTGATAAGATGGGAGCTAAAGCGATAACGAAACATCTCATCATCACTCTCCTCTATCCCTTCGAAATAGACTTTTTCTAAAATCTCACATGCCAACTCACTCTTTTTTAAATCATCAAATGTAATAAGTCCAGAGTTGATTCCATCATCAATATCATGACTTATATACGCAATCTCATCCGCGCGGTCCACCACCATCGCTTCGATAGATGGATGTGTATCAAGTGCAAAATTATCACAAATCTCTTGTGGCAAAAAAGACTTTTTATAAGGGTAAGAGTGTTTTAAAATCCCCTCTAATGTTGCAAAAGAGAGATTGAGTCCATCAAACTGTTTGTATCTTTTTTCTAGCTTTGAAACTACACGAAAGCTCTGGAAATTATGCTCGAAACCATTTTTAAAACCATCTTGCTTGAGACATTCATCAAGAGTATCGCCACCTACATGTCCAAAAGGAGTGTGCCCTAAATCGTGTGAGAGTGCTATCGCTTCGGC
>JAVETY010000048.1:0-3741 GCA_034005815.1 Sulfurimonadaceae bacterium | reverse complement strand
TTAAGTAAAATAGCACTCATCACTTTTACCGCTGGAACTTCACTCCACATAGATTCATTAAGACAAATAAAATGGTTCTCATCAAGTGTATTTGTTTTTATTTGCTCTTGGCATGTAGCACATGCCATGATATACTCTTCACTCGTTCCAACCTCTAATGCGTCTAAACCTTCACTACTTCCACAAAGTTCACATATACCACCACTTCTGTTTTCTAACTCTTTTTTATTTATCATTTTTTTTCCTTTAAATTTATTTGTTGAACTCTATAATCTGTTCAATCTCATCTTGCTGTTGTTTATGCTTCGTATTATCAAATGCTTTTGCAGCTTCCTCTTCATTGTAGTTTCTACACTCTTTTGGAACTGTTGCATGTGGATCAGAAGCAATCTGATCACACATCGAAGCATTGATAGTAAAGTGTGAACACCCACCAAGAAAAAACATACTTATTGTTATTATTATCTTCCACATCTTTTAGCCTTTATTTTTTACTATTAAATCAAGATACTTTTTTGGTGTTACACGCGTCATCTCCTGTGCTAACCAACGTATCTGAAAATAAGCCGCACCACTATCTCTAAGCGTGAGATAGTTTTTTAATGAGCGAAGATTAAACGTTACTACCATATCAACTTTGACATTGTCCGTGATGATATGCTTAAATGCATCGCCTACATTTCTCTTTTTTCTTCCTGCTTCGAGTGCTACGTAGAGCTCTTGTGCGTCATCTTTGTAAAGTTCTAGAAACTCCATAGAGCTTTTTGCAACTGCAATAGTATAAAAATCTTCTAGCTGCGATGCTTGATAAAAAAGCTTATCATACATCCCACTCGCTTCGAGACGATTATATAACATGTCATCTATAACAAACATGTCATAACTCAAAATCTTCTCTATAAAAAACTCTTTTGCATCACTTTTTGCAAACTGTGCAGCAACATATGCGTTGATGATAGAACTCATCGTATAACGTGTACTACGCACTGAAATCGCCTGTATACGATGGCGTGCATGCTCTTGAAGCACACCTCTGCTTGTTCCACGTACAAGGTAGCTAAGATTGGCATGTTCTAGTATAGAGTGGTGAAAATAAGTCCATGCTAAATCATCTAAAAGATTGGAGTTATCTATCTCATTTATTTCATGACATGTCATACTATTTGGAAGCGTTTTTTCAATGCCTTGAATCGCTTCATTTTCACTATTACTGAAGCTATCATAACAAGTACGCGCAGCTACTTCTGCTACACCGATACCTGTTTCTTGCAAAAGTATTACTTCTGGTTTTTTATATTTGATTCCAAAAATTGTATTATCCATATGAGATGTCCTGAAATTTTGTAGTGCTATTTTAGCAGTTTTTTCTGAAGATAACGCGTGTTCTTACTTTTGTACCCCATCTAAAACAGGGACAAAATCACACGCTTCGAGTTCTATCCTCTCTATTTTAGTCCCTATTTTTTTATACTTTACGATGATTTGTTTTGTACCCACCTGCATAGGAGCTACTAAAATCCCCCCATCGCGAAGCTGATCAAAGAGTTTTTGTGGAATGGATTTTGCCGAAGCAGAAAAGAGGATTCTATCATAAGGAGCATACTGACTCCATCCATTTTGTCCATCATCGGTTCTTGTATGGATGTTGCCTAAACCTAAAGTTCTAAAACGTATCTTTGCTTCAAGCATCAAAGATTCAATCCGCTCTATAGTAAAAACGCCGCGAAAGAGATGTGAGAGAACTGCCGCTTGGTATCCACTTCCACATCCTATCTCTAAGACTCTATCCGCACCCTCTGGCTCAAGATACTCTGTCATTTTTGCAACTGTAAGTGGTGAGCTTATCCACTGCGAACTCCCCATTGGAAGTGCATCTAATTTATAAGCATTATGTTTAAAACCAGTAGGAACAAACGCTTCTCTATTTGTGAGTGCAATAGCTTTTTTTACTTTATCACTGAGTTTAAACTTTTGCGCACACTCCTCTGCCAAGCGTGCTGTCTTTGTTGCTGTTATTCTATCCAATTCCTACATCCATATAGCGACGCATTAGTGCAATCTCTTTTTTTTCGTATTGTACCACCAAAGGGTGATTATCTTCGTTATATACGGCGATTCCATTTGGTTTTATCACACCACTTATTTGTGTGCACTCTTCATTTTTTGCATCACTCACAACCACATAACACTGATTTATAATCGCTAACGCTTTTGTGAGTGTTAGTAGATGTTCTTTGCGCTGTGCTCCCCACCATGCAGGGACAAATAGTATATCTGCACCTTCTAACTTTTGCCACAACTCTTTAAAGCGTAATTCAAAACAGATAAGTACACCACATTTTATTCCATCTATCTCAAAAAAATCCACATCTTCAACAGATGCTTCGCTCATATATTTATCCTCTTTACCAAAATGAAAGAGTTTTGCTTTAGGGCGCTCATAAATGAGCTTTTGATCAGAAAATACTTTAAAAACATTCCAAATCTCATCACCTCTTTTTTCTATCATAGTGAGCATAAGAGTTCTTTCTTTTGATTCTTCTAAGAGATCTTTTGTTGCAAATAGAGCAAATTTTAGCATCTCCTCTAAATTATCATAATCAAAACCAGTCAAACATACTTCAGGAGCAAGGGAGATGCTATTTTTAGGTGTGTCTAGCAGGTGTAATTTTAATGTTAGTAGATTGTTATAGTAGTTGTTAGTTGCGGTAAATGTGAGTGGGCAAAGAATCTGCCCACCTATTTTAGAAGTCGTCATCAAAACTTAAACTACCTTTTGAATAGTTTGTTACAGTACCTTCAAAAAAGTTTGTTTTTTGATCGTTAAACTTTGCAAAGTCATCTACCCATTTAATAGGATTTGTTACATTATAAAGCTTCTCAAACCCAACAGCATGAAGACGCTCATCTGCTAGATATTTGATATATTGTTCTACTATATCATTTGTAAGACCCAAAATCTGACCTTGAGTAATATACTGTCCCCATGCCACTTCAAGCTCAACTGCTTTTTTAAACATCTCTACCACTTCTGCTTTTAATGCATCTGTAAAAAGGTCAGGTCTCTCACGTCTAAGTGTGTTTATAATATTTTGAAACAGTACCAAGTGAGTAACTTCATCTCTTTGGATAAAACGAATCATCTGCGCACTTCCCAACATCTTCCCAGAACGTGCAAGGGTATAAATATAGGTAAATCCACTGTAAAAATAGATACCTTCTAAAATTTGATTTGCAAAACATGCTTTGAGAAAATCTGTTTCTGTAGGATTTTTTCCAAGCTCTTCATAACGCATAGCAATCTCGTCATTTTTACTTTTTAGCATTGCATCACGTCTCCAGAGATCGTAAATCTCTTTTGAATTTTGACTAATAGAATCAACCATAACTGCATAACTTTGTGAGTGAAGTGCTTCTTCAAAAGCTTGACGTACTAAAATAAGGTTTACTTCAGGAGCAGTTACATAAGGGTTGATATTATCTATCAGGTTATTTGTTTGGAGTGAATCCATAAAAATAAGTTGTGCAAGTGCTTTGTCATACGCTGTTTTTTCTGCTGGTGTGAGGTTTTTATAGTCATTCACATCACGTGTCATATCAACCTCTTTTGGAAACCATGTATTGTTTAACATCATCTCCCAAAGATTGTATGCCCACTGATATTTTATATCATTAAGTTCGAAAATACCCGTAGGATCTCCCCCAAAGATTTTTCTATCATTTATCTTTTCTACGGAGAGA
>JAVETY010000047.1:0-12440 GCA_034005815.1 Sulfurimonadaceae bacterium | reverse complement strand
GTTACCATATGTTTTTTATAAAAATAACGCATTTGCACGCTTCCATATCCATAATAATCTGTAATATCATAATTGTCTTTTAGGTTTTCATTATGTCTATTTGGAACCCAAACTCTTATGTTAGTGTAAAGATTTTCATGCTCAAAAGATGCCATCAGTTGAAGAGAATTCATACTTCTTGATCTGTGACCTGGGTTTTCAAATCCATCAGGATAGACAATATCTCGATTATCCCCTTGGCCATTGGAAATATGCGAAAGTCCTATTTGAAAGGATCGAAGTGATGGGATTAATTTTAGCGCAAGAGGAATAACTACAAAAGCTTCTGGATTGTAGTTTGTCTCACGAAATGGTGAAGAGTCAGCATAAACCTGCCACATCGCGGTATGGGTATAAGAGAAAAAATATTCCTCATCAAACCCAAAAAGATTTTCCGTTACCTCTAGCTTTAAACTCACTTGTAACGCTGCTTCATATTTTTTATATTCATCTGAGAGAATATACGATTTATAAGGCTTTGAAGTAATTCCAAAAGGGAGAAGATAGTTTGGATAGTGAGGTGTCACGCCAAAATATCCATTTTTCCACTTTCTTTTTGCCTCCTCTGTCTCATAATCAGGCCCATCTTGTGCAAACATCGAAATAGCAAATAAAACCAATAAAAAAGTAGCTCTTAACATCTATACCCTTACTCTATCTTCAAGCGCTCTTGTAAGTGAGAGAAGATCTATATTTTCTAAACTTACACCTGTTGGAACACCTTGGGCTATTTTGGAAAATCTTACATCATATTTTGTAAGCTTATCCTCTATGTATAAAATCACAGCATCATTCGCGATGGAAGGTGTTAAAGCAAAAAGCACCTCTTCAATCCCAGAAGATACTATATTTTGCAGATCTCTTATACTTTGCTCTTCGAGTGTATCAAGAACAAAATAGCGTCCATCAAAAAGCCCATTTTCCTCTAAAAGTAAAATATCTTTTGCATTTTCAACGATACAAAGTAGTTGCCCATCACGATGTTCATCACAACAAATAGAGCATAATTCATCTTCGCTAAGACCTCCACATTGAGAACATTTACGTAAACTTCCTAGCGCATCTTCTATGGCATGTGCTACTTTCATCCCCACAAATGTATCTTGCATCACCATAAAATATGCAAGTCTTGTTGCAGACTTCTTCCCGATTGTTGGAAGTTCTGCAAGAGCAAGTACCAGACGATTAAATTTATCTAAAGAACCTCTCATCCTTACCCTTTCATTTTTTTTGGTAGAAGTATCCAAAGCTCGAGTGGAGATTTAAGCTCTCCGGCAATCTCCATCGCTTCTGCTCCATATCCCATAAACAAATCCGCACGCACAGCACCTTTGATAGCACCACCCGTATCTTGTGCAAGAACGATAGTTGCAAAATTCTTATCTTTTATAGGTGCACTTAAGTAGAGCATAGCCCCCAAAGGGATATAACGATTATCAACTGCTACAGAACGTTTCGCTAGAAGCTCTAAGCCCAGTGAGCCTGAAGCGGGTTTATCTCTTTGCTCAAAATAGATAAGTGAATCGTTATAACGTAGCACTTCATCGATTCTATGAGGATTTTCTTCGAGCCATTTTTTAATAGTTTGTAGAGAGACTTCTCCTTTGGTTAGCGCTCCGATAGAGACCATATACGCCCCTATAGCTCTATATTTGTGCCCATTTTGATTTGCATATCCTATATAAAGCGTCTCATTGGTATCGAGGGTAACTCTTCCAGAACCTTGTATCTCTAAAAAAAATTTCTCAATTTTAGAATCTACATAACAAATTATATTGGCATCTATCTCTTTTGTATCACTCTGCGCTCTTGTGTAGTAAGGGATAAGTTTGCTTCCTTCTACTCGTCCTCGTAAGCGATAATTTTTAAGTTCAGGATAGACACTACTTAAATCCACTGTTATAAGATCATCTGGAACTTCATACACAGGATGTAGATACACCTCACTTTTAGTTTTTGAACCTCGAAGTTGTGGTTCATAATACCCTGTTAAAAGCCCATCATTCTCTTTTGACTCAATCTTATAAGGGGTAAAATTTTCTTGTAAAAAGAGCTTCGGGTTTTTTACTCCTACTGCTTCTTTGCACAAGTTAGCATATAAAGCTCTTGTTTTTGAGCTTTTGCAACTATGCACAAACGAAGCGAGTGCTTTTTCAAACTCTTCACTCTCCCAATTTGGCAATGTGTTAAATTCAACTTTTAAAAGAGGAGTTTTTGGCATCGAATCAAAGTAGACACTTTCATTGCTAGCTTCATAAAATGGGGACTTGCCACCACACCCTTGAAAGAATATTAATAGTATAAAAAGATAAAAAATAGTGTTCATAAGTGCAATTATACAGAAATTTAAACTACTAAATGGGTATAATTGCGAAAAAATTTTACAATGTGGGATAATTATGGAAGAGTTAAGCTATTATGAAATCTTAGAAGTTTCGCGTGATGCGAACAAAGAAACAATTAAGAAGGCATATAGAAAAATGGCAAAGCAGTATCACCCCGATAAAAATCCAGGGGATGCACAAGCGGAGCATAACTTTAAACTTTGTAACGAAGCCTATCAGTGTTTAAGCGATGACCAACAACGAAGTATATACGATAGATATGGCAAAGAAGGACTTCAAGGTGGCGGTGGTGGACGCCGTTCATCTGGTGGTTTTGATGATTTAGGCTCAATATTTGAAGAGATGTTTAGCAATTTTGGCGGTGGCGGATCAAGTAGACGTCAGAATCCAGCTGACAGGGATAAATATCCTTTAGATATGGAAGTTGGTGTTTCACTTAGTTTCCATGAAGCTATCTTTGGATGTGAAAAAGAGATTAGCTTTACCTATAAAAATGGATGTAAAAGCTGCAAAGGCACTGGCGCAAAAGATGCAAAACTAAGCACGTGTAAGCAATGTGGTGGTCAAGGTCAAGTGTATATGAAACAAGGCTTTATGACTTTTTCACAAACATGTCCAGCATGTCATGGAGTGGGAAGTGCTCCAACTGAGAAATGTCCTGATTGTAAAGGAAATGGATTCCACGAAGAGCGGGAGTCTGTTACAATAAAAATACCTAAAGGTGTTGATTCAGATAACCGTCTTAGAGTTTCTGGCAAAGGAAACATAGGTAAAAAAGGCTCACGTGGAGATTTATATGTCACGTTTAGCGTAAAACCTGATAAACATTTTATGCGTAATGGTAATGATGTTTATATAGAGATTCCTGTATTTTTCACCCAAGCTATCACGGGTGAGACACTTACTATCCCTTCACTCACAGGTGAGCTAGAGCTAAAACTTGATGTAGGCACTCGTGATAAACAACAGTTTATGTTTAGAGGCGAAGGTATTGAAGATGTTCACGGTGGACGCAAAGGTGACCTTATCGCGCAAGTGATTTTGAACTATCCTAAATCTCTCAATGATACACAAAAAGAGCTTCTTTTAAAACTACAAGAGTCTTTTGGAATTGAGTCAAAACCTCATGAAGGTGTTCTTGACTCAGTGATTGAGAAGATGAAAAGTTGGTTTAAATAGATTTTGATACACTTTTAAATAAAAAGAGAGAGATACCATGCATAATGAAACACTCAAAAAACAACTCTCAAGCCTTGCGCTTTCTATGTTTCGCAAGGATTTTTTTGGTATCTATCATGGTTCTATCTCTGCAAAGACACAAACGAATCGTTTTCTTATCAACACAAAAAATGCTGTGTTTGATGCTCTAGATGATGAAAGTCTTATAGAACTTTATTTCAAAAAAGATTACCGTTGGAATCAAGCAAGTATAGATTCTAAAATCCATTTTAGTATCTATTCACAAATCTCTGAAGCAAAATTCGTATCTTTTTCTATGCCCCCTTTTACTACAGCATATTCTTTAGATCATAATATCATCGTTCCAAAAGATTATTTTGGTTATAAAGAGCTAGGTACAATTGCTGTATTTGACCCTAGAGATTTTGATGATTGGTATGATCGTGCACAGAGTGAAATTACATACTATTTTCAAGCAAATAAAACAAATATTGTAGTGATTAAAGGGTACGGGATTTATACATTTAGTCGTGATATCAATGAGATGGCAAAAAAACTTGCCATCTTAGAAAAAAGCTGTCGCCTTCTTATGCTAGATGGCTCCAATAAAGTTTATAATTTAGATTAGTTTAAAAGCTCTACAACTGCGTCAAATGCTACATCCATCATAATATCTATCTCATCGTTTGTGATAATATAGGGTGGCATAAAATAAACAATATTTCCAAGCGGTCTCAAAAGCACACCGCGAGTAAGCCCATACTGATATACTTTAAGCCCTATTCTCTCCTCTGCTTTATACCCTTTTAATTCTATAGCACAAACCATCCCACATTGGCGCACCTCTTTTACATTGCAAAGTGTTCGGAATTTCTCTATTTTTCGCCCCATATAGTTTGCTTTTTCTCTATTTTTATTGATACTATCTTCATTTTCAAAAATATCAAGTGTTGCATTTGCAGCCGCACATGCCAAAGCATTTCCTGTATAAGAGTGTGAGTGTAAAAATGCTTTATGCTCGCCATAATCACAATAAAATTTATTATATATATGATTTGACGTAAGTACTACAGAGAGAGGCAGATATCCGCCAGTAAGTCCTTTTGAGAGTACTAAAAAGTCGGGTGAAATCATGGCATGTTCACATGCAAACATCTTTCCAGTGCGCCCGAAGCCTACCATCACTTCATCTGCAATCATGTGTACATTATATCTATCACATATATCTCGTACAAAGACTAGAAAATCACTATGGTACATATGCATACCACCAGCACCTTGTATAAGTGGTTCTAAGATAATTGCACTGATTTCAGCACTTCTCTCTTTACATAAATTTTCAAACTTATCTGCTGCTTCTTTGGCTGCTTCTGGAGTTTGGTCTTTTGGAACTGGTGTTTGTACAGAGGATATAAGAAGCGGTTTATATGTTTCTTTATAAAGCTCTACATCACCCACGCTAAGAGCGCCAATAGTTTCACCATGGTAAGAGTTTGTAAGTGAAACAAAAAGAGCTTTTTCCACTCCATCATTCTTGTGTGCATGGTAACTCATCTTGAGTGCCACTTCTATCGCACTTGAACCATTATCAGCATAAAAACATTTATCTAAGTTCGGTGGTGTAAGTGCTACTAAACGTTCTGAGAGTCTTATAATCCCCTCATGTGTAAATCCTGCAAGTATCACATGTTCTAACGTATCTAATTGCTCTTTTATTTTGTCATTGATATACTTATTTGTATGTCCAAAAATATTGACCCACCAACTACTTACCGCATCTATATAACGATTATTTTCAAAATCTTCCAAATAGATACCATGTGCTTTTTTTATAGGAATCAGTGGTAAAACCTCGTGATCTTTCATTTGTGTACAAGGGTGCCACAAAACATTTAAATCTCTTATTTTTAACTCTTTATTATTCATATTCATCCCTTTAGCACTATATCTTTTGTAATGATAATGAACTACTCTAAAATACGGCTTGATTTATCAAGATTTAATCAGATTTTACCTAGAATAGCAAAAATTTATAATTGAAGGTTTTTAATTTATGATTACTTGGATGCAAAGACATAAAAAATATCTTATAGTGACTATATGGGTTTCCACCATCGCTTTCGTTGGTGCAGGGTTTGTTGGTTGGGGTCAGTTTGATTACAAAGACAAGGCAGGAGCAGTTGCTAAAGTGGGAGATATAGAGATATCTATGGGTGCGTTGCAAAAACAATATTCCTCTTTGTATAACCAATATAATCAAATTTTTCAAGGAAACTTTGATGAGGAAAAAGCAAAAGGCCTAGGTCTACAGCAGCAAGCACTCAAGCAACTTTTAGATCAAGCTTATCTTCTTAACTTGGCAAAAGAGTATGGACTAACAGTCACATCTAGTGAGCTTTTAAGTGAGATTAAAGCACAAGAGTATTTTTTCAAAGATGGGGTTTTTGATAAAGAGCTCTACAGAGAGATACTCACTCGCAATAATTTCTCTATCGCAGAGTATGAAGAGGATGTTGAAAAACAAATTCTTATACAAAAAACACTTGCTCTTTTACCAGTAGAACTCACAAACAATGAGCAAACACTTTTTAATACACTCTCCTCTATAGCAGATAAAATTGAGTACAAAGTCCTTGATGACAAAGATATCAAAGTAGATACAAGTGATGAGAAACTCAAACCTTACTGGGAAAATGTACAACAAAACTACCTTACAGAAGTAAGCTATGATGTACGATTTATAAAACATAAAAAGCAAGAAAAAACTTTTACACAAGATGAAATAGAGAAATTTTATACTGAGAATAAAATGCTTTTTAAAGATTTAGAAGGCAAAATTATCCCTATAGAAGATGCAACACAACAAATAATAGAAGCACTTCTTGATAAAGAGAATAAAAACGAAGCACTTCGTGAATACATCGCATTTAAGAAAAATGAACTTCCAGAGGATGTAGCAGTAGAAACCACTACAATTTCAGTAAGTAAAAACCCATTTACAGATGAAATTTTAGAAGAGATCTCAAAACTATCTCCAACTGCTGGCTTTATGAAACCGACACTAATAAATGGAAGCTATATTACATTTGAGCTTACTCAAATAAATCCTGCACAAGTCCAATCATATGAAGAAGCAAAACAATTCGTTGTAGAAGGGTTTATACATACTCAAAAAAGAGAAACTCTTTTAAGTATTGCTAAAAACTCTTACCAATCATTTAAAGGTGACAAAACTGATTTCATCACCCAAAAAAATAGTGGAGCTCTTAAAAATTTAAACATATCTGAAACAAGAGAGTTTTTAAATAGTTTATTTAAATCTTCAAATAAACAAGGTTTTATCTCTTTACAAAATGGAAAAATCGTTATTTATCATATTTTGGAACAAAAGTTGCTAGAAAATTTAGATACAATCGAAGATGAAACAATGCTCCGATTAAAAAGTGAGATATTTAGTCAAGGGTTACTTAAAAACCTCCAAAATAAATATCCGAAAAAAATTTATATAGAAGGACTCTAAGTTGGCACGAACTATTTTAGCGATCGATATTGGTTCTACTAAAATATGCGCAATAATCGCTCAAATAGCTGATGAGGGAACTCCTAGTATCATCGGTGCAGGGATATCGAAGGCATTAGGTCTTCGTAGAGGTTCTATCACAAATATAGAGCTTGCATCGAAATCGATTCGCGCAGCTGTTGCTGATGCAAAACGCGTTGCTGGAAGTGATATTAGAAGTGCAATAGTATCTATCTCAGGCGCATATACAAAAAGTCTTAACTCCAATGGAATAGTAAATATCCCAAATAAAGAGATAAGTTTTAAAGAGATTGAGCGTGTAATGCACACTGCTTTATATAATGCAAATATCCCTAATGAGTATGAGGTTTTACATGCCTTGCCATTTAACTTTAAAGTAGATGATCAAGATTATATAGAAGATCCACTAGGGATGAATGCTTCAAGACTTGAAGTAGAAACACATATCATCACAACACAAAAATCAAATCTCAATAACCTTAAAAAAGCAGTACGTGGCGCAGGAATTGAAGTTGAGAATGTAGTTTTAAGTAGTTATGCTTCATCGATTGCAACTATCAACCAAGATGAAAAAGAGCTAGGTGTTGCTGTCATTGATATGGGTGGAAACACAAGCAATATTGCAATCCACTCCGGTAACTCTATACGTTATAACGATTTTCTAGGTGTGGGTTCTAACCATGTAACAAGTGACTTATCTATGGCTTTACATACTCCACTTAACGTGGCTGATAATGTAAAACTTACCTATGGCTCACTTTTGACACCAGAAAATGACTTAATAGAGCTCCCAATTATAGGAGATGAAAATGCAACTCATGAAGTCTCTTTAGAAGTGGTTCATAATGTTATTTTTGCTCGTGTTGAAGAGACGCTCATGATTTTGGCACAGTTTATAGAGAACAGTGGTCTTAAAAATCAAATTGGTGCGGGTGTGGTTCTTACAGGTGGATTTTCCAATATGGAAGGGTTACGTGAACTTGCAGTTGCTACTTTTGGTTCTATGCCAGTACGCCTTGCACGTCCTTTAGAAATGGATGGGCTTTTTGACAATCTTCGTTCAGCAGAGTACTCTACTGCTATTGGACTTGTCATATACAGTGCGTCTGCATTTACACCCTATGAGATAGATGTAAACAAAAGAGTAAGACACTCCAACGAGCAACCAATCACAGAAACGACAGTTAACTTTAAACCAGAG
Organism: Sulfurimonadaceae bacterium; assembly: GCA_034005815.1. Taxonomy (GTDB): domain Bacteria; phylum Campylobacterota; class Campylobacteria; order Campylobacterales; family Sulfurimonadaceae; genus Sulfurimonas. Next base: position 4,135 of record JAVETY010000047.1, on the reverse strand, counting down.
CCAAGTGAAATGGTACCTCCAGTTATGGATATAGATAAAAAAGAAAAAATCGTTAATCTCACTGTAAAAAAAGAGAAAAAAAGCGACGAAGCAGGACCATTTAATAAATTTTGGAACTGGGCTACCCAGTTATTTTAAGGAGTAAAAGTATGGAACCATTTTCAGTAAAAGAAGCAAGTCATGTTACGGGTGCTAGAATCATAGCTGTTGGAGTAGGCGGCGGTGGCGGCAATATGATTGGTCATATGCTAAGAGAAGGGGTCAGTGGTATTGAGCTAATACTTATCAATACTGATGCTCAAGTTCTCTCAGAAGAAAACGCTGCAACAAAAATTCAAATCGGTGCAAAGCTTACAAAAGGGCTTGGTGCTGGGATGAAACCAGATGTTGGTAGAGAATCTGCACTCGAGAGTTATGATGAGATATATGCAGCGCTTCAAGGTGCAGATATTGTATTTATCTCTGCAGGACTTGGTGGTGGAACAGGTACAGGTGCGGCTCCTGTAGTTGCACAAATCGCTAAAGAAGTGGGTGCGCTCACTATCTCTGTTGTAACAAAACCTTTTAGTTTTGAAGGGCGTAAACGTCTTAAACTTGCAGAAGAGGGACTTGAAGAACTTAAAAAAGAGAGTGATTCTATCGTTGTCATTCCAAATGATAAACTTCTCTCAATTATTGACAGAAAACTAGGACTCAAAGAGAGTTTTAAAATTGTTGATGGCGTACTAGCACAAGCTGTAAGTGGTACTTCAGGTGTAATTCTTGCAAGCGGTGATAATGATATCAACCTTGACTTTGCAGACTTAAAAACCGTTATGAATCACAAGGGTATGGCACTTATGGGTGTGGGCGAGTTTGAAGGTGAAAATGCAGCATATGAAGCGATTAAAGCTGCAATTGAATCTCCACTACTTGATAATATGTCAATCAATGGCGCACGTGGAGTTTTAGTTCACTTTAAAATGCATCCTGATTTTCCTATGATGGAGATTTCAGAAGCTATGGATGTAGTCAATGAAAGTGCACACGATGAAGCAGATGTAATCTGGGGAACTTCAACAGATTACAATATTCCTGAAAACTTTATCAAAATCACAATCGTTGCGACAGGGTTTGAAAAAGAACTTAGTAATAATGAAGATTTTGTAAGTGAAACACCAGCTCCAGCTGTCAAAGCAAAGCTTCGCCCAAGACTTGTAGTGGGTGGTGATCTAGATAGTGATTATTTAGACATTCCTGCTTATATGAGAAAACAACAAGACTAAAGTTCTACTCCTTGAACTCCTTTACTAAACTTATGAAGTCCAAAACACTCCTTGGACTTCGTGAAAAATCAACTCTCAAAGAAATAAAATCAAAATATAAGCATCTTATGAAAAAATGGCATCCTGATAAACATAAGGATGATCAAGAAAAAGCTACACAAATGAGCATGCAAATCAATGAAGCATATGAAGTTATTATGCACTATTGTGAAAATTTTGAATTTCCATTAGATGAGGAATATATCAAAAAAACAACCCAAACTCCAGAAGAGTGGTGGAATGATAGATTTAATCCAAAAAGTGATACATCATCTTTCTAATATCTCTCTTCTTTGTTTGATATCATAGTTAAATAAAAACTCGCACTCTTTAAGATAGTAAAAAAACTTCTCTTTTGATACCCCTCTAAAACGCCTTATCTCTAACTCAAAAAATTCTATAAATTTTGTAATTTTGTTCTCATACGATTTTGTCTTTGCTATTTTTTGAGATGTAAATATTTTTTTAAGAGCTATTCTATCAATATTTTGTGGCGTATAACGATTTTCTATCCGTATGAGTGTTGTATATATTTTTCCTTTATAATCAAAAATCATAATATTATGAGATTCGTACAAAGCGTTTGGATCATTCTTTTTATATCTTGGCATGTAGATATATTCTTCATACTCATGTACATTATCCATCTGTTTTAGAAAATTATGTTCTGATTCTTGTGCTATTTTGAGGCGTAATTTATTATATATTTTATAGATTTTTTCATAACTTCTATTCTCCTCTTTGGCGAAAGCAAAGGCTGATTTACTTGCACAGAAGGCTTCGATAATTTGTTTCTCTAAATCGATTTTTTTTGGACTAAATTTTCTTTTACATTTTGCACACTTCTGATATCCATTTGCCAAAGTATAAAGTTTATCATGATAACAATAGATACAAAGAGACATATTTGGTTCCAATATCGTATAGGTTAAAGAGTTTATAATACCCGAATTAGCTTAAATGACTACAATCTCACATGCCATACTAAGGAACAATTGTGTTTAAAAAAATTCTGCTTATTTTTAGTTTTATCGTATCTTTGTCTGCTGAGCAAATAGTTTTAGAACAAATCACAATAGAGCAGATACATCTTAGTTTACCAACCCAAACAGCTCAAAATCCTCTTGATATCAAAAATATAATTAACAAAGAAGCGATAGAGTTATTTGCAAATAGCGCACAAACTTCTACTTACGAAACACTCGATACAATGGCTGGATTTATTAGTGAAGCAAAAGATCCTTATGGGCTAAGCGGCGTAAGTGCGAGAAGCAGAGGAATTGATAGTAACTTTATGAACACACTTTTTAATGGTGTATCCACCTACTCTATTCGTCCTATCGGTCCTCGTGATGGAATCTATGATTTGGAAAACATAGAGACAATTGAGCACTACCAAGGAGCGATTACGCCTAGTAGTGGGCATGGTGTAGGAAGTAAAGCAGGACTTATCAATATACAAACCATCAAACCAAAAAAAGGTCTTCACAGCAAAGTTGCTCTTAGTGGTGGTGGAGATGAATTTTATAAAATATTTGCGCGTGTAGATGGTGGAGATGATGATTTAGCAGGATTTATTTCACTTAGTCAAACAGATGCAAAAAAGTATAAAGGCTATGGAGATTTAGGTCCACGTCGTAATCTTGCACTTGGAGTCTCTTATGAGCCACTCTCTCTTTTAGTGCTTTATTCTCACAACGAACAGAAACAACATGAGTTTAAACCACTTACTTTTTCACAAACACAGAATTTAAAACAAAACTATAAGCTTGATTATTCAAATAATGCTGGGTCAAATGATTACTACGATTTTTATAAAAAAGAAACCCGTTATGATGATGTCCAACTCACCCATACAAATAGTTTCAAAGATATAAATATGGAGATAAAACTCTACGCTTCAAGCTATGATGAAAAAAGCGATGAAGGGATTACAGGAAGTGGCGCTGGAAGAGGACTGCAAAAAGGGAGAGTTGATGCAAAAAGAGTGGGTACAAATTTAAAACTAAATACTACATATGAGAATACTTTTGCAGAGATTGGTTTATGGCATGAGCAAAGCTGGCTCGATAAACATGTACGCCGTGCAGATAAAAACAATGAAGCACTTACGAAGAGTTGGGCATGGCTCAACAAAAGTCATGGTCCTACAAAACTACTCTCTCCATATATATTATTACAACAAAAGTTTGAATACTTTACTCTCGAAGCAGGTGGGCGTTATCTCTACTACAAAGAAGCTCCAAACGATACCTACATGCCTAACAATAGCTATACAGACTACGATGATGCGATTCGCAATGGAACTATTGCACAAGGTGGCTCTGTAGATGCGATGCATTATAAAGAGTTCTTGCCAACTCTAGGTATTAGCGCAATGGTGTTAGATGATTATGAGCTTTATGCAAAATATGGCAAAGGATACCAAAGACCCTATCGTTACTCTTTTGCAGCACAATATGCAGCTAATAAAGACAATATAAGAACCAAAGTTCTAGCACAAGGCAAAACACTTCAAGATATCGTTAATGCTTGGGGGATGGAGACTTCTGACCTATTTGATTTGGGAGTGAGAAGTTATTTTGACAATGCAGAGATAACTCTCAATGGTTTTTATAATATCCACCATAACATACTGCACTCCGCATATGATGCCACTTTGGATGCGAATTATCTACAAAATGTAGGCGAGGCAAAAGTCTATGGAGTAGAGTTACAAACGACTCTCATGCCTACTGAAAAGATTTGGCTCTTTTGTAATCCTGCCCTCACCTACTCTAAACTAACACGTGATATCAACTATGGCAATACAAACTATAGTTTAAAAAACA
>JAVETY010000184.1:0-3056 GCA_034005815.1 Sulfurimonadaceae bacterium | reverse complement strand
TTGTATACTCTTGTATGCTCTCTTCAAATTTTGTGACATACGCACCAAGTGGTGCTATATAGTTACTCTCAAATACTTTTTCTATGTATTTGAGTTCATTGCCACTCATATGTGGAGCGCTTAGAAAAATAGGTTTATGCATCTTTACTCTTTTTTATAACTCTACAAGGATTTCCATAGGCTGTACTCTTAGCTGGAATGTTTCTTACAATCACAGAACCCGCCCCGATAATAGACTCAGCACCGATACGAATACCTTGAATAGCTACAGAACCTATACCAACATGTGATAACTCTCCAACAAAAACATCTCCAGCGAGAGCTACTTTGGGAGATATGTGAACAAAATCTTCTATAATCGTTTGATGCTCAATCACACAAGAGGTATTTAAAATCACACCTTTGCCTATTTTTGCATCTGCATTTATCACACATCCTGCCATCACTACAGTGCCATTTTCTATTGTGGCACTAGCAGATATTATCGCGCTAGGATGTATGAGTGAGATTACTTCAAATCCTGATGCTATAAGTGTATGATAAATCTTTGCTCTTGTTTTGTTATTACCTATAGCAAGTACTATAGGAGCGTCGTTTGAGAGTGTATTTGAGTGAGGATATGGATTGTCACCATCATCGATAAAGACGATCTCTTTATAATGACATGTCATAGCTATTTCAGCTATGACATGTCCGTGTCCGCTTGCTCCATAAATATATATTTTACTCACTTTTATCTCCTGTAAACTTCTCCATCGTAGCACTTGTGCTAGAGCTTATTCCACTTCTTTGAAATACTTTTTTGAATGTCATCCAGAGGATTTTCATATCAAGCCCAAAGGATTGGTTTTCTACATACCAAACATCATATTCAAATTTTTGTTCCCAGCTAATAGCGTTGCGACCATTGACCTGTGCCCATCCTGTAATACCAGGAACGACGTCGTGTCTTTTTTTCTGTTGTTCATTATAAAGCGGGAGATATTCTACCAAAAGAGGACGAGGACCTACAAAACTCATTTCGCCTTTGAGAACATTGAGAAGTTGTGGGAGTTCATCTAAACTAAGAGCTCTTATAAATTTTCCAAATCCTACGAGCCTTTTTTCATCTGGTAAAAGTTCGCCATTATTATCTTTTTTATCATTCATTGTACGAAATTTATAGATAGTGAAAATTTTCCCTTTATACCCAGGACGCTCTTGTGTAAAGAATATAGGACGACCCATTCTAAGCCAAGTAAGAAGGCTTATTTTTAAAAACATGGGTGAAAAAATTAGCAATAAAAAAAGTGATAACACAATATCAAAAAAACGTTTCATAATATTCCATATATTGATTTACAACCTTTGTCACTTCAAACTCTTCAATCACTTTTATGCGACTTGCTTTACCCATCTCTTCTCGTAGTTGAGGGGTTTTTATAAGAGTTTTTATTTTTGATACTAAAATATCTGTATCTTTTATAGGAACTAAAAATCCATTGATACCATCATCTACTACATCTCTACATCCTGTTGTATCTGTAGTGACAATCGGTTTTGCCATGGCAGAAGCTTCTAAAAGTGTAACTGGCAATCCCTCTTTGTAGCTAGGAAGCACATATATATCACTGATAGCAGTCAAATCCACTATATCATCTCGATACTCAAGCCACAAAACTGCACCACTTTTTAAATAGGCTTCGCTCACGCAAGAGGTATTGCCCTCATCTGTTCCACCTACGAGTATAAACACTACATTGGGGTGGCTTTTTTTTAATATCTCTGCAGCTTGATAGTACTCTCGAATCCCTTTATCCCAAATAGCGCGTGCTACCATTAACACCACTATTTTATCTTCAAGATGAAGTGTTTTTCTTATATCTAAAAGCTTTTGCTCATTATAGTGTGCCATTGAAAATTTATCTGTATCGATGCCGACGCTTTTGATGATTTTAATTTGATTTTCTTTGATAAGACCTTTTTCTAACATATATTTTGGGTCATCTTGATTGACAAAAACAGTTCCGTTGGAAAATTTAAAAGCTCTTTTATAAAGTCTCTCCATCACAAATCTTACAAGTTTGTATTTGAAAGATTCTTTTGTATAAAAAGAGCCAAGCCCCTCGACAAGGTTTAAAATAACTGGAATCTTTGCTCTTTTGCCTGCAAATGTTCCATAGATATTTGGTTTTGCTGTAAAGGTGTGCAAGATATCGATATTGAGATCTTTGATAGCTTTATATATATTTTCTATGGCTTGAAGTTCTGCAAATGGATTGAGGCTTTTACGCTCTATATCGTAGTTTATCACTTCACATCCTAGCGCTCTTAGTGCTTCATTTTTATCACCTTGAGGGCAAATTGCATAGACTTTATGACCACGAGAGATGAGCTCTTTCATAATAGGTGCACGAAAAAGATAGAGATTGATATCTAAGTGAGAGAGAAAACCAAAAATTTTCATTTATGATACACCTTTAGAATTGATGGCATGAAGCTTTTATAAGTGAAAATCCCTATAAAACCTTTGAGTATATCGCTGATATAGAGGATATTGTAGTGCCATTTTTTAGTGAATGCTATGTAGAGAAATAAAATAGTTAAAGGGAAAATGGCTACAAAAGAAAAAGGTAAAAGTATAAAAAACAAAAGATATAAAAAAGGATAGGGCTTGTGTAGTATAAAATTATGCAAAGTTTTATGTAAAAACTGGGAAACTAATACTTGCCCATATCCATAAAAGTATCTATTTTTAGGATAAAAAAGAGTCTGTAACATGTCAAGATTGGAGATTTTTTTAGCATGGTGTTTTACAAAATTTATATCTAATCCAAACACACTTACTCCTAAGTTTTTTATCTTTATATAAAGATCTATCTCTTCATTTGCAACGACTGAAGGATTCCAGTTGCCAGCTTGTAGCACGACTTCTTTTTTGAGCATCACCGCTCCGCCAAAATGATTGACAGTAGTGTTTGGAGCTTGTAAAAGTCGATTTGTATCGCTTGAGCCATCTTTGTAAAGATATTCGTAATATCCTATAAAGCCGCCAATATCACTTGAATATGTTTGAA
>JAVETY010000183.1:0-3105 GCA_034005815.1 Sulfurimonadaceae bacterium | reverse complement strand
CTAAGTCTTTGATTGTTTTTGCATTTTCATATTTTGACAAATCACCTAAAAGCGGTGTATTGGAACCATGAAGTGCTTCAAGTGCTGTTGATTCTTTATCTGCAATTGCTTGTGCATAACTCCAAAGTTCATAAAGTTTTTTTCCATTTGCTTGGAGTTCTGCTAAAGCAACCTCATCTTTAGGATCATTTTGAAGTTTAAGAAGTGCTTCATTTGCCACAGTGATCTTAGCCGTATTATTTGCGTCATACACTAGATTTACCGCTACTGCTACCACGATAACAGCAAAAGACGTTATAAGTATTTTTTTGTATTTTTTTACAAAACGTTCTGTCATCACTGCTTTTTCAAAAAATTTCTCTTCGGAATTTAATTCCGCTTTAACCATATCAATATTTTCTTTTAAGCTCAAAGTTTTTTCCTTACTATTTCAATAAAATTGGCATAATATTACCCCATAATTTGTTAAAGTTTTATCAAACTTCTTTCTCTTCTAAGCTTTTTTTGTTACAATCACTCATTAAAATCAATTATGTAGGATAAAACTTGAAAATAGATGATGCACTTTTAACACGACTTGAAAAACTCTCCTTTTTAAAAATCTCTGATGATAAACGTTCTGAGGTGATTACTCAACTTTCTGAAATTGTTAGTTTTGTAGATAATTTATCTGAGCTTAATACAGAAGGTGTAAGTGGGACATTTGCTATGAATGATAGAGCCACTACTTTGCGTGAGGATATCCCTGCATGTGACACATCTGTAAATGATGCAATTTTAAAACATGCTCCAAAAAGTGACGATCACTTCTTTATCGTGCCAAAAATCATAGAATAAAATGATAAAAATCTACGGTATAAAAAATTGCGATAGTGTAAAAAAAGCACTCACATTTTTTAAAAAATATAACCTTTCTTATCAATTTATTGATTATAAAAATACACCTCTTGCATCAGAAACTATCGAACAGTGGGTAGAAAAAATGGGTATTGATGTACTCTTTAATGCAAGAAGCACTACATACCGTGAGCTTGGTTTAAAAGATAAAAATCTAGATGCAAAAGAGAAAAAAGAGTGGCTTTGTAAAAAAAATCTACTTATTAAGAGACCAATTGTAGAATTTGATGATAAAATGTTAGTTGGATTTAACGAAGAAAACTATCAAGGAGCCTTCAATGAGTGAAGAAATAGAAGAAAAAAAATCGATAGATATTAAAAAACTTTTAAAAAGTGTTTTGGCATATGGTTCATCAGACTTACACCTTGTAGTAGGAAGTGAGCCTCAGATTCGTATCGATAAAGAGCTACGTGCACTCAACCTTCCAATACTTACTGCCAAAGCAAGTGAAGAGATGGCATATTCGCTTATCGAAGATAGACAAAAGAAAGTTTTTGAAGAGGAGAATGAGCTTGACTTTTCATTTGAGCTTGAAGGTGTTGGACGTTTTCGTGCGAACTATTACCGTACTATCCACGGTATCGCTTCTGCATTTCGTATGATTCCTATTGAGATTCCAACACTTGACGAATACGGAAATAACCCAATTTTTAAAGAGCTTGTAAAAAAAGAAAAAGGGCTTATCTTAGTAACAGGTCCAACAGGAAGTGGTAAATCAACAACGCTTGCCTCCATGCTTCATGAGATAAATATGACTGCAAAACGTCACGTTATCACTATCGAAGACCCAGTTGAGTTTGTGCATAAAAATATCAAATCACTCTTTTCACAAAGGGACGTTGGAAGTTGTACGAACTCTTTTGCCACAGCACTTAAATACTCTTTACGTCAAGACCCTGACATCATCCTTATTGGGGAGATGCGTGATGCTGAAACTATCGGTGCCGCACTTACCGCAGCAGAAACGGGTCACTTGGTTTTTGGAACACTCCATACCAACTCAGCTCCATCGACAATTAACCGTATTATCGACGTTTTTGATGGTCAAGAGCAAGCACAAGTTCGTGCACAACTCGCTTCTTCACTCGTAGCAGTTATTGCTCAATCACTTATCCCACGTGTGGGCGGTGGAAAGGTTGCAACACAAGAGGTGCTTATCACGAACCCAGCTATAGCAAACTTAATTCGTGAAGATAAAGTACACCAAATCTATTCACAAATGCAACTCAACCAAACGGAAACTCATATGACCACGCAAACGCAACAGTTATTTGAGTTCTTACAGAAAAAAACTATCTCTAAAGAAAATGCTCTCAAAAACTCTAACCGTCCAGATGAGCTTACTAAACTGATTGCTAACCTCTAAGAGGTTGCAATCTCTCTTTAATTTCTTTCTTACGCAAGGTTTGGCTTGAAGATTCTTCATTTTAGCGATACACATTTAGGATTTAATGACTTAGAGATTTTAAATGAACACAATATCAATCAACGTGAAGCTGATTTTTATGATGCATTTACTCAAGTTGTATCTGCTATAGAAAAAGTAAAACCTGATTTTATTATCCATACAGGTGATCTTTTTCACCGCTCAAGCCCAAGTAATCGTGCTATCACTTTTGCCTTAGAGATGTTTAAAAGGATAGATGCTCTTAATATTCCAACTATCCTAATAGCGGGCAATCATTCCACACCACGAACCAATCTTAGTAGCCCTATTCTCAAAATCTTTGAAACTTTTTCTAATATCTCTCTCGCATATGAGCAATCTTATAAAAAGTTTAGTTTTGAAAATATCATCTTTCATGCCATTCCTCATATAAACGATACAAACAAAGCACTCGAAGCAATTGCTACATGTGAAGAAAATATTGATATATCACAAAAAAATATCCTTTTAATGCACTGCTCCGCTGGTTCACATTACCTTATGGAGGAGTTTGGAGAGTGGGTATTTCCAAAAGAGAAAGAATATATATTTCCTAAACTCGATTATGTTGCTCTTGGGCATTGGCATGGTTTTGGTAAGGTGGGGAAACATGACAATGTTTACTATAGTGGTTCTACAGAACGCACAAGTATGAATGATAAGCGCAATAATAAAGGATATATTATTGTCACTCTAGATAATAAGAACTCAAAAACAAATGCACTTTTTACATTTCCTGATATTGCATTTCATCCTATCACTATCCGCCCTATTATTTCAA
>JAVETY010000182.1:0-3131 GCA_034005815.1 Sulfurimonadaceae bacterium | reverse complement strand
GGAAAAACAGGTGGAGATAGTTCTATGGTTCCATATCTCTCAAGTGCAGCTGCTGCTATTGGGGTGGATGGATACTTTTTTGAAACTCACTTTGATCCTAGCGTGGCTCTGAGTGATGGACCAAATATGATAAGACTTGAAACGTTAGAAAAACTTATAGCTAAAATTAAAAAAATTGAGGAGATACAATAATGAAGCTGATAGAAGGCAACTTAAAAGTAGTAAATGGTAAAAAAGTAGCGATTGTAAGTACAAGATGGAATCACTTTATCGTTGATAGACTAGTTGAAGGTGCAAAAGATGCATTTACTCGTCATGGTGGTGATAGTGCTGACTTAACACATGTCTTAGCTCCAGGAGCATTTGAGCTTCCTATGGTAATCGATAGACTTTTAGCAAGTGGTAAATATGACGCTGTTTGTGCTCTTGGTGCAGTTATCCGAGGTGCTACTCCGCATTTTGATTATGTGAGTGCAGAAGCAACAAAGGGAATCGCAATGGTGAGTTTAAAATATGCGAAACCAGTAAGCTTTGGACTTCTTACAACAGATACAATCGAGCAAGCTATAGAGCGTGCAGGAACAAAAGCAGGAAACAAAGGTTTTGAAGCGATGACAGTTGTTATCGAGCTTTTAGACCTTTATGAGGTTCTGTAGATGGCAACAAGACAGCAAGCCCGTATGGCAGTTGTAAGCCTATTATACGCATTTGATTTAGGTAATGGAAATATCGCTGAACATACAGATGAAATTTTAGAAGAGAAAAAGATTCGTAACAAACAAAAAGATTTTGCACTTACACTTTATGAAGGTGTTATGGCGCATATAGATGTTGTTGATAAAGCAATTATTGCAAATCTAAAAGATTGGGATTTTGAGCGTTTGGGCGCTATTGAGCGCGCAACTCTTCGTCTTGCTGCGTATGAGATTTTATTTGGAGATCTTGATTCTGCTGTTGTTATCAATGAAGCGGTAGAGATTACAAAAGCGTTTGGAACAGAGCAATCACCAAAGTTTATTAATGGTGTATTAGACGCTATTAGTAAAGAAAAACAGGCTTAATCAGTGAAAAAACTTTTACTTCTTTTGGCATGTGCGCTTTCTCTTTATAGCAGTGAACTTATTATAAAAGAGAGTAAGTACGGAGTTTCACAAACGATTCAAAATATAAAAGAGATTGTTACTTCTCAAGGTTTTGGCGTCTTTGCTATTATTGATCATCGCGCAAATGCTGGACTTGTTGGCATGGAGATGAGGGAAGCAAAAGTTATTGTTTTTGGTAATCCAAAAGCGGGAACAAAACTGATGCAAGAGGATATTTTAAGTGCACTTGATCTACCTCTTCGTGTGCTTGTATATCGTGACTCGCCACAAAGTGTAAAAGTGGTGTATCGCAATGTAAGTACCTTGGAAAAAGATTTTAATCTTAAAGATACAAACCATTTAACTACTATGGATAAAGGCTTAGAGGCTATTGTCAAAAAAGCTACAGAATAAAAGAGAGATAATGAAAAGACTTACAAAAGAAGAAGCATTAGATCTAATAAAAAATGCTGATTTAAAAGAGTTAGGTCGCATGGCAACAGCTCGCAAAAAAGAGTTACATCCTGATGGGATTACCACTTTTGTAGTGGATAGAAATATTAACTATACAAATATCTGCTGGGTTGATTGTAAATTTTGTGCTTTTTATAGACATGAAAAAGATGCGGATGCCTACGTGCTTACATTTGATGAGATTGATGCAAAGATAGATGAACTTTTAGAGATTGGTGGAACACAAATCCTTTTTCAGGGTGGTGTACATCCTAAACTCAAAATCGAATGGTATGAAGATTTAGTTGGACATATCCATACAAAATATCCACAAATTACTATACATGGCTTCTCTTCTATAGAGATAGATTTTATTGCAAAAGTCTCTAGGATTAGTGTCGAAGAAGTACTAGAGCGTTTAAGAGATAAAGGTCTTGCTTCTATCCCTGGAGCTGGAGCGGAGATACTCTCCGACAAAGTACGAGATATCATAGCACCGAAGAAAATAGATAGTGAAGTCTGGATAGATATACATAGAAAAGCGCATAAATTAGGGATAAAATCTACTGCAACAATGATGTATGGAACGGTGGAGAGTGATGAAGATATCATCGATCATTTTGAAATGGTGCGTCAGCTTCAAGATGAAACAGGCGGATTTCGCGCTTTTATTATGTGGAGCTTTCAAGGGCAAAACACAGAACTACTAAGACTTATCCCTGACATGCCAAAGCCTTCTTCTAATCGTTATCTACGTCTTCTTGCAGTTGCAAGACTCTATCTTGATAACGTTCCAAATATCCAAAGTTCATGGGTGACACAAGGTCCATATATCGGGCAAATGGCGCTTATGTTCGGTGCAAATGATTTGGGCTCAACTATGATGGAAGAAAATGTAGTACGAAGTGCTGGAGCTGGTTTTCGCATGGCAAAAGAGGAGATGGTTCGTCTTATCGCTGATATAGGTGAGATTCCAGCGGTACGCAATACTGCATATGAGATTTTAGAAAAGTTTGCATAAGAATGAAACAAAAAATATTTTTAATACTCTTACTACTAGGGGAGATGGCAATGGCTGCAACAACACAATATTTAGAGAGTAATGGGAGAAAAATCCCTGTGATTTTAGAGCAAGATAAACGTCTTCCGCTTGTTACGATGCAACTTATTTTTACAAATAGTGGCACAATTACAGATACAAAAGCAGGTTTGGCAAAGCTCAGTGCAAAAATGATGAGTGAAGGCACTAAAAAACTAGGTTCATCCGCTTACGCAGAAGCACTTGAAGCAAAAGCGATACATCTCTCAGCTTCAGTTGGTAAAGAGACTTTTGTGGTTGAGGTGAGTTGTCTCAAAGAGGAGTTTGGCGAAGCATTGAAGTTTTTAGAACTACTTTTAAAAGATCCTAACCTTACAGCAGAAGTTTTAGAAAAAGTAAAAAAGACGACAATTGGCGGACTCTCACGCAAAGAAAATGATTATGACTATGTAGCATCGAATGCTCTTAATGAACTACTTTTTGAGAAAACTCCACTCGCACTCGCTAGCTCTGGGACTATAAAAAGTGTTGAGAGTATTACGCTCGAAGATGTAAAA
>JAVETY010000181.1:0-3142 GCA_034005815.1 Sulfurimonadaceae bacterium | reverse complement strand
ATCTCATCTTGTGTTTTTATAGCAGCTACATTTGCAGATGTAACATTTGATACTACCATTTGATCAGGTATCTCTTTTGCTAAATCTGTCTGACTTCTTTGTGAGCCACTATCCGTTGCCATACGTAAATTTGCACTCACTCCACCATTTTGCTCACTTGACATTTTCACGTCTGTTGGAACAAAACGCTCTGTGTTTACATTTGCAACATTATTCGCACTCACATTCATCATTTGCTGATGTGCATACATAGATGAGATATTGTTTGAGATTTGCATTGTTAACTCCTTCGTTTGGTTATTATAATATCGACATTATTAAGAAAAGGTTAGATTAAAAAACCAACATTTCCTATAAGCAAATGGATTTTAGTATCAATCTTCGTTAACCTACATTCCAAAGAGCGCATTTTGTTTTAATGTTCTAGCTTCCGTACTCTGAAGCAATTGATCATTAAATATAAATGTGATTCTATATTCAGTCTCTCTATTTTTACCATCCAGCAATTGAGTGTATAACGCATCAATAACTTTGATATTTTTATGTCCATCCATATCATTTAAAAAAGGGGTAAACGCATGGAGGGATTGTTTTAGAAATTCTTTATTCACGTTACAAACTACTTCATCCTGAGTAAAATCAACCACAATATCTTGCTCTTGTAGTACTTGGATAAAAATTGCAGCACTTCCAAAATTTTTATTCCAGTTGACTATAAGATAGTCTATATTTTTTATACTATTGGGCCCTTCTAGATTCACTTGACAAATTCCAAATCCTAAAGGGTTTTTATAGCTTTTTGTATTTATTTTTATATTTTCAACTAATGCTTTAAACTCATCTTTTGATTGTATTACTTGCATAGGTTCTCACTTCTTTTTTTATTTATGAATAATACATAAAAACTCTATGAATAGCCATTTATCTATGATAAAATTACTAAATTAAGGATGGAAATTATGGATAAATGGATAGAAATTTTAAAAAAGAACGATTATCTTAATGCAAAAAAATATATAAAAGAGGGCGCAGATGTTAATGAGGAAAATGACGCTGGCGAATCTGTTCTCTCACATGCCATAAGATATCTCTGTGATTTTGAACTTTTGATGCTTTTAATTGAAAGTGGCGCTAATATTTTTGACTTTGATGATGAAGGGGTAAGCGTTTTTGATATTGCAATCACGTATACTAATATTCCGATGGTACTTTTTATGATAGAGCAAGGTGTGGATGTTAATAAAACACAAAGACGTAGTGGATTTACACCTCTTATGGCAGCATCATGTTATGGAAGAGTTGAGATAGCAAAGATTCTTCTAGAACATGGTGCGGATAAAGATATTGTAGATTTCAAGGGGTTTAGTGCAACAGATTTTGCAAGAAAAATGAATAAAAAATCTATTTTAGAGCTATTGGATTTTGATCCAAATGCCCCTATAAATAGAAGTTACGCGCGTTAAAATAGTTTTCTAACTCTTTGCACTATTTAAAAGAGTTAGGAATTTTTGATAGCTCTCTACTATCTCTTTATTTTTTTGGTTTTCTATATAAAATTCAATCGCTTTTTTTCCAAGCCGTGGAATCTCATTTTTAACAGCCCAACTACTTACAGTTCCATCTGGAATCTCTAATATTTCGGCAAGTTGTTTTTGGTTGATTTCAAGCTCTTTACACACCTCTTTGACAACATTAAGTTCTCTTTTTTTCTTTTTTACTGCCATGACTGGTTCAGTAGATGTAGCTTGTCTTTGTAAAGTAATAGTACTTTTTTCTTCGTCTGTAGCGTAGCCTTTAATCCATTTTAAAACATCTGTAGCACTATATACCCAATCGCGTGCATTAAAATGTTTTACAACATCATTTGCAAACTGTGATGCATTCGTTTGAGCAAACTCTTCATTACTAAGCTGGTAAAGCATAGAAAATGCAAGTTGTATAGTGCCTGAACCATGTTGACCCCAATCAAAACCATTTTTTGATTGCGCAAATAAATCTAGATGTTGAGGAAGTTCCACCTCTCCATAAGTAACATAACGAGCACCTAAAAGTGTTTTATGCCCTTTAAAAACATGATTATTTCTATTTACTATCATTTTTTTCTCTTAAATTTTGAAAGTATAATGAGGTTCTTTATCACTCTCCTTTTTATTTGGCAAGGGCGATTTAAAAACTACATATAAAACACTAACTAGCAAGAACAATACCAACAACCAAAAAAGTATTTGCATCACACACCCCTTTTAAAATATAAAGTACAGATCGACACATTGTACTATTACATTAATTTATAATCAATCCCCTCTTTTTTCAGCTTTTGTATAAAAAGATTAAAGTAACTTTCTATCTCTTCTAACACAGTGCCACTCAAAGAAATTTCCACCATAGGTTTGTTAGCTCGAAACATAGGCAACGAGGATAGCTCAATATGTGCAGGAATTTGGTACATAACATCGATAAGGAAGCTTTCACTTGTATCAGCTATTAAAGTAAAACGATGTTTTTGTGTTGCTTGTGAGAAATAGGTTCCTATTGCTTGTGCAATCATAGGATGTGCCATCTCAGGAAAACCAGGAACGAAAAAATAACGATTATCCAAACTAAATCCTGACATGTTATTGACAGGATTAAATAGTAGCTCAGAATGTGGAGGAAGATCTGCCATTTGGATACGGTGTGGGTAGGCAGCCTCACCAAAACGTTCTAAGATATCTTGCTCAAATTTTTTATGCCTCATAAGTGGCATTCCGGTAAAAACCTCTGAAGCTATCTCTCTTGTTAAGTCATCCGGCGTAGAGCCTATTCCACCAAATGAAAACATGACAGCCTCTGGATCTTGTTTGATAAGATTGTATGTTTTAATCATCGAATCACGATTATCTTTTATAACAAAAGATGCAAACATCTCATGAGAATATTTTTCTAACTCTTGTTGCACAAATTTGAAATGTTTATCTTCTCTACGTCCATTTAAGATCTCAGTCCCTATAATAAGTGCGTAAAAATTCATATTTCATCTCTCTTTTTTTTAATAACTATACAAATAGGTGATTTTTAAAGTATCATATCACAAATAATTTAAGGAAGAAAAATGTCTTATATAAAAAAACTTCAAGAGCTAATCACAATGGATGTGATTCCA
>JAVETY010000180.1:0-3145 GCA_034005815.1 Sulfurimonadaceae bacterium | reverse complement strand
AACTATTTATTCAACATCATTTTACATAGAACAACCTTAATATATATTATTAACTATTAATCCAAATGAGTGTTAAAAATGGAAATTTATTAAAAAATATGACAAAATGCAATTGTTTTTGCTTTTTTATCAAATACGCCATATTATTCTTAAAGAAAAGATGACTGTTAAATATATGATGAACAAATAACAGCTTCAAATGAGTGTTAATGTGCAAATACATTACATAACACTCACAATGATACTTAAGCAAAGGATTGAAAATGGAAGTGAAAAAAAACTATTGGACATAGTTCGGGATAAGATTAGATTTAACATTACAGTTATTCAACAGAGAGAACTTATGTACATTGGATAAAGCTTCATAATAAAAAACATCCTATAGATATGGGTAAAGTAGAGTTTAAGATAAGTTGCAATATCTACTTATTCTCATAATAACCCTTTTTCATTTTTATTCTAACTGAGAATTGTTTAATTCTGAGTATGAATTTAGGTTACCACTCCAGTTCTTTTTGGAACAAACAAACTCCATAGAAGCACACCTAAGTTAATATTTTTTGACATTCTTGCTTTATTATCTCAGGAGCATTTTTAGAATCATTTATGTAATTCTCAAAAGGCGCTACAATTTCTATCTCTTCTTCAAAAGTTGTTTTATCTAAGTTCTCCAATGAAGTTTTTAACTCTTTCAAATCTAGTTCATTAATCAAGCCTCTCTCAAGCATATTTTGCAGGATGCCATTTTTTAACTTTATGGCTATGGCAATATCTATAATGTCTCTTGTGAGATTATCATTTCGTCTATAAACTATTTTTTTGCCAATAATATCTTCTATGCTCTCAACATATACGTCACCGGTAAAAATAACTTTTGAATTGTCAAGTAAGTAGTCAGATGAAGCACTTTGAGAGACCAAAACATCGACTTTTATATTATTCTTTTTCTCTAAGACTCTTATATGGTTTGATAAATCAATATACTTGCTAGTATTAAATTTATTTGTTTCATCTATCCAATGCTTTGGGCTAAGGTAATTTAATATTTGTACATCAGTCACAAATAAGTCAATATCAAAACTAAGCCTGTGTTGAAAATAGTATATAGCTAATGCAGTTCCACCACCAAATCTGATTGTAGAGTGATCTTGATTTGGTAAAAAACGGTAAGCATCTTCAATGAAACTATTTAAAGCGTGTATCTGTTCACCGTAATGTTCTTTTATAAATTCAATGTTTTTCATAATGAAGCCAATACTGTTTCAACTCTCTTAGGAGATATTCTATAGTAGTTTCTAAAATCAACTATCTCTTCTTCTAGTGCTTCATTCTTTATAGTTTTAAGTGCATATTTATCATATACATCTAAAGGCTCTTTTTTATAAAACAGATTTTTTAAACTTGTAAGTGTAAAATGCTTTTTTTTATTTCCTATAGAACAATTCACCGTTGATAAAAGCATCAAAGGCTTTGATTGAGACTTTAGTTCTTTTGATAAGATATCTTCAACTTCATTCATACTCATATTTTTAAGTAATTTGGCAAGAGTATGTTTTTTGTTATCTTCTTTACTCCAGTCAGACAATGTAGATGGAGCAATACCAAATACATCAAATATATCTTTAGTTTTCATAAGTACCCTCCTTTTTTATAATTATACGATATTCGGATTAAAATAGCGAATAAGTACTAATTTACAAAATGTTATAGTTAATCTATTCATAATAAAGGAGTCAACTATGAATGTAGATTACGCAAGAGTTTCAACCTCCAGCCAAAATCTTGAGAATCAAATTGATCAACTTAAAGATGCTGGCTGTGTAAAGATTTTCTCTGAAAAAAAATCTGGTAAAAATAAAGCTGACCGTCAGCAGTTCGATACCATGATGGATTTTGTTGTTCGAGAAAGAGATATACTATTTATTACAAAGCTTGATAGATTAGCCAGGTCTGTAATAAACCTTCAAAATATTGCTAAGCTTTTAGAAGATAAAAATGTCGATCTCAAAGTCATTCAACAAAATATTGATACCACAACACCAGCAGGTAGATTATTATTTACCATGTTAGGTGCTATTGCAGAGTTTGAATGAGATCTCATTTATGAAAGAGTTAAGGAAGGAATTGAAGCTGCAAAGAAAAAAGGTGTTCAATGATACGGCTACACTAATTAATTGATAATTAACATCATTTACCAATAAGAGCTATAATTAATTCTGTTTTTACAAAGGCGTTTCTACTTCTTTTAGATGTAGATAAATCATAGATCATAAATCTTAAAACACAAAGGAATTTCAATGAAATTAAAATTACTCGCAGCAACTCTTTTTGCATCTAGTGCACTATTTGCAGGTACTTATACAGTTGATACAGTACACTCAGGAGTGAGTTTTAAAGTGAAGCATATGATGGTGAGTAATGTAAAAGGTAAATTTGCAGAGTTTGATGGTACTTTTGAACTTGATGATAAAACAAATGAGCTAAAAGCACTTCATGGTGTAGTAGAAGTCGCTTCTATCGATACAGGTATAGAAGATAGAGATGCGCATTTAAAATCTAAAGATATATTTAATGCAGAAAAATTTCCACAAATCACATTTAAGCTTACAAAAGTAGTAAAAGACAAAGCACATGGTGAGTTTACGATGCATGGTGTGACAAAAAATGTTGTATTTGACTATGAATTTGGTGGTGTTATAAAACACAGTAAAGGTCAAAAAGCAGGTCTTACAATCTCAGGTGTAGTAAACCGTAAAGACTATGGAATCAGCTGGAATAAAATCCTAGAAACTGGTGGAGTAGCAGTAGGTGAAGATGTCAAAATCGAGATAGAACTCGAAGGTGACCTTAAATAGGTTTTAAAATATCAAAGGTACTATTTGGCATCCCTAAATAGTATCCTTGCATAAAATCTATCTCTAACTCTTTTATCTTGTTATAAATCGCTTCAGAGCTTACAAACTCTGCAACTACTTTAATATTTTTCTTTTTTGCAAACCCTACAATAGTCCTTACAATATCTTCTGAATCTATATTTGTATCGATGTCTTTAATAAGTGAGCCATCTATTTTTATAAAATCAGCATCAAGGCGTAAAAGGTACTCAAAGTTAGAATATCCACTCCCAAAATCATCTATAGATATC
>JAVETY010000046.1:0-13178 GCA_034005815.1 Sulfurimonadaceae bacterium | reverse complement strand
GCACAAAAGATAGAATATACAGGATTTAGTGAATCAAACTTGTTTACTGAGATGTTTGGATGGTTGCTACCATTTTTGATAATAATCGGAATTTGGATGTTTTTTGCAGGACGCATGCAAAAAAGTATGGGTGGCGGACTTCTTGGGATGGGTAATTCTAAAAAATTGATCAATTCTGAAAAACCAAAAACAAAATTTGATGATGTTGCAGGTGTAGAAGAAGCAAAAGAAGAAGTACAAGAGATTGTTGACTTTTTAAAATACCCTGACAGATATGTAAGTATTGGTGCAAAAATCCCTAAAGGTGTTCTTTTAGTAGGAAGTCCGGGAACTGGTAAAACTTTACTCGCAAAAGCTGTTGCAGGTGAAGCAGATGTTCCTTTCTTCTCCGTAAGTGGTTCTAGCTTTATAGAGATGTTTGTGGGTGTGGGTGCTGCGCGTGTAAGAGATCTGTTTGAACAAGCGAAAAAAGATGCGCCAAGTATTATCTTTATCGATGAGATAGATGCTATTGGTAAATCTCGTGCAGCTGGTGGAATGATGGGTGGAAATGATGAGCGTGAACAAACACTCAATCAACTCCTAGCAGAGATGGATGGTTTTGGTACAGATACACCTGTTATAGTTTTAGCTGCTACAAATAGACCAGAAGTTCTTGATGCTGCACTTTTGAGACCAGGACGTTTTGATAGACAAGTTCTTGTTGATAAACCTGACTTTGCAGGACGTGTCAAAATTCTAAAAGTACATATGCGCAATGTAAAAATGGATGATGATGTTGAAATCGAAGAGATAGCAAGACTCACAGCAGGACTTGCAGGTGCAGACCTTGCAAACGTTATCAACGAAGCAGCGCTTTTAGCTGGACGTAAAAGTCAAAAAACAGTAAAACAAAAAGACCTTTTTGAATCTGTTGAGCGTGCTATTGCAGGACTTGCTAAAAAATCTCGCCGTATCAATCCAAAAGAGAAAAAGATTGTTGCATACCACGAGAGTGGACATGCACTTATGGCAGAAACTACAAAAGGGGCTAAAAAAGTTTCTAAAGTTTCTATTGTTCCACGTGGACTTGCAGCTCTTGGATATACACTGAACAAGCCAGAAGAAGATAAGTTTATGATGCAACGTTATGAACTTTGGGCTGAGGTAGATGTGCTTTTAGGTGGACGTGCTGCTGAAGAGGTATTTATCGGTGAAATCTCAACAGGTGCAGGAAATGACCTTGAACGTGCGACGGATATTATCAAATCAATGGTGCAAACTTACGGTATGACAGATGTGGCAGGTCTTATGGTTATGGAAAAAAGCAGACAGTCATTCCTCGGTGGTGGTATGCAATCAAGCAGAGAATATAGCGATAAACTAGCAAATGATATGGATGAGTTTATCAAAAAATCTCTCCAAGAAAGGTATACAGAAGTAAAAGCGAGACTCGAAGAGTACCGTGGAGCTATTGAAGAGATGGTTGCGCTTTTGTATAAAAAAGAAAATATTGAAGGTTCAGAAGTTCGTGATATAATCATTAACTTTGAAAAAGAAAACAACATAGAATCAAAAGTAGAAACTTCGAGTGGACATATAGAAGATGAACTCAAAGAAGATGCTACTATGACAAAAAAAGAGAATACAATAGAGAAACAAGAAAATAAAGGGGATGAAAATGATGAGAAATAATCTATATCCAGTAGCAAAAGGTGGCTTTAGGTATATCTTTGTTGCGGTTATTTTGTTTTTTATATTTCATTTTTTCTCATTTCATTTTTTAGAGTTTTTCTCTTTTTTAGCAATTTTATTTTTTATCTATATATTTAGAAATCCTGAGAGAATGGCTCAAAACTATGAGCCCAAAAGTGTTGCAAGTCCTGCTGATGGAACTGTTATATCGATAGAAGAGATTGAAGAGGAAGGGTATAAATACAAAGTTACTATTGATTCTTCATATCTTGATGTATCACTTTTACGTGCTCCTATGAGCGCAACTTTTACTTTGGTAAAAACTCAAAAAGGTACTCGTTTATCACAAAAATATTCTACACTAGCTGCAAAGCTCAACTCTTCTATTTCTATTGTTTTTAAAAATATTACTGGCAATAAAATAAAAGTTTTACATACACTCAAACAAAGCTTTGAAGAGATAAGTCTTGATGCACAAGAGTCACAATCACTTCTTCAAGGTGCGAGATATGGTTCTATGGTGTATGGTACAACAACACTTTATCTTCCTGAAAACTTCCGTCTTAATATACAAGTAGGATCTCAAGTAGCTGCGTCAGATACACTTATAGGGTATTTCTCTTAAGATGAAATCCCCAGCTAATCTAGCTTATATTCTTCCAAACCTTTTTACTGCAGCTTCTATTTTTTCTGGCATGTTAAGTATGATGAGTGCTATCAATGGTGATTTTTCAAAAGCTGCTTGGCTTATCTTTTTATCACTTCTTTTTGATGGGCTCGATGGTCGTGTTGCACGACTTACAAATACTTCTTCAAAGTTTGGCATGGAGTTTGATTCTCTTGCTGATATAGTTGCTTTTGGCGTTGCTCCTGCTTTGCTTGTATTTCTTTACGCAGGAGAAGATTATGGGCGTTTAGGGGTAGTTGCTTCTGCGCTTTTTGTTATCTTTGGTGCGATTCGTCTTGCGCGATTTAATCTTATGACAACAGAACCTACAGTTTTTATAGGTGTACCTATCCCTGCTGCAGCTATTTTTGTGACTATTATTGTTTTATTATTTGATAAATATAATTTAAAAGAGGGATATGGAGTTTTACTTTTAGTAGCTACTATTGTTGCTTCTATCTTGATGGTTACAAATATCCGCTATCCAAGCTTTAAAAAAGTAGATACAAATAAAAAACATATAAGAAAGATATTTGCTTCTATTCTTTTTCTTTTGCTATTGATTTTTATCTATCCAATAGAAGGATTAGCCACTCTTTTTATTTGCTATATACTTTATGGACCTATCCGCGCTATTTTTGTTTCTCTTACAAGACTTAGAAAAACGTAGCAATCACTTCTTTTTTTGCAGCTTTGCAGTATAGAGTGATTGTAAATCTATATCAAAATTAAAGTACTCAGAACTAAATCCAGAATCTCCAATCTTTGTAAACTGTATCGCTGCACCTTGATTGTTTTTTACTTCAAGATATAAAAGTCCCAAAGCATAACGAGTTTCTAAAAAATGAGGGTCTTTCATCTTTGAAAGCTCTAGAAGTGCTATAGCATTTTCGGGATGTTTAGCAGCTATAGAAGCAGCAGAAGCCAAGAAAAGCGTATTTGTATCACGCACTTTGAGTGTGTCTATAAGTTGGTTATATAATGTATAAGACTCTTCAAAAGCTTTATCATAAAAAGATGCCATGGCAAGAGCGCTTGTTATATCATGCGTATATTCCGGAGTTGTTGCTAAAACAGATTTGAGTTGTTCACGTACAAAGTAGAGTCTTCCTGTAAACATCATCTGATGGATATAAGAGTATTGCGTGATATAGGGACCAAAGTAAAGGTCTGTAAAATGGAATTTTATATCTTTTAAATAATTGTGAACATTTTTTGCATACTCAATCGAAGAGAGATCATGAAACGTTGCATCAATATAAAGTATATGAGGCATGATATCGTTTGGTTGCATCACTATCAATTTTTGTGCTGCTTTTTGAGCGATATCATAATGGTTTAGTTGTAATGAGATGATGGAATCAAGTGCTAGATAAAGTGGTCTTTGTTTATAATCCTTACTGAGCCAATCAGAAGTTGCCATAATGTTATTTTCACTGAGTTGCATCAAGGTTTTAAAAAGATAGATGTTCTCATCTTCAGGTTCCATCTCAAGAGAACTCTTCAAAATAGATTTCATCTTAGTATGTTCTTTGTTGGTGATTTGTGCAGTCATAACAGCATAAATACCTGAGATATAATTTTTCGCATCAAGGTGGTAGGATTTTAAAAAGTGTGAGTGCGCTTCTGGCATATCCCCTAGTTGTGCGTATGTAAGCCCTATATTGTAGTGCAAGATAGAGTGTTTTGGCTGTATCTTTACAAGTTCAAGTAAATCCTCGTTTGCTTCACGGATTTTGAAGCTAAGCGCTTTTTTTATAGCTTGTGCAATCCCTTTGTTGACGCTTGAAGAGGAGGCACTTTTTTTGAGATACTCTTGCGCTGAATCGATGTTATCTATAAAAATATTAGCATTTCCTTTACGGATATAGCTGATTGTCTGCTCGGCATCAAAAACTTTATAAGGTGAGAAATAAAATATCTTTTGGTAGAGAAGACTTTTGCCTTTATTTGTAATGTTTCTATAACGAAGTTGCGCACCTTCTGGATGAAAAAGAGACTCTTTGAGAGTTGCTTTGATAGGATAAAACTGGTACACTTCATCAGGAAACATATCGGTTACATCTTTTATCTGTTTCGAGGCTGTATAAACTTTTCCAGCTTTTAGATTGACAAGTGCAAGCGCCATATGGGAACGAATAGGTTCTATATTTTTTATCAAAGCATCTTCAAAATATTTAATTGCTAATGTCAAATCTCCTACTCTTGCATATAAAAGTCCCATGCTAAAAGCATCAATTGAAGTTAAAGAACTCTCCATAGCTTCGAGTGCATCATAGTTACTATCAAACATGGCATGTATCTTTGATGCCATGATATCTTGCTCACGTGCATAAAAGTCTGACTTACGATTTTTAAGAGCACTTAACGCTTCTAGATAGTTGTGGTTGTAGTAGCTAATAAGTGCATAGTAATAGGAATAAAGAGGGGAGTTTATCTCATTTGGTAAATATGCATATGCCATATCTATGTAGTAACGAAATGCCTCCTTATCTTCAAGGTGTAAAGAACAAACTGCGGCATTGATAGCGCTTACACATCTGTTCTCATTGTTATTGATTGCTTTTTGAAAGGTTTTAAGTGCAAGAGCATATTGCTGATTTTTGAGTTGGGCGACACCTAAATTATATTGAGAAAGGGATTCACTATACTGAGCGATTTGTTCATAAAGTAGAAGTGCTTCCTCTTTTGAGCCAGAAGAGTAGAGATAGTTTGCTTTTGCAATCAGATTTTCAACTTTGCTTTGCTCCATAGGAGGAGCTTTCCTATCTTCAAGTTTTTCAGAAATACCTGAAAGAGATTCTGTGTTTGATCGTTCTGTAGAGGATGAAAAAAGGATAAGCATTAAAAGGAGCACAATAACACAAATAGCTACTAAAGCTATGATGATTGTTTTTTTATGGTCTACCTTTTTATTTGTAGAGAGTTGCTCTTCAACAGTTTCAAATTCAGCGGCATCACCCTCTTCAATGATGATGATCTCTTCTATTGTTTCAGCCATAACCCACCTTTAGATTTGATAGATATAAGCAAAAAAGGTACCACTAGGCATTTGAAATTCTCTTTGTGAATTTAGTCTCTTGATCTTAGGTAGCAGTATAATAAATTTTTATCATAATTAATCAGTAATTTACCAGTTACTATCTATAATCACACATTATGAATGTAAATATTAAAATCGTATTATTTTTATCATTATTGTTTCTAGTAATTAATACACTTACATACTTTCTTACTGAAAAAAGTCAACAAAATAAAGTGAATATTGTCTTAAAAGAGAATATCTTAAATTTAACTATACATTATAATCTCCTCTTAGAAACTCAAAAAAATGTATCTTACGCAATGCACAAATCAATACTTAGAAATACAGATGCGGCAAAGCTTCTTGAAAATTCTTATGGTGTATCAGAAGCCACACAAGCAAAAAACAGAAATGAGCTTTATAATCAAGTAACAAGCAGATATGAATCTATGAAAGAGTTGGGAATCTTACAGGCTCAATTTGTATTTAAAGACAATATCGTTTTTTTAAGAACACAAAAACCTAGTAAATTTGGAGATGATGTATCACAAATAAGAGTTGATTATGCATATGCAAATGAGTATAAAAAACCTATGCGAACTTTTGCACAAGGAAGAGTAGCGCATGGATTTAGAAATACTTTTCCTATATTTAACGATAAAAATGAGCATATTGGAGCTATGGAAATCTCTTTTTCGAGTGAAGAGTTTCAAAGATACTTAGGCAATATAAGTCAAATACATTCCCATTTTATAGTCAATAAAAATATCTTTGATGCAACAATTTGGAATGAAAAAGATTTAGTTTTAAAATATGGTTTAAGCGCTGAAAATCAAGGATACATGCTAACCTTATGTGCTGGACATAATGAAAAAGATTGCATTATTGAAAATAAAATTAGACTCGCCCCTATTAAAGAGGAGATTGAGCGTAAAATGTTACGTTATAAGCCTTTTAGCTCTTATGTTGCATATAAAGATGAAATTACAGTAGCCTCTTTTTTACCAATTGAAAATATTGAGAATAAAAACCTAGCATGGCTTGTTTCATATAAAGAGAGTGCTATTATCAAATCATCGTTAGGGAATACCTTTATCGTTCGAGTCATAACATTTTTCTTGTCCATCATCATAATCTTATTTTTAATAAAAATAATCTCTTCAAAACAAAAAATAGATGAGCAAAATAAACTACTACAAGACCTTATCGATTCAACTGATAATATTATGTTTATCACTAACTTTAAAGATATTAAGTTTTCTAATCATCAATTTCATAGTTTTGTAAATCAAGAATATAATATTTTTGATAGGTTTATTTCTACAGAAGGGTTTTTACATAAAGGGTTACTAGAAGAAGATGAAAACTTTGCATCTTTGGTACAAAGAACTCCTGCTGAAGACAGAATAATATCGATGTTAGGTAAAAATCTTGAATTAAAAGCTTTTAAAATCAGCATAAGTGATTCAGTAAATAATAGTGACTTCATAGTATCTCTTACGGATATAACTAAAATGAAAGAGCATTATATTGCAACTGAGAAAAAAGCCTATCATGATGAACTTACAAATGTTTATAATAGATATAAGTTCAATCAAGAGTTAGAAGAGGAGCTTAAACTCACAAAAAGATACCACCATCCATTCTCTATAGCAATTTTAGATATAGATAAGTTTAAAAATTTCAATGATACGTATGGACATCTTATCGGGGATGAAGTTTTAATAAGTATGGCTCAAACAATCACTACGCATGTAAGAGAAACAGATATATTTGCAAGATGGGGTGGAGAAGAGTTTGTCATATTATTTAAAAATACTTCTATCGATGAAGCAAAATATGTATCAGAAATGCTAAGGAATAAAATCAAGAGCAAAGTTCATCCTATTGCAGGAAGCATAACTGTAAGCTTTGGTGTAAGTGAATATAAAGAAGGAGATACACAAAAAAGTATCTTTAAAAGATGTGATGATGCTCTTTACATGGCAAAAGCAAATGGAAGAGATAGGGTCGAAGTATTATAAAACTGTTTATGGAGATAGAGTGAGTAAAAGTAAAAAACTGATTGTAGATAAGCTTGACTGTTTTGCAGAAGAGTTTGAAAAAATCAATCTCTCTCAAACTACAATAAAAAAAGCAGAGTTTGAAGAGTGTACATTTATAGCATGTGATTTTAGTGAAACATTTTTTCACTCATGCAGATTTATCGATTGTCGATTTCTAAACTGCAATCTTAGTCTTATGAAACTTACCGATACCACAATGAGTGGTTGTGAGTTTATGGCATGTAAGATGATTGGCATAGATTGGACGATGTGTGATTGGAAAAGTTTACTTAGCAGTGAGACACTAGAATTTAGAGATTCTATTTTAAACGATAGCAATTTCTTTGGACTCAAATTAGATGGCTTAGTAATGAAAAAATGTAGTGTAAAAGATGTTGATTTTCGTTTAGGCTCATTTATGAAAGCAGATTTTAGCTCTAGTGATTTTAAAGGTGCATGGTTTGATAAGACGCATGTAGAGTATGCAAATTTTACTGATACAGCAAACACGCAAATCAATCTACAAATGAATTATATAAAAGGTGCAATTTTTAACAAATTTGAAGCATTGTTTTTGTTAGAGAGCCTAGGTATTGTGCTGGTAGATTAGGTGATATGGAATGTCCCCATTTAGGAGACATTTTACGAGCCAGTTAGCACCCTATTGTTTTAGCTCTTTTATAGATTCTTTAAGAGCATTCACTAAATGGTTTATACTCTCTACACTATGGGTATAATTAACACTAATTCTAAGCCAGCTAGGTTTTTCATTTTTATTTGCTACATTAGAGATACCAAATAGATCGTGTCCATATGGTCCTGCACAGCTACATCCTGCTCTCGTTTGGATGCCATAGTTAAGCGAAAGTTTTTCACAAAGTTCATAAGGTGTTACTCCGTGAAAGTTTATAGCTAAGATACCAACACTGCTATGAGCTTGATTCTGTCCATAGATGGTATGCTCACCCACATCTTTCAATGACTCTTTGAGGATTTTAAATAACTCAACTTTTCTCTCTTGAATCCTCTTAATTCCTATTTCGCCTCTAAGCTGATAAGCAAACGATGCTTTTATAAGTTGTAAAATTGCAGGGGTTCCAGCATCTTCACGCATCTCAATATCGGAGTTAAAGATATGCTCATCGGGTGAGACATAAGCAACAGTTCCTCCACCTGCAAAAGTAGGAGAGTCTTTTTCATTTATAAGATGGCGTCTAATGGCAAGTAGTCCACAAGTTCCAGGTCCACCTACGAGTTTATGAGGTGATAAAAACAGAGCATCAAACAGAGATGAGTCAACATTTAAACACGGCGAAGACGCCGCACTATCAAATGCTACAATAGCTCCATAACTTCTAAGTAGCTTGGATATTTCTACATATGGAGGAATGATTCCAGTTACATTTGATGCGGTTGAGAATGCTCCTATGAGTTGGCGAGACTTGTTTTTTTCTAAGGCATCTGCTAAAAATTTTAAGTCCACATTTCCAGTAGCATCCAGAGGAATTCGTAGCGTGTCACAAACTCCTTCTCTGTAGCTTATCTCATTTGAATGGTGCTCAAAAGGTCCTATAATGATAAGAGGCTTTTCTATCTCTTTTAAATCTATTTTAAATCTAGCCCTAGTCGCAGGTGGGATATAAAGTCCTAAAAGCTCTTGAAACTTCTTAATAGCTCCAGTTGCACCGCTTCCACAAGGAAGAAGGACAAAATCTTTTTCAAGCTCAAGATGTTTTTTTAGATTCTCTCTTGCTATATCATAGTAAAAAGATGTAGTTTTAGCATCACTTGCAAACTCTGAGTGAGTATTTGCATATGTTTGTAAAACTTCTTGAAGTCTTTCTTCTATAGGCTTAAATGCGAGACCTGAAGCTGTATAGTCAAAGTAATTTTCTTTGTTTACTCCAATGATAGCATCAGAAATTTCACTAAAACTTGTATTTTCATCTATAAAAGGTCTAAAAATATTTTTATTATTTTTCATATTTCAACTTCCATTTACGAGTAAAGAGCAGTACTTAAGTATCTCTCTCCCGTGTCACATAGTATAGTAACTATAATTTTTCCCTTATTTTGCTCTCTTTGGGCTACAAGTTTTGCTGCATAAACATTCGCTCCTGATGAAATACCAACTAAAAGTCCATCACTCTTTGCTAAGGCTTTTGATGTTGCAAATGCATCTTCATCGCTTACTAAAATGACTTCACCAAAAATTTGAGTATTTAACACTGCTGGAATAAAACCTGCACCAATACCTTGAATTTTATGAGGAGCTGGTTTGCCTCCAGAGATTACAGGCGAGTTTAATGGTTCAACAGCGATAATCTCTATGTTTGGATTACGCTCTTTTAATGCTTCTCCAATCCCTGTGAGTGAGCCACCAGTTCCAACTGCTGCTACAAGTATATCAATTTTACCATCGGTATCTCGTAGTATCTCCTGGGCAGTAGTTCTTTTATGCATTGCCGGATTTGCTGGATTGTTAAATTGTTGAGGCATAAAGCTATCTTTATTCTCTTCGTTTAGCTCAGTAGCCTTGTCAATCGCACCCTTCATACCAAGTGAAGCTGGAGTTAAAATTATGCTTGCACCTAATGCACTAAGGAGTTGACGTCTTTCTAAACTCATAGATTCTGGCATAGTGAGAGTAAGTTTTAAGCCTTTTGATGCACAAACCATAGCAAGACCAATTCCTGTGTTTCCACTTGTTGGTTCAATAATAAGGGTATCTTGTTTTATTTTGCCATCAGCAATAGCTGTATCAATCATAGCAAGTGCAACTCTATCTTTTATAGAGCTCGTAGGGTTCATAAACTCACATTTACCAAGTATAGTTGCGTTTGTCTCATCCGAGATGCTATTAATTTTAACGAGTGGAGTATTTCCAATCAACTCAGTTGCATTTTGTGCTATTTTCATAATTTTCTTCCTATATGTGATATATAATATTTTGAGGGTTTTTTTGTAAAAACTCTTCTAATTCTTTTAAAGAGGGTGCAAAAATCTCTTTAATCTTCTCCTGTGTATCTTGCCAAAAAGCTTCAAGCATATTGTTGTCACTTTTGTTATCAGCCTGAGCCATACAGCACTCTAGTGAGTTTAGTATTTCAAAAACACTTATAGCGCTTGTGGGTTTTGAGAGTTTATAACCGCCATTAGCACCTCTAACGCTCTCAACCAAAGTAGCTCTTTTTAAAAGAACTAAGATTTGCTCAAGATAGCTTTGAGGGATATTACCCATCTTGGCTATCTCTTTTATCTGCAACAATTTGTCTTCTTTTGCAAGGATGACCATAGCTGTTAAACCATATGCACCCTTAGTTGAAATCATTGCCAACACACATCCTTTTTTTAAAAGTACAAAATAATAACAGATTTATATTTTAAAGTCAAGTACTTCTATCGACTTACTATAGTTTGATTTGTTTTTATTATTTTTTTTGATTTTCCTAAAATGTATTATTTGTTGTATTGTAGAGATATGTAAAAAAAGCGGAGCAAATCGAACAGTAGAATATCTCTTACCAACCTAGACATGCCATAAAATAAAAACTGTAAAAGTATAAGAAGTGTTGTATTTATTCCGCCTCGAAAGAGGGTGGAATGAGTGAATTATAGGAGATGGTATAAAGTCAGATCTCTCTCTTCATCTTACTTAATATCTCTAGGGTTTTTGTGACATCATAGATGGCACTGTGATACTGCTCCTCATCAAACTCTATGTTGTAGTATTTACAAGTCTCAATAAGTTTTGGATTTTTCAAATTACCTCGTATATTGGTTGCTTTTACGATTTTTTTATTCTCTTTCATAGTACAAAAATGTTTTTGAAATGAGAGTAGATTCCCAATGTGACGCAGTTCAAATGATATGTTGTGAGCGACTAATGTCGTACTATTTTTACAAAATTCTATAAAATCACTATCATCTGCAAAATACTCTACATAATCCACATCTTTTCTGAGTCTCTCTAATCTATCAGGAGAGAGTTTGTGTACAGCAAGTGCGTGAGGATTTACCTCATACTCTGAGAAATAATAGCGATGAAATGTATCTATAATTTTATACTCATTTTCTATAAGTGCAACTCGAAAAGCAGCTATCTCAATAACATCATGGATATTTGCAGAGTTCGTCTCAAAGTCTAAGATGATCAATTATTTTCCTCATTGTGAAGTAAAATCCAATTTTTATCATTTACTGGTTCTTCTTTTTTACTCGTAGTATCCAATAGCTCTTGTATAGCAATAGCATTTTTCATCAGAAGACCCATCGGATTTATTTGAGATGTATCTATATCTATTTTAGTATTTGATTTTTTGGTTTGTGCTTTCTCGGATGGTCCGATTTCAATCCAGTTTTTATTTGCAGATAATGTAGTTGTGATAGATAGTAAAAAGATTAGAGATAGTGTTTTTTTCATAGCGATATCATATCAAGAATTGTATTTAAACTATGACATGTCATGTTTTTTTGTCAACTCAAGTTTAAAGTGCAACACCATAAAAAATACCACCATGATAGATTTTTAAATAATATTTTCAGTTGAAACTCAATCATTATATTAAGCTTCACTCATCTTCAACTAGACGTAAAAATAGTCTTTATTCTAAAATCTATAGCTAAGAAGTGCTCGCATATAGTTGGCTCTTTCATACGCTGCTTTGTTATCACAGTGATTTAAAGAGATACTTCCCTTCATTTGTTTAATAGAAACATATTCTTTTTCTTCCATCCACTGCACCAACTCTTTGAGAACTACTTCTACGTGAGTGCTTCCATGTTGCAGTAACGCAGAAGCCATTTGCGTTACATCTGCACCGCTCATAATAGATTTTAAAACATCATGCGCGCTGTGAACTCCAGTAGAAGCTGCCAAAGAGATATCTACATTACTTCGCAAAATAGCGCACCAGCGAAGTGTTTCACTTAAATTTGCAGAGCTTGTCAAGTTAGCACGTTGCACTGGACTTAGCTCATCAAGATTGATATCCACTTGAACAGGATTGTCAAAAACAACTAAGCCGTTTGCTCCGGCATCTTTAAATTTTTTTGCCATTTGTGCGGGATTTGTGAAGTAGGCATTCATTTTTACACTCAGAGGCAAAGTTGTATTTGCACGCACATCTTCAAGAACTTTGACATACATCGCTTCTACTTCTCTTGCATCAAGAAGAGGATTTGTAGGGATATACGTGATATTAAGTTCAAGCGCGTCCGCACCTGCTTCTTGCATTTTTTTGGCATATTTCACCCATCCACCGCTACTTACTCCATTGAGACTTGCAATGATTGGGATATCCACTGACTTTTTGTACAGAAATATATCTTCTAAATAGATTTCAGCTTCAGAACTCTCCAGCTGATTTGACTCTGGAAAGTAACTTAGAGACTCCGCAAAACTATCACTCCCAGAAAATAAAAAGTGATCAATGGCATGAAGGTCATGATTGATTTGCTCTTCAAATAAAGAGTGCATGATGATACCCGCGATACCAGCATCTTCAAGTTCCTTGATTTTATCAAGTGAAGATGTAAGTGGAGAAGCTCCAGCAATAAGGGGATTTTTAAAATCTATCCCGAGATAGTTAGTCGTTAAATTCATAATTCTTCCTCTGTTTTTTCACTGTAATCAAGATTTGCAAGATGCATATATTTTTTGTACTGCGCATCCGCGTGATTTTGTGCGGTCTGTGCATACTCTTTTGCATTTTGTGGGTTCATCGCTTCTACCATTTTAAATCTCGCTTCATTGTACATAAACTCT